>JAIEPK010000219.1 GCA_019749875.1 Candidatus Binatia bacterium | reverse complement strand
CCTTTCGAGCGGTGCGCGGCGCGGCGGCGGATGCGCCTGCAGCACGCGTGCGAGCGTCGCGCCGAGCGCGCCGTGCAGCGCCCAGGCATCGGTGTCGGGATCGGCGTCGGGAAACGCACCGCTCGCGACGCCGTCGGTGACGATGTCGCGCAGCACCGACACCAGCTGCGCGCGGCACGCCGCGACCTCGGGCGCGTGCTGCGCGGTCAGCTCCGCGGGGACCTCGGCGAACAGGCTGGTCTCGCGCTTGAGGCGCGGCTCGTAGGCGAGGTCGAGTGTCGCCGCGACGTAGGCGTCGAGCTGCGCCGCCGGATCGCGCTGCCGCGCGACGTACGCTCGCAGGCGGTCCATCGCGGCACGGTTCGCGCGGTCGAAGAGCTCGAGGAAGAGCTCGCCCTTGCCGGTGTGGAAGCGGTAGAACGCGCGCGTCGAGATGCCCGCCTCGGCGAGGACGTCCTCGACGCGCGTCTGCGCGTAGCCGCGCCGGACGAACACGCGCCGTGCCGCGCGCAGCAGCGCCTCGTGCTCCTGCGTGCGCTGCGCACGCAGCTCCTCGAGCCGCACGGCGCGCGTCGCCAGCGCCCGCTCGACGCCGCGCGCCGCCGCGCTGCGCGCGCGATTTCCGTTGACAACCACTGCGCCCTCGTCGTACACGACGCGCGCAAAAATGAAAATCCCATTTTCATTGGATGAGCGCGGAAATTTCGCCGGACGCCGCGTGGAGAGGACGCCATGACCAGGCATCGTCTGATCTCCGCGGACTCGCACGTCAACGAGCCGCCCGAGATGTTCTCGGACCGGCTGCCCCCGGGCATGCGCGCACGTGCTCCGCACGTCGAGAACGTCGACGGCGTCGACTGCCTCGTCATGGAGGGTATGCGTCCGCGGAAGATGCCGCGCGGTCGCGACACGCTGACCGGCGAGGCACTCGAGCGCGCGCAGGCGGGCGGCTGGGAGCCGTCGCTGCGGCTGCGCGACCAGGATCGCGACGGCGTGTCGGGCGAAGTCATCTTCCCGACGCTCGGCCTGCAGGCGTGCTTCATGGCGCCCGACGCGCCGCTGCAGTACGCGCTGGCGCGCGCCTACAACGACTGGGTGGCCGAGATCTTCGTGCCGTATCCGGAGCGCTTCGCGGCGGCCGCCGTGATCCCGATGCTCGACGTCGACGCCTCGGTCCGCGAGGCGCAGCGCGCGCCGAAGCTCGGGCTGCGCTCGCTGTTCCTGCCCTGCCAGGTGCCGTCGCGCCCGTACAACGACCCCGCCTACGACCCGTTCTGGGCGGCCGCGCAGGACACGGGACTCACGCTGACGTTCCACGCCGGTACGGGACACGAGCCGCGCATCGAGCGCGGGCCGGGCGGCGCCGTCATCAACTACCTGCTCGGCTCGCAGATCGATGGTGCGCACGTGGTGCTCTACTTGACGATGTCCGGCGTGCTCGAGCGCTTCCCGAAGCTTCGCTTCGTCACCGTCGAGACCGGCAGCGCGTGGCTCGCCTGGGTCATGACGACGATGGACGAGATCTACGAGAAGCACCGGATGTGGGCGCGACCGAAGCTCGCGCTGAAGCCGAGCGAGTACGTGCGCCGGCAGGGCCACGTGACCTTCCAGAACGATCCGGTCGGGGTGCACGCGCGCGCCTTCACCGGCGTCGACGCGCTGGTGTGGGGCAGCGACTATCCGCATCCCGAGGGGACGTGGCCGGAATCGCGCGCGTCGCTCGCGACGCAGCTCGCGGGGGTCCCCGACGATGAGGCGGCGAAGATGGTCGGCGGCACGGCCGCACGGCTGTTCGGGTTCGCGCCGTGAAGGACCGGGCCTGCATCGTCGGTGTCGGCGCCACGCGCTACGGAAAGCGCGGCGAGCTGTTCGACGAGAATCCCGTCGCACAGATCCGCGAGGCGCTCGACGCGGCGCTCGACGACGCCGGGCTCACGCGCCGCGACGTCGACGGCTTCGCGACGTACTCGGTCGAGAAGCTCGATCCGAGCGTGCTGGCGCCCGCGCTCGGCATCCCGGCCGTCAACTACTCGAGCATGGTGCACGGCGGCGGCGGTGGCGGCACGTGCGGCGCCGTCGCGAACGCGGCCGCGGCGGTGATCGCGGGACAGGCCGACGTGGTGATGGTCTACAAGTTCATCACGCAGCCGCCGCACGCGCGCTTCGGCGCCGCCTACGGCTCGGCGCAGGTCGCGGCCGACCCGCTCAGCGACTTCCACCGGCCATTCGGGCTGATCTCGCCGGCGCAGTTCTTCAGCCTGCTGTTCCGCCGCCACATGCACCGCTACGGCACGACGCCGCTGCACCTCGCCGAGGTCGCGGTGTCGACCCGCCGCAACGCGATGCGGAACCCGAAGGCGCTGAAGCGCGAGCCGCTGACGGTCGAGCAGCACCAGGCGGCGCGCATGATCGCCGACCCGTTCCGGCTCTTCGACTGCTGCCAGGAGACCGACGGTGGTGCGGTCCTTCTGGTCACGTCCGCCGAGCGCGCGCGCGACCTGAAGCAGAAGCCCGTCTACGTCATGGCCGCCGCGATGGGCGGCGACAGCCTGTGGGGACAGGGGCTCACGTCGCAGAACCAGCCCGAGGACCTCTACGTCTCGGCCGGGCACGCGCACATGGCGAAGCGCCTCTACGCACAGGCCGGCATCACCCCGGACGACGTCGACGTGGCGCTGCTCTACGACCACTTCACCGGCATGGTGATCCTCCAGCTCGAGGACTACGGCTTCTGCAAGCGCGGCGAGGGCGGCGACCTCGTCGCGAGCGGTGCGATCCGCTGGCCCGACGGACGCCTGCCGGTGAACACCCACGGCGGCAACCTGTCCGAGGTCTACCTGCTCGGCTTGACGCACGCGATCGAGGCGGTGCGGCAGCTGCGCGGCGAGGCCGTGAACCAAGTACCCGACGCGGAGATCGCGCTCGTGACCGCGGGACCGAGCAACCTGCCGTCGAGCTCGATGCTGCTGCGGAGGTGATGCGATGACGATGCTCGCCGACCTCGCCTCGATCGCTCCCGACGCGACCACGGCACCGTTCTGGGACGCGTGCCGTCGCCGCGAGCTGCGCCTGCAGCGCTGCAGCGACTGCGGCGCGTTCCGTCAGCCGCCGTCGCCGGGCTGTCCGCACTGCGGCTCGGCGCGCGGCGACTGGCCGCTGCTGTCCGGCCGCGGCACCGTCTTCAGCTTCACCATCGTGCACCACGCCGCGGTGCCACCGCTCGCCGCCGACGTTCCGTACAACGTCGTCGTGATCGAGCTCGACGACGCTCCTGGTGCGCGCCTGATCAGCAACGTGCTCGACGTCGCACCGGACGACGTGTCGGTCGGGATGCGCGTCGACCTCGCGTGGGACGAGACCCCGGACGGTGTCGTGCTGCCGCGCTTCCGGCGCGTGACCGCGGAGCGTTAGACGGTGCATGATCCCGCGCGTCCGCTCGCAGGGCTGCGCGTCGTCGATCTGACCTGGGGGCTCGCCGGCGCACTGGCGACGCTGGTCCTCGCGGACGAAGGTGCGGAGGTGGTGCGCGTCGAGCCACCCGGCGGCGACGCCCTGCGCACGCAGGCCGCGTTCCCGCTGTGGCTGCGCGGCAAGATGAGCGTCGTGATCGATCTGAGAACGGCCTCCGGTCGCGACGATCTGCTCGCGTTGCTCGACGGAGCGGACGTGCTCGTCGAGAGCTTCCGTCCGGCGACGGCCGCACGTCTGGGGCTCGCCCCCGGCGTGACGGCGGCGCGCCACCCCCGCCTCGTGCACGCGTCGATCACCGGCTTCGGGCACCGCGGTCCGTACGCGAACGTCAAGGGCTACGAGGGCATCGTGCAGGCGAAGCTCGGCGGCATGATGCACGTCGCCGGTATGGCGCCGCGCCCGGGCCCGGCGTTCCCCGCGGTACCGTATGCGAGCTTCAGCGCCGCGATGTGCGCGCTGCAGGGCATCCTCGCCGCTCTGTACGTCCGCGAGCGGTGCGGGATGGGGCAGCACGTCGAGACGTCGCTCGTGCAGGGTCTCGCCGCGCACGACCCGTGGGAGTGGTTCCTGCGGGTCCTGTTCGAGAAGTACCCCGACGCGTTCTCGGCGGCGGCTCCGTACTCGCCGCGCGGCGTGCCCAACACCGGCTTCGCCTTCCGCCTCCTGGTGTGCTTGACCAAGGACGGCCGCTGGCTCCAGTTCTCGCAGACGTCGCCGCACCTCTTTCGCGAGTTCATGGAGGTCCTCGGGCTCGCCTGGATGTTCGACGACCCCGAGTGGAGCTCCGCGCCCGACTTCGACACCGAGGAGAAGCGCGAAGCCTTCTGGGAGCGCATGCTCGCCGCGGCGCGCGAGCGTACGCTCGACGAGTGGCAGCGGGTGTTCGAGGAACGTCCCAACGTCTGGGCGGAGGTCTTCCGCACGACGCGCGATCTGCTCGAGCATCCGCAGATGCGGCACAACGGGCAAGTCGCCGATGGTGAGCTGCCGCAGCTCGGGCGCGTGCGACAGCTCGGCGCGCTCGTGGGGCACCGTGGCGCACCGACGCGGGCACCGGCACCGCCGCCCCGTCTCGGCGAGCACGACGACCTGCTCGTCGCCGCCCGTGCGCGGGTGGGGACGGAAGCCCAGGTCGGAGCCGGCCCGGGCCCGGGCGCGGCGTGGGCGCTGCCGAGCCCCGCGGGCCACCGGTCGCCGCCGCGTCGCGCGCTCGACGGCGTCACCGTGCTCGAGCTCGGCATCTGGTACGCTGCCCCGTTCGGTGGGGCGCTGCTCGCGGATCTCGGCGCGCGCGTGATCAAGGTCGAGCCGCTCGCCGGTGAGCCGATGCGCAGCGTCCTGCCCGTGCCCGAGGCCGGCGCCGTCAAGGTGCTGCAGGGCAAGGAGAGCATCGCCCTCGACATCGCCACCGACGAGGGCCGAGCGATCGTGCACGAGCTCGCGCGCCGCGCCGACGTTGTGCTGCTTGGTTACCGCGCCGGCGTCGCCGAAAAGCTCGGCGTCGACGCGACGACGCTGCAGCGCGTGAACCCGCGCGTGGTCTGCGTCGCGTCGCCGGGCTACGGTGTCGATGGGCCATGCGGCCGGAAGCCGGCGTTCGCACCGACCATCGGGGTCGCGAGCGGCGCTGCGCTCTTCCAGGCGGGGCCGTCGATCCCGTACGGTCCCGACTTGACGCTCGACGAGATCAAACGAGCGTCGATCCGCCTCAACTACGCGGCGCAGGCGCCGGGCAACGCGGACGGCGCGTCGGCACTCGGCGTCGCGGTGGCGATGCTGCTCGGGCTCGTCGCGCGCGAGCGGACGGGTGAGGCGCCGTCGCTGCTGACGTCGATGCTGTGCACGACCGCCTACGCGGTGTCGGACGACGGCATCGACTACGCGGGGCGTCCGCCGCGCGTGGAGCCCGATCCGCTGCTGTACGGCATGGGCGCGCTGTACCGGCTGTACGCGTGCGCGAACGGCTGGGTGTTCCTCGCCTCGCCGCAGGAGCGCGAGTGGCCGGGCCTGTGTGCGGCGCTCACGGAGTGCGGCGACGCTGGCGCGCGCACGCTCGCCCGCGACGCGCGCTTCACGACCTCCGCGGTGCGCGCTCGCCACGACGCCGCGCTGGCGGAGGAGCTGGCTCGCGTCTTCGCCGCGCGTGACGCCGACGAGTGGGAGCGGCTGCTGCTCGCGCGCGACGTCGCGTGCGTCGCGGTCGCGGAAGGTCCGGTCGCGCGCTCGGTGATGTGCGACCCGGTCACGCGCGAGGCGGGCATGCTCGCGGAGGTCGAGCACCCGACGTTCGGCGTGCACCGGCGTCTCGCGCCGGTGGTCACGCTGTCCGTGACGCCGGGCGAGGCGCGACCGGCACCGATGCTCGGCATGCACACAGAGACCGTGCTGCGCGAGCTGGGTTTCGACGACGAACAGATCGCCGTGCTCGTGGAGCGCGGAGTGGCGGGGCGTCCGGCCTGAGGCCGAAAAGAACGCTACCGCGATCCCGTGGCCGGGCTATCCTGAATCAGGAAGCGATTCAGGAGGATCCCATGGCGAACATCGATGACATCCTGCGTGATCTCAGGACTCGCCGTGACGAGTTGAAGGTGCGGATCCATCTCGGGTCGCAGGAGGCCCAGGACGAGTGGCACCGGCTCGAGGAGCGCTGGAACGAGTTCGCGGCGAAGGCGCACGTCGAGGACAGCGCGGAGGGCATCTCGTCGGCGCTCGGACTGCTCAAGGAGGAGTTGGTCCGCGGCTACGAGCGCGTCCGGAACGCGCTCTAGCTTCGCCCGGACGCGCGGCGGCGCGGCCGATGCGCGGGCCTCAGCCGGGGTCGCGGTAGAACACCGCGAGCCAGACGGTGACGTCGTCGGGATCCGTCCACGCGACCCGGTGCCGCCGGTGTGCGGGGATTTCGATCCAGCCGCCGGCGTCGAGCGTGACCGCCTCGCCGTCGTCGAACTCGAGGCGCCCGCGCCCGCGCAGCACGATCACCCACTCGTGCTCGTCCTGGTCGTACCAGCCGGAGTCTGGAGAAGTATGCCCCTTCGACAGGATCTGCTCGATGCGCACCGCGCTGTGCTTGACGAGAGTCTCGAAGACCTCGCTCGGCAGGACCGCCGGGAGCGAAGCCAGGACGTGGCCACCCTTCACGGACGGGACCGGTAGCGCATCCTGACGCCGTCGCCCATCCCGACTGGCGTCTCGCCGGCCGATGACCGTGCGAACGTGCCCGTACCCGGTGCGAGCGGACGGCAGTGATTTCGTGTCTTGCGCAACGCCTGACGGGTATCGGATATCGAAGCCCTCGTCCCCGGGTGCCCCGGCGCACGGCCCGAAGCGGCACGAAGCGCACCGTCACGAAAGGAAAAGATGTGCCATTTCGCGAGACGGTCGCAGCGGTCGCGCTGCTGGTGACGATGGTCGGACCTGCTTCGGCAAACGATGCGCGCGTGCTGTGGGCTGCGACGCGCGATGCCGGCGGGCTCGAGGAGCGTGCGGTCGACGTCGCGGTCGACCGGACCGGGATCGCGGTTGCGGCCGGCTTGGTCGCGGGGGGCGACGGCCCGAGTCGGTTCGCGGTCCGTGCGCTCCGCGTGTCGACCGGTGCCTTGGTGTGGGAGGATCTGCCCGCCCTCGGGGAGGCTTCCGAGGCGGCCGGGGTCGCGGTCGGGAGCGGCGTCGCGGTCGTGGTCGGCCGACGTGGTGCGCCGGAGGCGTCCGACTTCGTCGTGCGTGCCTACGACCTGCGCTCCGGCGCGTTGCGCTGGTCGGAGCTGGTCGATGCGGGGGGTCTCGACCTCGCGTCGCACGTCGCGACCGGCGCCGGGTTGGCCGTGGTCACCGGGCTCCTCGATGGTGTTCCGCTGGTACGGGCCTACGACGTGCGCACGGGGGCCGTGCGCTGGGAGGAGCGCGGTGGCGGCGGGGGCGCGGTCGGCATTCGCGGCAGCGTGGTGCTCGTGGGTGGCGGGACCACCGTTCGCGCCTACGACCTGCGGTCGGGCAGGCTGCGCTGGTCGCACGTCGATGCGGCGGAGCACGTCGCCGCCGTCGCGCTGTCGCCACCGTACGCGGTCGTCGCCGGGCTGCGGCGGCTCGGCGACGATCCCGAGGGCCCGACCGACCTGCTCGTTCGCGCACATGATCTCCGCACCGGACGCGTCGTCTGGACGGATGCGTACGATGGCGGCGAGCGGGACGTGGCGAACGCCGTGGCGGTCGAAGGTCGCGTGGTGGTGATCGCAGGAAGCGTGCGGCGTCACTACGACGCGCCGATCGTGCGCGCGTACGACCTCGTCGCGGGTACGATTCTGTGGACCGATCTGCCGTCGACCGCGGACTACGACACCCGCGCGCTCGACGTCGCGATCCACGCAGGCACGGCCGTGGTCGCAGGGACCTTGCACAGCTCGCACGGCGTCCTCGCGTACGGCGCGCGGCGCGGCACACCGCTCTGGCGGCACGACGACACGGCGATTTCGGGCTGGGCGTGGGCCGTCACGGCGGTGCCGGGTGAGGCCCGCGTGCTGGTCGCCGGCGGCGGCGCGTTCCTCCCCGACCCCGGTCGGGACACCGACTTCGCCGTGCGCGCGTATGGGCTGCGCGGTGTCCCGCCGTCAGCGGGGCCGCGCTTCACGGACCGCGGCGACGGCACGGTGCTCGACCGACGCACGGGTCTCGTGTGGGAGAAGAAGCAGCCCGCGGGCAGCGGTCCCCGCGCGGTGGACGCGACGTTCACCTGGTGTGCGGACGTCGCTCCCGCGGACGTCGCGTGCGATGACCCTTCACGTCCGCCCGACGGGACGGCGTTCACCGAGCTCCTGCCGCACCTGAACACCATCGCGCTCGGCGGCGCGAACGACTGGCGGCTCCCCACCGGGGCGGAGCTGCTGTCGGTCGAGCTGTGCGAGCACGGGACCGGGTCGGGCGACGGCTCGTGTCTCGATCCAACCTTCGGGCCGGTCGCGTCGGACTGGTACTGGAGCTCGACCGTGATCCCGCCGTGGGGTGCGGTCCAGATCGCGGAGTTCGACTTCGGCTACCGGCACAACTCCGGTCCGGCGCGAGCTTTTCACGTCCGCGCGGTACGCGGGGCGCCGCGCGAGCCGACCGGGTGACCGCTCGTGCCGATCGTGGCGCGCGCCGTCGCTACGACGCGCCGCCCGCGAACAGGCGCTTGCGCGGCCCGGCGTAGCCGAAGAGGTACGCGCCGACCTTGCGCATCTGGATTTCCTCCGAGCCCTCGGTGATCCGGTAGCGCCGGTGGTGCCGGTAGATGTGCTCGAACGGCTTGTGGCGCGAGTAGCCGATGCCGCCGTGCACCTGCATCGCGCGGTCGGCCGCGTCGCAGCACAGGCGGTTCGCCCAGTAGTTGCACATCGAGACCTTGTCCGAGATTTCGTGCTCGATCTGCTTGTGCGGCAGGCGGTCCATCTGCCACGCCGTCTGGCGGATCAGCAGGCGCAGCATGTCGCACTGCGTGGACAGCTCGACCAGCGGCCACTGGATCGCCTGGTTCTGCGCCAGCGGCTTGCCGAACGGCTTGCGCTGCCGCGCGTACTTGACGCTCTCCTCGACGCAGTAGACCGCCGCACCGAGCGAAGACGCCGCCTGGCGGATGCGGTTCGCGTGCACGAAGCTCTGCCCGAGTGCGAGCCCGCGCCCGATCTCGCCCCAGTACGCGTCCTCGGGCACCCACACGTCGGTGAGGGTGATGCGCGGATGGTCCGTCGGCATGTTGAAGGTCCAGAGGTACTCCTCGATCTTCAAGCCCGGCGTGTCGGTCGGCACGACGAAGGTCGTGATGCCGAGCGCGTCGCCGGCCTTGCCGCTGGTGCGCGCGAAGACCATCACGTGCGTCGCGACGTGCATGCCGGTGGTCCACATCTTGGCGCCGTTGATCAGCCAGCCCTTCTTGCCGTCACGCTCCTTCGGCACCGCGTGGGTGTCCATGTGCGTCGCGTCCGAGCCGTGCTCCGGCTCGGTGAGGCCGAACGCCGTGATCATCTCGTCGCGCAGCAGCTTCTCGTGATCGCGCGCGTACTGCTCCGGAGTGGCGAACTCCTTGAACATCACGACGAACGGGTTGTTCGCGACGATCGAATGCTCGTTCTGCAGGTCGTTGTGCAAGCCGAGACCCTTCGCGGCGAGGTGCTCGCGGATCACCGCGAGCCAGAGCTGCGAGCCGTTCTTGCCGCCGAGCTCGGTCGGCCAGGCGAAGCGCAGATGCCCGGCGCGGTCGGCGCGACGGCGCGCCTCGGCGAGCAGCTCCTCCCACTCTTTCTTCGGCAGACCGCCGCGTGCCCAGTCGGTGCGCTCGTACTCGCGCCGGTGGTCGAAGAAGCGGACGTTGTCGTTCTCGTTCTCGAGCGGCTTGATCTCCGCCTCGATGAAACGATCGAGCTCTGCGAGGTACTCGACGAGGTCCTTCGGCAGATCGAAGTCCATGACCGCTCCTCTCCGCGCTCTGCCGCTCAGCGCCCGATGCGCGCCGCGAGCTTCTCGCGGTGCTTGACGGGGTCGCCGAACAGCAGGCTGCTGCTCTTGGCGCGCTCGAAGTACAGGTGCGCGTCGGCCTCCCAGGTGAAGCCCCTGCCGCCGTGGATCTCGACGTCGTCGCCGGCGGCCATCGTCGCCCATTCCGTCGTGCTGGCGCTCGGGGCGAACGAGTGGGTCGCGGAAGCGACGGCGATCTCGATTGCCGCTGCGGATGCCAGCCCCGAGCTCGCGGTGGCCGTGGCGTCGTTCGACGAAGCGGCCGGACGAGGCGCGCGCGTGGGGTTGCTCGAGCGGCGGTCCCGGGCGCGCATGACGTCCATGCCTAGCAGTGGGACGTGCGTCGCCGCACGCCGACGCGTTGCTCGCAGTTCCGAGCGAGTCGCGCGGATCGAGCTGGTGTCGACCCGTCCGCTCCGGGCGACGCTGCGTCCGTGCCGGCGGAACCGGAGGCGTACCGACGATCCGCAGGCCGCGGAAGAGCAGGGAGTCCCCGCTCCGCGCCGATGAACCGAAATTTGATTCGTGCGTCGAATCGAGGGACATCACAACGGAGAGGAGCGAAGGTATGGCCGACGACCGCCCGCATGAGGAGACGATCACCCGATACGTCGTGTGCCTCGACGGAACCTGGAACAACGCCGTGTCCGAGGTGGAGCGGCTCGACGGGTCGAGGGTGTACCGGCCCACCAACGTCCTCAAGATTGCACGCGCGACGCGTTCCTGTGACGGCCGGGGCGTGAAGCAGGTCACGTACTACGACACGGGCGTGGGGTCGATGAACCGCGCGCCCACCGGTGCCGCCCGACTGATTCGCCGCCTCGACAATGCGCTCGGTGGGATGCTCGGCGTCGGATTCGAGACCAACGTCGAGGAGGCCTATTCCTTCCTGGCGAACAACTGGCAGGAGGGCGACGAGCTGTTCGTCTTCGGGTTCAGCCGTGGCGCCGCTCAGGCACGAAGTCTGGTGCGGCTGATCGAGTGCATCGGTGGGTTTCCTGCGAAGCAGGACGCCTACTACGTGCCGAAGCTCTTCACCGAGTACCTCGACTCCTGCGGCACGAACAGCGCGGCCGATTTCTGGGACCGGCAGAACGAACGCAACAAGCTGCGAGGCCGGCCCGAGCTCGCGGCGATCGTTCCTGCGCGGGTGCGTTACCTCGGGGTGTGGGACACCGTCCTGTCTCTGGGCACCCGGTTGCGGCCGTTCTGGAAGGCCGTTCCGGAGACGATCGGCTTCCACGTACCGGCGAAGCCACCGGCGATCGTCGACCGAATCCGTCACGCCATGGCGATCGACGAACGCCGGCACGACTTCCAGGTCGAGATCTTTGCGGGCGACCATCCGGACCTGGAGCAGCGCTGGTTCGCCGGCGTCCATTCGAATGTCGGCGGCGGGCTGACCGACGACGGGCTCGCCAATAGTGCGCTGCACTGGCTGCTCGACGAGGCTCGCGCACTCGGGCTGGTCGTCGAAGACGACTACCTGAAGCACTTTCGAGCCTACTTCGGAGGGCGCGCGTCGGCGAAATCGCTCGGATTCCGGGTGGTGGACACGCTCCTGCGTCCCCTGCGCGGCTTCAAGGGAGAGCGGAATCTCCTTCAGACGCCCGGGCTCACGGTCGATGAGAGCGTTCTTTCGAGGCTTCGCGCGGATCCCGCGAAGCACCAGCACATGGCTGGGCGATACCGTCCGAAGAATCTGCTGCGCTACCTTGCCGCCCACCCCGAGCTGAACGACCAGCTCGACGAGCAGACTCGCGCCCTGGTGTCCCCTTGCTGAGCGGGCCGCTCGAGAGCGTCACGATCGAGCTCCAACGCTTCGGCGATCCGGCCGGCATCCTGCGTCTCTCGGATCGCTACATCCGCACCATCGGCATCTCGGCACCCGCCGACGAGGTGTCGTTCAAGCTGCCGCAGGAGAACCTGACCGAGGCGATGAAGCGCCTCGACTACGACAGATTCGTGCGAGCGGGTGACACCGCACGCGACGACGCCGAGGAGATGCTGCGCGGGCTCGCGCCGTTCGTGACCGAGTTCCTCTTCGGGCCGTCGAGCTTGCCGCCAGTCGCGGGGGGCCTGCAGCAGATCGATGTCGTTGCGCGGCCGCTCGAGTTGGCGCAGCTGCCGTTCGAGGTGATCGAGGAAGCGCGCACCGATGTCGTCGTGACGCGTCGCGTGCGTCGGGCGTGGCCGCCCCCGACCGTCGTCGAGGGGCAGCTGCCGAAGGTCCTCTTCGCCTGGGCAGCCCCACGGCGCATGGACGTTCCGCACGCCCGGCACCGCGAGCTTCTCGAGGAGATCCTGCGCGATCTGGGTGATGCGGATGCTCTCGTGGAGGTCCCGCACGCGACCCGTGCCAAGCTCGAAGCGATCCTCGGTGGAGAGCAGCGCTTCACGCAGGTCCATCTGCTCGCGCACGGCGTCGCTCCCCGCTCTGCTCCTATCGCAGATCCGTTCGACTTGGCCGCAAAGCCGGTGCCGACCACTCGTCTGGCGCTCGAGACGGACGACGGTGAGCTCGATGCCTGCGCGGCGGCAGAGCTCGCGGCGTGGCTGGCGCGCGGGCCTCGTCCGCAGGTGCTCACCATCGCCGCGTGCCACAGCGGTGAGGTCGATCCGGTCTGCTCGGGGGGAACGCTCGCGCATACCCTCCACGCCGAGGGGATCCCGATCGTGCTCGCCTCGCAGCTCGCGCTCACCAAGGACGGCTCGGAGATTCTGCTCAGCCACTTTCTCAAGCAGATCATCGAGGGCGAGGACCCACGCCTCGCATTGCGAGGGTGCCGCAACGCGCTGCGCGAGCGTCGAGACAAGACCTACTACGACCGCATCGCACTGGTGGGCTACGTGCACGTGGACGCTGACCTTGCGGAGCGTTGCAAGGAGCGCCGCTTCAAGGTCGCGTTGCGGCACCTCCAGGCGATCTCGGCCGAGGCACGTCGCCGCATCGAGCAGGCGATCGTCGACCTCTCCCCGACGCGCGATCTCACCGCCGAGCAGACTCTCGAGGCCGATCGGATCGCCGAACGCTTCGAGGAGGTACGGCGTCGGCTGGCGGGCCTCGAGCCGGACCAGACGCTCTCGAAGGCCCAGCTCGAGGAGCTGCGCGGACTCCGCGCGAGCTCGCTCAAGCGCGAAGCGCAGGCCGCCTGGAGGCTCGCGGGCTCGTTGCGCGGACCGGCGGCCGAGAAGTGGATCCAACGCAGCCGGTCGGCGCTGCGGCAGGCGACCGGGGCGTACGAGTGCGCCGCGCGAGTCTCGCGCGATCATCACTGGAACTGGGTCCAGTGGCTCGTGCTCCTCGCGATCGAGGGCGGCGACGAGCTGCGGAGTCATTGGGTGGACTGGACGATCGCCGAGATCGTGTCGCGTGAAGTCGCGGAGCGGAGCGTGCCTGCGGATCTGCCGGCGCGAAAGCAAAGGGATCTCCGCAAGGACGCCATCTGGGCTCGCGGGTCGCTGTGCGAGTTGTACCTTCTCGCACCACTGTTCGGGCAGCCGCCGGCGCTGGAAAAGGCGAAGAGCTGCCTCGATGCGCTCGTGGCGGGATGCCGCCTGCTCGACGATCGCGAAGCCATCGAGGCGACGTGTGAACAGTTGAAGCGCTACATGGACTGGTGGGGCGCCGATCCCACCTGCAGCCTGCCGCGGTCGGTCATCGAGGACGCCGATGAGTTGCGCCATCACTTGGACGGGCTCGAGAGGAGCTGAGCCATGTTCACCATCGAGATGCTGCCCGCCGACGAAGGGGACGCGCTCTGGATCGAGTATGGGGTGAACCCGGTTCGCTACGTGCTGATCGATTGCGGTCGCAAGCTCGCCTACCGGGAGGTCGTCGCGCGCATCGCGGCGAGCAACCTCCGCTTGGAGCTTCTGGTCTTGACGCACGTCGACGCCGATCACATCACCGGCGCCGTCCCGCTGCTGCAAGACGCGCGCTTCGGTGCCGATCGCGTGAAGGACGTCTGGTTCAACGGCTGGTATCACCTCAACGACCTGCCGTGGGACCACCCGGACCGTGCGCCCGGGGTACTCGACGCGCGCCAGGGCGAGTTCTTCGGCGCGCTGCTCCGCGACCGGGGGTACTCGTGGAACGGAGCCTTCCGCCGCACGCCCGTCGTCGTACCGGACCAAGGGCCGTTGCCGCGCATCGAGCTCGACGGGGGCATGGTGCTCACGCTGCTCGGGCCGACGACCGAGAAGCTGCGCGACATGCGGCGACGCTGGGAGGCCGACCTCGGCGCGGCCGCTGCCGAGAAGCGCATCGATCCGGGGGACTACGAGCGCGCGCTCGAGATCCTGGGGAGCGACAAGCGGAGCGGCCCCGACGTCCTCGCGCATCGCGAGCCGGGGCCCATCGTGATCCCCGATCTGCTCGAGATTCCGTTTCAGCCCGACGCGAGCGAGCCGAACGGCAGCTCGATCTCGTTTCTCGCCGAGTTCGACGGCAAGGCAGCGCTCTTCGTCGGCGATGCACACGCGCCGCAGGTCGAGGCGTCGATCCGGCGTCTGCTCGCCGAGCGTCGCGAGGCGTACTTGACACTCGACGCGCTGAAGCTCTCGCACCACGCCAGCGCGCGCAACACCTCGGTGTCCCTGCTCCGGCTCCTCGAGTGCCCGCGCTACCTCGTCTCGACCAACGGCACCCGTCACGGCCACCCGGATCCCGAGGCGCTCGCGCGCGTCGTCGACGCCGCCGACGAGGGTGTCGAGCTGCACTTCAACTATTCGACCGATCGGACGCTGCCGTGGGACGATCCGCTGCTGCGGCGCGACTACGGGCTGCGCTGCATCTATCCGGCCGCCGGCGCGGGGCTCAAGGTGCCGTTGTAGGTGGTGTGCCGGCGTCGTCGGCGATCTTCGCGAGAGCATAGCCCGCAAGCAGGAAGCGATCGCGCCAGTGGTCTTGCGCGAACTCGTCCGGCGGTGGGGCGATCGCCGGATCCTCGAGCGGCATCGGCAAGATCACCGCGAGGCCGCGACGATCGCGCGCTGTCTCGTACTCCCACTTGACCCATCGAGACGCGCGCGCGTTGCGCGACCAGAACAGCAGGAAGACGTCGCGGTGTACGATCTCGCGCTCCAGCTGCGGTTTGAATTGCTCGTTCGCCCGCAGGTCGAGACAATCCTGGAAGATGTCGAGGCCGGGCGCCCAGCGCGACAGCGACGACAGGCGGCCGGCGACGTTGCTCGCGTCCTTCGAGGCGTAGGAGGCGAACGCCGATTTCGGCGCCGCCACCTCGACCGTCTCCGTTGCCGGAGCCGGCTCGGCGGCGCCCTGCGCGATCGCGACGCCGAGCGGGAGGAAGGCGATCGGTACGGTGTCGAGGAAGACGGCGAAGCACAGCTGCGCCGTGCTGCAGGGGGCGTCCGGTTTCACCGTGACGAGGAAGCTGAGGAGGCTGTCGCGTCCGTTCCACTCGAACGACGCGGTCGCGGGGCTGATCGCGAGCGACTCGGAGGTCGACGTCAGGCGTACGGTGACGGGCGCGCCGATCGCCCAGCGCGCGTGGCGGCTCGGCGCGACGTCCTTGACGATGCGGTCGCCCGTCTCGCCCAGCTCCGCGAGCTTCTCGAGCGTCTCGACGCGACTCCCTTCGACGTACGCTGCGAAGCGGGCGACGAACGTGGTGCCCTGGTCCGCTCGCCGCGGAGCGGCGACCGCGAGACGCACCTCGTCGCTGGTCGGCTCGGTGCTCGGCGCGCTGGCCGTCGGTGGCGGCGGCTCCTCCGGCAACGGCATGCGAAGCACTTGCGTCGGGCGCAGCCGGTCGCGCACCTCTCGTGCGAGGCGCGCCGCGCCGCGAGCTCCGGCGGCGAGAACGCTCTTGAGCACCGTCGTCGCGCTCGGGATGGGCGCTCGGCGCAGCTCGTCGATCTCTTCGTCGGCTGCACCGCGGAAGACGCGGGTCGCGTCGCCGTCGTCGGCGGGGGCACCGGCCATTTTGCCCCTCTCATCCGATCCCCCCTGGTCGATCGCCTGGAGCAGGTCTCGGAAGACCGGAGACCGCGTCGTTCCGTCCCAGCCTGTGAAGTCGATGAAGCGCGCCGGAGACGGCGGCTCCGAGACAGGCGCGGTGTCGGGGCCCGCGATCGTGAGGACGACGATGGGCTTCGCACGCCGTCGGGCATGCTCCAAGAGACGACGCGCTCGGGCGGATGGTCGACGGGCGCCCTGGAGCAATACCACCGCCGAGCACTCGTCCACGGTGCGCGGGTCGAGGTCGGTAGGAGGGCCGAGGTCTGCCGCGGTGCGAATGCCAGCCTCGTTCAAGCACGCGGCGAGGCGCGCGCCGCGCTCGTGATCGGCCCGGTGCCAGAGCAGCAGGACGCGGGTCATCGCCTAGTGTCCTCCTATGTCGTCCGCTCATTCGATCGCGAGCGCTCCGCTCAGAGCCCGATGCGTGCCGCGAGCTTCTCGCGGTGCTTGACGGGGTCGCCGAACAGCAGGCTGCTGCTCTTCGCGCGCTTGAAGTACAGGTGCGCGTCGGCTTCCCAGGTGAAGCCCATGCCGCCGTGGATCTGGATGTTGTCGCCGGCCGCCTGGAAGAACGCCTCCGAGCAGTACGACTTCGCGATCGCGACCGCCTCGTCCGCCGCGCCGCCTTCCTCGTCGAGCGCGCCCGCCGCGCCGTACGCAGCCGACTTCGCGAACTCGGCGCTCACCAACATGTCGGCGCAGCGGTGCTTGATCGCCTGGAACGAGCCGATCGGACGGCCGAACTGGAGGCGCGTCTTCGCGTAGTCGGTTGCGGTCTCGAGGCAGCGCTGCGCGCCGCCGGCCTGCTCGGCCGCGAGCGCCGCGATCGCCCACTGCACCGCGCGCTCGATCGCCGGCGTGAGATCGCCCGCAGCACCGATGCGGGTCGCGCGCGCGCCGTTCAGCGAGACGTTCGCGAGCTTGCGCGTCAGGTCGAGCGTCGGCAGCGCCTTGCGCTCGAGGCCCGGCGCGCCCGCATCGACGCGGAACAGCGACAGTCCGTCCGCCGTGCGCGCGGTGACCAGCAGGACGTCGGCGGTGTGGCCGTCGAGGACGAACGACTTCTCGCCGTCGAGCTTCCAGTCGCTGCCGTCCTGCTTCGCGGTCGCCCTCGCGGCCGACGGCTCCCAGTCGCCGCCCGGCTCGACGGAGGCGAGCGTCGCGCGTGTGGTGCCGGCCGCGATGCCGGGCAGCAGCTCGCCGCGTGCGGCGTCGCTGCCGGCGAGCAGCAGCGCCTGCGTCGCGAGGACCGTCGACAGGAACGGTGCGCACAGCAGCACGCGACCCATCTCCTCCATGACGATCGCGAGCTCGGTCGCGCCCATGCCGGCGCCGCCGTGCGCCTCGGGGACGATGAGCCCCTGCAGGCCGATCTGCTCCGCCATCTGCGACCACACCGCGTCGTCGAAGCCGGCATCCGTCGTCATGGTCTTCCGGACCGCGCTGATCGGCGACTTCTCGGCGAGGAAGCGCCGCACCGTCTGGCGCAGCTCCTCGTGCTCGGGGGTGAACGTCAAGCTCATCGCGGGATGTCCTTCCAGGCCACGGCCTTGTCGACGCGCGGCTCGCCGGGGAGGCCCAGCACGCGCTCGCCGAGGATGTTGCGCATCACCTCCGAGGTTCCGCCCTCGATCGAGTTCGCCCGCGAGCGGAGAAATTGATACTTGGCCATGCCGACCGCGTCGCGCCGGTCTTCCACGCGGGGACGGCGCAGCTCGTAGCCGGCCTCGTAGGTGAGCGCGTCGGCGCCCATGACGTCGGTGCAGCACTCCCAGATGCGCTTGTAGAGCTCGGCCTGCGCGAGCTTGCCGACCGATCCTTCCGGACCCGGGTTGCCCGACCGTTGCGCCGCGCGCGCGCGCGCGGCGGTCGCGCGCAGCAGCTCGGACTCGATGTAGAGCTTCGTGATGCGGTCGCGCGTGACCGCGCTCGCTTCGCCGCGGCCCTTGCCGCGCTCCTGCCACAGGCCCATCAGGATGCGGATCGGACCCGAGGCGCGCTGCGACGAGCCGCCGCCGAGCGCGGTGCGCTCGTTCATCAGCGTCGTGATCGCGACGTGCCAGCCCTGTCCCACCTTGCCGAGAACGTTGGTGTGCGGGATGCGCACGTCGTTGAAGAACACCTCGTTGAACTCGGCCTCGCCGGTGATCTGGTAGAGCGGCCGGACCTCGACCCCCGGGCTCTTCATGTCGACCAGGAAGTAGACCAGGCCCTCGTGCTTCGGCACGTCGGGATTGCAGCGCGCGAGCAGCATGCCCCAGCGCGACACGTGCGCGAGGCTCGTCCAGACCTTCTGGCCGTTGACGACCCACTCGTCGCCGTGGCGGTCGGCGCGCGTGGCGAGGCCTGCGACGTCGGATCCGGCGCCCGGCTCGCTGAACAGCTGGCACCAGATGTCCTCGCCCGTGTAGCAGCGCCGCAGCAGCTGCTTCTTCATCTCGTCCGAGCCGTACGTCAGCAACGTCGGCATGCCCATGCCGATGCCGATCGGGTTGATGACGAGGTCGTCGTACGTCGTCGTGCAGGTCTTCTGCAGCTCGTCGTTGACGATCGCCTGCATGCGCGGGTTCAGCCCGAGGCCGCCGTAGCCCTCGGGGAAGTTGACCAGCGCGAGCCCGTGGTCGAACTGGGCGCCGCGGAACGTGTGCATGTCGACCTGATCGGGATCGACCTTCGCGATCAGCGCGCGGACGCGGCCGCGCAGCTCGTCTTCCGTCATGGTGATGTGCCTCCGTCGGACGCGGCGCGCCCGACGCTTCGTTGCTCGGTCGGTGAGACAGGCTGGCTATCTCGTGCGGCCGGGACCGGCAAGACGCGCTGCGGCGTCGCTCGGCGCGGTCGGGCGCGCGAGCGCTCGCATTCGCCCGTGCTGCGTCTCGCGCGGCAGCGCGAGCTCTTGTAGGCATCGTCGCGTGAGCAGGAAGAGGATCGTCGTGTGGGGCACCGGCTTCGTCGGCCGCCTGGTCCTTCCGGAGATGGTCAAGCACCCGGAGTTCGAGCTGGTCGGCGTCGGTGTGAGCGATCCGGCCAAGGTCGGCTGCGACGTCGGCGAGATCTGCGGCATCGGCCCGATCGGTCTCGCCGCGACCGACGACGTGGCACGGCTGATCGCGGCGGTGCCCGACGCGCTGGTCCACTACGGCCCGACCGCGGCGCACGCGAACGACAACATCCGCCTGATCCGTCAGTTCCTGCTCGCGGGGATCGACGTCTGTTCGACGGCGATGACGCCGTGGGTGTGGCCCGCGATGAAGGGCAATCCGCCGCAGTGGATCGAGCCGATCGCGGAGGCCTGCGAGAAGGGCCGCGCGTCGTGCTTCACCACCGGCATCGATCCCGGCTTCGCGAACGACCTGTTTCCGATGACGTTGATGGGTCTCTGCGGCGAGGTGCGGATCGTGCGTGCGCTCGAGATCCTCGACTACGTCAACTACACCGGCGACTACGAGATCGAGATGGGCATCGGGCGGACTCCCGACACGCCGTGCCTGCTCGAGAATCGCGAGGTGCTCGTCATGGCGTGGGGGGCCACGGTGCCCATGATCGCGCACGCGGCCGGCATCGAGCTCGACGAGATCACCACCACCTGGGAGAAGTGGGTGACGCCGAAGCCGATCCGGACGGCAAAGGGCGGGATCCGGCCGGGCGAGGTGGCGGCGATCCACTTCACGATCAACGGCGTGTACCGGGGTGAGACGCGCATCCAGCTCGAGCACGTGAACCGCGTCGGTCGCGACGCGGCACCCGACTGGCCGCGCGGGACGCAGGACGACGTGTACCGGGTGGAGATCGAGGGCTCGCCGTCGATCTTCCAGGAGACGGCCTTTCGCTTCACCGACGGCAGCGGCCGCGACGCCGCCACCGCAGGCTGCATGGCGACCGGCCTGCGCGCTCTGAACGCGGTGCCGTACGTCAACGCGCTGCCGCCGGGATGGGTGACGGCGCTCGATCTGCCGCTGATCCCCGGCCGCGGCACGATTCGCTGACGGCGCGGCGCGGGTAGCGCGCACGCGTCATTTCGTGCCGCAGCGGTTGCGCCACGGCTGCCTACGCGCGATGCATCCGGCGCCGCGCGCGCCGGCGCTGCTCGTTCGCTGTGCACGCCCGGGCCGTTCGGTGCTCGGCGGTGCCGCACAGGCCCTTGCGGCTCAAGGGCTTTTTCACGCGGGTCGATACGGACTCGGTGAGCACCGCTGCGCTGATCTGGTGTTTCGTGTCTGCCGCAGCGCTGCTCGGCGTCGCGGTGATCGCCCGTGCGGAGCGACGCCGGCGAATCGTCGCGGAGGAGCGTTACCGGGGACTCTTCGACCACGCCGTCGAGGGGATGTTCCTCACCACGCCGGACGGTCGCTACATCGACGTCAACCCGACGCTGGCGAAGCTGTACGGCTTCGCGTCGCGCGACCACCTCATCCGCTGCTTCAGCGACATCGCGAACGAGCTCTACGTCGATCCGTCGCGACGTGGCGACTTCGTCGCGGCGATGGAGCGCGACGGTGTCGTCGTCGGCTTCGAGTCGGAGATCCGGCGTGCCGACGGCGCGCGCATCTGGATCAGCGAGAACGCACGCGCGGTGCGCGACGGCGACGGCTCCATCGTGCGCTTCGAGGGCACCGTGGTCGACGTGACCGCACGTCGCGAAGCCGAGACCGCGCTGCTGCGCGCAAAGGAGGCGGCCGAGGCGGCAGCGCACCTCAAGTCCGACTTCCTCGCGACGATGAGCCACGAGCTGCGTACGCCGATGAACGGCGTGCTCGGCATGACGAGCCTGCTGCTCGAGACACCGCTGAGCGACGACCAGCGCGAGCTCGCGAGCACCGTTTACTCCTCGGCGGACTCGCTGCTCGAGATCCTCAACGACATCCTGGACCTTTCGAAGATCGAGGCCGGCCGGCTCGAGCTCGAGGAGATCGACTTCGACCCGCGCCAGCTGGCCGAGAACGTGGTCGAGCTGCTGGCCGAGCCGGCACAGCGAAAGGGGCTCGAGCTCGCCTACGCGGTCGACGCCGCGGTGCCGTCGCTGGTGCGCGGCGACCCCGGCCGCGTTCGACAGGTGCTGATGAACCTCGCCGGCAACGCCGTCAAGTTCACCGAGCGCGGTGAGGTCGTGCTGCGGGTCGCGCTCGCGTCCCGCGACGCGGAGCACGTCACGCTGCGCTTCACCGTCGCCGACACCGGGATCGGCATCGACCCGGCGCACCGCCGCGCCCTGTTCGAGCCGTTCACGCAGGCCGATGCCTCGATGTCGCGTCGCTACGGCGGGACGGGCCTCGGGCTCACGATCTGCCGGCGCATCACCGAGCTGCTCGACGGCGACATCGGTCTCGACTCGCAGCCCGGGCAGGGCAGCACGTTCTGGTTCACCGCGCGCCTCGCCGCCGCGGAGCTGTGCGAGGACGCGGACGTGTCGCTGCAGCCGTGCGGGCGGCTCGTCGGTCGTCACGTGCTGCTGCTGAGCGACCACACGGCGACCGAAGGCGTGCTGCGCCACCTGCTGTGGTGCTGGCGCGCGCGTGTCGAGGCCTACGACGACGTGATCGGCGCCCGTGCCGCGCTGGCACGTGCCGCGCGTGCGCAGACGCCGTACGACGTGCTGATCGCGGACGCGAGCCTGCGCAATGCCGCCGGCGGGGACCTGCTGGAGCAGCTCGGCCGATCGCGGATCACCGGTGCGCGACGCGTCGTCCTGCTGGCGCCGCTCGGCGAGATCTCGCGCCATCGCAGCGCGCCCGGCGTGCACGTGCTGGCGAAGCCGCTGCGACCGGCGCGCCTGCTCGCGGCGATCGAGGCGCCCGGCGTCGAGCGTGCGGCGCCAGTGGACACGCGGCGAGATCTCGAACTGGCGCTCGAGGCGGCCACCGATGTCGCGTCGTCGACGGCGGCGCTGGTGTCGACGGTCGTCGAGGCGGGCGGGCCACCGACGGCGCACGTCGCCGACGGCACGCCGCGGATCCTCGTGGTCGAGGACAATCTCGTCAATCAACGACTCGCGGTGCGGATCGTCGAGCGCCTCGGGTGCAGGGCGTCGGTGGCGCGCAACGGCCGCGAGGGAGTCGAGCAGTTCCTGCGCGAGCCGGTGGATCTCGTGCTGATGGACTGCCAGATGCCGGAGATGAACGGCTTCGATGCGACGCGCGCGATCCGCGCTGCCGAGCAGCAGGACGCGCACGGTGGCGATGCGTCGCACGTGCCGATCGTCGCGGTCACTGCCAACGCCGGCACGCGCGAGGAGTGCCTCGCGTCGGGCATGGACGAGTACCTGACGAAGCCGCTGCGCGTCGACGACCTGCGCGCGGTCATCGACCGGTTGCTCGCGCGGCGCCGCACGACGTGCGCCGCCCCCGACGTGCGCGCAGACGGCCAGCGCGACGTCGCCTAGCCAGTCTGGTCGAAAGGCGGATTCTACCTTGTCCCGTCAGGGGATGGTCGCGGCGCCAGCTCGGGTAGCGTGGGCCACGGCGCTGGTGGCACATCGTCGAGCTTGATCGACTTGACGTGCGGCAGCTCGGCGTAGATCAGAAGGCTCGCGCGATCGAGCAACGTCTGTTGTGCGCTGAGAAAGTCGCCGGGTTGGATGGCGCCGTTGACGTGGTGAGAACCGAGGAGATGTTGTCGACCACGTCCGGCGGCGGCTCCGCGCAGAACTTTCCGTCAGCGAACTTGATGAGTGCCAGCCTTCGCTGCGCGACCGTCGCGAGCGTACCGACCCGGTGATCGGCCTGCGTTGCACCCCTCTCACCGACCTTGTCCTCGACGATCGGTGCGCTGGGCGGGGACGTGAACAAGGCGCGCCCATGGACAGCAAGCAAAGGAACGAACAGAGCGACGAGCCGTTTCATCTGACCTCCCTGAAGTGACCAGGCTTCCCGCTAGCGAGACGGGGCCCACCAGAAGATCCAGAGTCGAGGCCCCGCTGCCCCGCGTTCGATCTGCTCGAGCGCACGATCTGTCCGGAACCCCGGACGACGCGGCGAGCAGGCGTGCCTGGTGCGACGGGTCCCGCGGGCGGGCGTCTGCATGCATGCGAAGCGTGCTGTGCGCAGCCAGCGGTGGTTCAGAGCGTGCGGTCGACACCGCGCGCGGCCTCGGTTAGCGTCGCGCGCGTGCGCGCTACCGGATGGAACATGCGACGCGCCGCGCGGCACCGTGCAGTCTGAAGTGGTGCACGCGGCGGGTGCGGCGAACCCGCACAGCCGCGTCGCGCTGCTGGCGCTCGCGCTGCCGGCGTTGCTCGGGCTCGGGCACGTCGCGTTCGTGTTCTACGTCGCGCTGTCGCGCATCGGCTATCCGTTCGAGATCGAGTGGATGGAGGGCGGCGTGCTCGTGTCGGTGCAGGAGGTGCTCGCCGGCCGGCAGATCTACGTCAAGCCGAGCCTCGAGTACGTGCCGTTCCTGTACACCCCGCTGTACGATTACCTCGGGGCCGCGGCTGCGTCGCTGTTCGGCGCCAGCTTCACGACGCTGCGTGCGCTGACGCTCCTCGCGACGTCGGCGGTGCTGATCGGCCTCGCGTGGCAGCAGTGGCGTGCGCGCGCCGGGATCGGCGCGACGCTCCTCGCACCAGGGTTCTTTGCGGCGGCGTTCGTCCCGACGGCGACCTTCTACGACGTCGCGCGCGGCGACGTTCTGTTCATCGCGCTGCTGTTCGCGGGATTTCTCGTCGTGCGCTTTCGCGAGGGCGCCGCCGCCGCCATCGTCGGCGGCATTCTCTGCGGCCTCGCGGTGTTCACCAAGCAGCCGGCGGCGATCGTCGGGGCGGTGCTCGGGGCCGGGGTCCTGCTGCGCCGGCGGTCGGATGGCGTCGCGTTTCTCGCGGCATTCCTCGTCGTCGCGGGCGGGCTCTGCCTCACCGAGGAGCTGCGCTCGGGCGGCTGGTTCTCGTACTACGTGCTCACCGTCCCGCGCGGGCACGCGATCGACTCGGCGCAGCTGCTCGGATTCTGGGTCGACGACCTGCTCGGCACGAGCCCCGTCCTGACGGTGCTCGCGGCGTGCGGTCTGGTCACCCTCGGCGCGGCGAGCCGGCGCGACGCGGATGCGCGTCTCGAGCTGCTGTTCGCGCTCGCGCTGATCGCGACGTCGTGGATGGCGCGACTCCACACCGGCGGCTGGCGCAACGTGAACGTCGGCGCGTTCCTCGCGCTGTCGTTCGTCGCGGCGGGCTGGTGCGGGCGCGCGGCGGCGCGGTGCTCGCGCGACGCGCGCTGGATTCCGCTGGCGCTGCTGTCGCTCGCCTTGACGGCGCATTTCGCGCTGCTGTTCCGTCCGGCCGAGGGGCTGATCCCGACCGCGCGCGACGTCGCCGACGGCGAGCGTCTGGTCGAGCTTCTGCGCAGCGAGCCCGGTCCGGTCATGCTGATGGAGAACCCGTACCTCGCGGTGCGCGCCGGCAAGCCGGTGACGGCACACGGCGTCGCGGTGGTGGACCTGATCCGGAGCGCGCCGTCGCCGCAGCGGGAAGAGTTTCTCGCCGCGCTGCGCGAGCGGCTGGCGTCGAAGCACTACACGATGATCGTCCTGCACTCGCCGTGGCCGGCGCTCGATCCTTGGTACGAGCCGGTGCAGGAGATCCGCTGGGAGGGCGACGCGTTCCTGCCGGTGAACGGGCCGGACAACCGGCCGTCGCTCGTCTACCGGCCGAAGAGCGCGCCGTAGGAATCGGGCGCGCGCTGCGACGCGGCGCGCGGAGCGTGCCGCGTGCACCGCGGGCCGCTCCAGCGGAGGGCCGGCGGCGACGGGCTGGTGCGTGTTGCACCAGCCCGTCGCCGCGCGGGTCAGAAGATCGCGATGCTCTTGTACTCCGTGAAGCAGGCGATGCCTTCGGGGCCGAACTCGCGTCCGAGGCCCGATGACTTGAAGCCGCCGAACGGCGCACCGAAGTCGATGATGAAGCCGTTGACGTTGTACGTGCCGGTGCGCACCTGCCGCGCGATGTCGATGCCGCGGTCGATGTCCTTGGTCCAGACCGAACCCGACAAGCCGTACTCCGACTCGTTCGAGATGCGCACCGCATCGTCGGCGGAGTCGTACGGGATCGCGACCAGCACCGGTCCGAAGATCTCCTCGCGCGCGATCGTCATCTGATTGTTCACGTCGGCGAAGAGCGTCGGCTCCACGTACCAGCCCTTGGACAGACCCGCCGGGCGGCCGCCGCCGACCACCAGGCGAGCACCTTCCTCGCGTCCCTTCTTGATGTAGCCCTCGACGCGCGCGCGCTGCCGCTCGGCGACCAGAGGTCCGAGCTGCATCGTCGGATCCATCGGATCGCCGGTCGGCAGCGCGCGCATGAACTCGCCGATCGCGTCGACGTACTCCGCGTAGCGGCTCTTCGGGATCAGGAGACGCGTCTGCGCGGCGCAGGCCTGGCCGGTGTTGAGGATGCCGTTCGGCACGAGGCCCGGCACGACGGTCGCCGGATCCGCGTCCTCGAGGACGATCGCCGCCGACTTGCCGCCGAGCTCGAGCGTGCAGCGCTTGAGCTGCTCGCCGCAGATGCTCGCGATGCGGCGTCCGACGACGCTGTTGCCGGTGAACGAGATCTTGTCGACGTCGGGATGCCGAACGAGCAGCTCGCTGTCCTCGCGCCCGGCGACGACGATGTTGATGACCCCCTTGGGAAAGCCGATCTGCTCGCAGACCTCGCCGAGGATGTACGCGTCGAGCGGCGTCTCCGGCGCGGGCTTGATGACCGTCGTGCAGCCGGCGGCGAGCGCTGCACCGAGCTTGAAGGCGATGATCGCGAGCGGGAAGTTCCACGGCACGATCAGGCCGCAGACGCCGACCGGCTCTTGACGGACGATCACGCGACCGAAGAGGCCGGCACGGTCCTGCTCGAACGGGTGGCTGCTCGCGACCTCGGCGTACTTGTCGAGGACCATGCCCGGCGGCAGGGCCTGCGCCATCGTCGACACGGTGATCGGGCAGCCCATCTCGGTCGTGACCGCGAGTGCCACGTCGTTCATGCGCGCCTGCAGGCCCTGCGAGAGCTTGCGCATCCAGTCGACGCGCTCGGCGACCGTCATGCGCGGCCAGGGGCCGTTGTCGAATGCGGCGCGCGCGGCGGCGACGGCGCGGTCGATGTCCGCGGCCTTGGCCGCGGGGACGCGGGCGATCACCTCCTCGGTGGAGGGGGAGATGACGTCGATGGTCTCGGTCGAGCTGGGTGCGACCCACTCGCCGCCGATGAAGTGCCGATCACGGGTTTGCATGCGGCCCTCGTATCGGAGGTCCTTGGAGCGAGCAACGACTGCTCGCGACCCGGCGCCGTGGCCCGGCGTCAAGCAGTGACGGAAGGGTGGAGTGGGGCACCTGGCGCGCGATGTGCTGACGCAGGGCGGCATCGACCGGATCGCAGTGCTTGAAAGACTCCGGTCGCCCGCCGATCATGGCGGACCATGGATTTTCAGCCGCTGCGATCTAAGGCGGTGCGCAAGCGGCGCAGCGCGGTCCTCGCTATCGGGGTGTCGCTCTTCCTGGCGAGAGAGGGTGCCTCGGCCGCCGAGTACGAGGTCTGTGTGGACGTGACGCCGGACATCCGTGCGCTCGCAAGCGACGACCTGTTCGAGTCGGGGCCGGCGGAGGATCGGCTGACCGCGCTGGGCTCTGCCGCCTGGCCCGCGCTGCTTCGCGCCTTGGAGCGCGAGGGGCCCGTCGTGCGTGACGGGATCATCGGCATCCTCGCGTCCGCGCCCGAGCCGGGAGAGCTCGTGCAGAAGGGCGTCGCCCGGGTCGCCCGGAGCGATCCCGAGCCGGAAGTGCGCGCGACCGCGGTGGCCGCGCTGCGCAAGGTCGCCGGCAAGGACAGCCACGATGTGGTGGTTGCCGCTCTCGAGGATCCGGTTGCGACTGTGCGGCGCAAGGCGATCACCGCGTGCAAGGATCTGTGTACGGACGACGTGGCGCTCGCCCGGCTCGTGAACCTGGCGCTCGACGACGAGCCGCTCTCGAATGCCCTGCAAGCGAAGCGCGTTCTGTGGGGACTGACGGAGGACGGGCGCAACCGCGACATCGTCGAAAGGATCCGCTCGGCGACGATCGCGGCGCCGGCCGCGAGCGCGCGCTCCTCCGGCGGAGCCGCGACCGAACAGCAGCGAGCATTGCTCGCGGCGCTTCTACTCGCCGAGATCGGCGACGGCTCGCGGCTGGACGACGTGGCGCGAGCCACCCGTCCCGGGCCGTCCGGCGCAATCCGCGTGCACGCGCTGCACGCGCTCGGTCGCCTTGGCGGCGAGGATCGAGTGGCGCTCGTCGCCGGCGCGCTGCAGGACCCGGAGGTCGCCGTCTACGCGCATGACGCGCTTCGAAGGATGTCCGAGCGCGGGGTTGCGGGCGCGAGAGAAGCGGTCGTCTCGTATACAGGGCCGCGCGCGCCGCAACCGCTACCCCGCCCGTGACCGTTGCGACGACGGGCTCAACGAAAGAGGCCGAGAGGCGGCAGCCGCCCCTCGGCCTCGTCTTCAGCCAGTGACCGCTAGGCGATCCGCTTACGGAGCGATGACCGGCGTGCGCTGACCGGTGCGCGCGAAATCGGTGCCCGCGCCAGGGCCGTTCAGTCGGGCGCCAAGCGTTAAGGTCTGACAGAGCCCGACCACGACCGACTGGCTCGAGTTCACCTTCAGCTTGGTCGCGCCAGGCAAGCCGCTGGCGAACCCCCCAGGGCGGCACAGTCGGCGCGCCAGCTACCGGCAACGTTTGCGTCGCCCCGGTACGTCGCATCGTCGAGGAAACAACGGATGCCGCCGTTGTAGCTGATCGCCTCCGACTCCCCGCACGACTGGCCCAGCACGTCGACCTCGGACAGGTTTGCCTTCAGGTTCAGCTTGCCCTTCTTCAGCTCGGTCGCGAGCACGATCCCGTTGCCGCCCTGAGCGGGTGAGTCGAGGTCGGCGTCGAGGATGCAGATCACCACGTCGCCGTCGTTCGTGCCGGGGCCCGTCAGGGTCTGGATCTGAGCCTGGATCTCACATGGCTTCGCCGATTGAATCTTCGATTTCGCCGTCGTGTTGTCGATCGTTCCCGTCGAATTGATGTCGACGACGGTGTTCTGGGACTTGTCCTTCGCGCCGGCCCACACGGTGGACACGAGTGCGAACGAGATCATGAGGGTTCCGAAGGCGATCCTGCGCATTTCTTCTCCTGTAGTGTCACTGCAACAGCGTGAGATGGACATGACGGCGCACCCGAAGTGGGCGCGCAGCAAGACGATAAGAAGGGTCGGTGCGACCCTCATGTCGCCGGCACGGATGACGGCGCCGACAGCGTGCTTCCCTCCTCCTTTCTGGCGCGAGAGGTCTCGCACCGCGGCGGAACGGCGCAGCGGTATGTCGACTCCGTGGCCCTGGTCAAGGTGTGATCGACGACGCGACGCGGCGAAGGCTCGCTATGGGAGAGTGGTCGGTGATTTTGGTGCGCTGGGCTCCCGCTCGGCTCGCGAAGCGCCCGGTGTTCGCTCATTTCTGGTTGAACGCCCGACGGCTGGAGACGAGACGCTTCTCCCAAGCAGAGGCTGATTGTCCTCCTGCTCGGTCTCGCAGATCAGCGTCCGGCGAGAGAATGGATCGATTTGGCGGGGCCGCTCCACTGAGCGCGACGTGGCGTCAATGCTTGACGCGCGCTTCGGCTGTATCCGCACGCGGCTTGCGGGAGTCCGGGCGGCGCTTTCGATCACGAAGAGCTCGTCTGCCGTGTCGACGGCTCGCGGGGAAGTGCCGAGAGTCTACGCTTGCAGACTGCGCTGACTCCGCGGATGCGTCGGTCGATGACCGCATGCGTCGATGACGCGAAGGCCCAGCGGTCATCCGTGATGCAGCGAGAGCCCGCGTGTCGCGCTGGTGCGCGAGGGCCCAGTGCTCTGCGCGAGGGCGCAGCCGTCGTCGATTGAACGCCCGAGCCGAGTCGGATTGCAGCTCAGGGCAGCGGTGACTTCAGCTCCTTCGCAGGCTTCGGTCCCTGGAAGCCGGCCATGGCCTCCGCAGCGCCCGGCTGGTTCTTCGCCGCCAGCCTGCGCAACGCATCGTATGCGAACGCGCTGACCTCCGGCCGCGGGTTGGCGAGCGCGGCACTCAGCGCCGGCACGTCGGACGCGTCGCCGATCTGGCCGAGAACGAACAGGGGATAGGGCATCACCTTCGCATCGAGACCTTGCTGTGCCACCGCCTCGCGCAGCGCCGGGATCCCGGACGTGTCGCCGATGTCGCTCAGCAGCAGCGCGGCGCGTACACGGGTCTCGAGCGATCCGGTGCCGCTCGCCGCGGGCTTCGCCGCGCGCTCGATCGCCGCGCGAACCTGCCCTGGCGGATCCGCGGGCGCCGGAGCCGCCGCGCTGCTCTTCAGCATCTTCACGAGGCTCGAGCGTGCCCAGATCCCGGGCTGCACGGGCTGATCGAAGATCGCCATCCAGACCAGCCGATCGACCGCCTCGGGCGAGGTGCACAGGGTCGCACACGCGCGCGCGGCACCGGTGCGCGCGGTCCACTCCCGGTCGCGCAACGTCGCCTCGATGACCTCCCGGGCGCGCGGGTCGGCGAGCTGCCCCAGCAGGATGGCGGTCTCGTAGCGGACGTCGGGGTCGTCGTCCCTGCCGAGAACCTTCACCAGCAGAGGTACGCTGTCGGGCAGCTCGAGCTCCTTGAGCACCTCGAGCGCGTTCTCGCGTGCGGTCTCCGATCCCTGCTCGAACACCGGCGTCACCACGTCGAGCGCGGCGGGCCCCTGCGCCACCAGCGCGTCGATCGCCGCGACCGCGACGGCATCGTTGCGCGATCCGAGGTCCTTGAGCTGCTGGCTCAGCTGCATCGCGACGCCGTTCGGGGTCGTGCCGGGCGCTCGCACTGCGGTCGGGGCCGGGTCCGGCGTGGGCGCCTCGGAGCTGCACGCGGCGATGCCGGCGAGCGTGACGAGCAGCGCGACGAGCGAGGATGGCGGAGCGAGCCGAGGCATGGCGGTCGCGAACTCTACCCGGACGGTCCGCGGCTCGCGAGTAGAAACCGCCGACACGGTTCACTCCGCCGGCGGATACGTCACCGTCATCGGATCGTCGAGCGCGATCGTCACGGCCTGCTGCGTGAGCGGACCCGGCTGGCTGTAGACCGTCTCCGGATCCGGATCGTTGCCGGGACCACCGGGGTTGTAGAACGGCGAGTAGCCGCCCGAGGCCGGGATCTCGACCATGCGGATCGCGCGGACGGCGGACTCGTCGCCCGACAGCACGATGTCGATCTGGTTGTCGTGGTCCTCGACGTAGCCGTCGTCGTAGCTCGACTGCGCGAGACCGAGATCCGCGAGCCCGACGACCGTGACCGTGCCGCCGTCGATCTCGTAAGGCACGCCGGTGCGCTCGAGCCAGTGCTCGCGGCCGGCGGCGTCGATCGCCTGCACGCGGAAGAAGCGCTCGTACTCGGTCGGGAACACGCTGGTGACGCCGTCGGGCGAGAAGCCGCCGGTGGTCAGCACGCGCAGCCGGTACTGCGCCGCGTCGCCGTAGAGCGCGACGCCGTCGTTCGGCATCTGCGCGTTGAACGCGGGCGGTCCGCCCTCGCCGGCGGTCGACATGCGGCTCAGCTTCGCCGCGCACAGCGTCGGTCCCTTGCCGGGGTTGTACGCCGTGTACGGATCGTCGCCGGTGCCGTAGGTGAAGCCGACGGCGGACACGACGCGTCCGCCGGGCCCGACCAGCGACAGGGGTGTCCCGTCGTCGACGATCTCGAAGCGCACCGGATAGAGCGCGCCCGGCTGGTCCGGCGCCAGACGATTGCCGAACTCGCCGAAGATGACGACGGTCGAGCGCTCGTTGTACTCGAAGTTGGGCTGGATCGACGCGACCAGCGGCTGCGTCGCGCTGCCGTCGTTCAGGTAGACGACGAAGTCGCTGCCCTGCACGGTCCGCGGCAGGACGGGCCAGCTGAACTCGATCGGCAGGCCGTCGCAGAACTGCACCGGCCAGCCGTAGCTGCCGGCCACGCCGTTCGGCGAGATGGCCGAGGTGTAGGCACGCTGCGCGATCGTGGTGAGCGTCGTCACCACGATGTTCCAGGCGCCGCCCGCGGCGAGCGTCGCGGCCTTCTGCGTGTCGAGGTCGCTCGATTGGAGTCCCGGCACGCCGATGATGTCGGTGAAGCCGAGACCGGCGGCGAGGATGCGCGGCTCGGCTTCCCAGTAGTCGGCGTTGGTCAGCTGGTCCTGCATGAGCTGCACGTAGGACGCGCTCGGCGGCGAGCCGTCCGGACCGCCCGTGCAGGTCAGGTTCTGCGGCGCTCGGTCGGCGTCGGCGCAACCGGCGGCGAGGGCCGCCAGGAGCAGGGCCATTGGCCCCAGCAGTCGAACGCGCGCACCGCGCGCCGCAGCGAAGAGTCGATCGTGATACATGCTCTTCCTCCTGGCCCCGGATCCGGAACGTGCGCCGGGTGCTCGGTAAGAGAACGGCGTTCGTGCCGTCCGACTTTAGGCACCAGTCGTGCCACTTCTGCCGCGCCGGAACGCCGCCTCCCCCGCACCGGCGTCGCCCGGCCGGCCGGTTGAGTTCTGACAGTCGCAATGCCAGTACACGGCATGGCCGACTACCTGCTCTACGCCGCCCAGCCGTCGTACTTCAGCGCCAAGGTCCGCGCCTGCTTCCAGTACAAGCGCATCCCGTACACCGAGCTGCCGTTCAACTTCGACCGGCTGCGCGACGTGATCCTGCCGCGCACGGGCATGCACCTCTTCCCGGTCGTGATCTGCCCCGACGACACGACGCTGCAGGACAGCTGCGACATCGTCGCGGAGCTGGAGCGGCGCCACCCCGAGCGCCCGGTCGTGCCCGAGGACCCGGTGCTGCGCGTGCTCGCGCTCCTGTTCGAGACCTACGCCGACGAGTTCCTGATGATCGTCGGCGGCTACTACCGCTGGGTGCCCGAGGCGACGCGCGAGTGGGCGCTGCGCATGTTCGCGGTCCTCGCGGGCTGGGGCTCGCAGGACAAGGCCGGCGCGCAGCAGGTCGCCGACATGACCGCGGTGCAGATCGAGAGCCGCCTGCCCGCGATCGGCGCCGACCGTCCCGAGACCGGTGCCGCGATCCAGGCGTGCTTCGAGCGCCTGTGCGCGAGGCTCGAGGAGCACTTCGCGGCGGACGAGTTCTTTCTGCTCGGCGCGCGGCCGACTCTCGCCGACCTCGGCATGATGAACGCGATGTTCGGGCATCTCTGGCGTGATCCCGGTCCGGCGAACGACTTCCTGCACCGGAGCTGCATCCGCACCGGGATCTGGATCGACCGCATGCACGCCGCGGCTGGCGAGCCCGCGGACGGTGCACTCTACGTCGCGAAGACGCTCGAGCCTGTGCTCGCGGAGATCGGTGCCGCGTTCGGACACATGGCTGCGGCGACGCTCGACGCGGCCGACCGGCGGCTGCCGTCGCAGGCGATCGGCGAGGTCGCGAAGCCAGGTCTCGGACGCATCGACACGTTCCTGCTCGACGCGCCGATGAACCGTCCCGCGACGAGCTACACGGCGTGGAAGCTGCAGCGGCTGATCGACGCGTACCGCGCCGTGCCCGCGGCGCAGCGCGCGGAGGCGGATCGTCTGCTCGGCGTCGCGGGCATGCTCGACGTGTGCGGGCGCACGCCCGCGTGGCGGCTCGAGAAGCGCGACTTCAAGCTGTACGTCGCGTCTGCTTGACGCCGGCGGTCAGATCCGCGCCAGCACGTCGTCGAAGCCGAGCCGCTCGATCGCGGCGACGCTGCGGCGCAGCACCGTGCGGACGGTCTCCTCGCGCTCGGTGAGCGAGCCGAGCCCGAGCGAGACCAGCGCCACCACCAGTGTCTGGAGCGCGAGCAGGCGGTACTGCTGCCAGGCGCGATCGCGATCGACTACGACGCCGTGCCGCGCGAGTGCCGCGACGTAGCCGTCCACGAGCGTGCGCTCGCACGACGCGAGCACGTCCGGCTCGAGCGAGTCGATGAGGTGGTACTGCACGTCACGCACGCCCTGTCCCCAGTGCACGCCCTGGAAGTCGAGCAGGCCGATGGCGGCCCCAGGACCGTCCGCAGCCGGGTGCTCGAAGCAGTTCGCGAGGTGGCTGTCGCCGTGCAGCAGCGTGAGCGGCTCCGCGTACCAGGCGTCGACCAGGCGGTCCCACTGCGCGAGTGCGCGCCGGCACAGCGCGACGTGCTCCGCGCGGAAGAGGTCGGGGGCCTTGCGGTGGGATGGAGCGATCGCCGCCTCGGCGAGCGCGCGGCTGCGCGCGCGCGCACCGGGAGCGAGATGGGCATGGAGGCGCAGCGGCAGCAGCGCGTCGCGCGCGTCCGCGGGCGTGCTCCAGAACGCGGCGTGCAGCCGGGCGAACGCATCGAGGCAGCGCTGCGCGCGCTCCCCGGTCGAGCCCGCCGCCATGTCGCGGTTGAGGAACAGCCGCGTGCCCGGACGCTCGTGCAGGTTCTCGAGCAGCAGCACGAAGCGCGCGCCGGATCGCGCAGCCGCGAAGACGCGCGGCGTCTCGATCGGCACGCGTCCCGCGAGGCGACGGCAGAAAAGCACCTCCGCTTCCCAGAAGCCCATCGCGTTGGCGAACGCACGCGTCGCGAGATGGGGCGGCGGCAGCTTCGCGTACAGCGTGCGCGGCAGCGGCCGCCCGTCCGCGTCGCCGTCGGTCGCGAACTCGACCTCGATCAGGAAGTTGGTGCAGTTGCTGCTCTCGAACCGCACGCCGGGCAGGCGCGCGTGACGGAGACGCGGCAGCGGTGGCGCACCCGGAGGCGCGTGGCGCGCGAGCAGCTCGTCGAGCACGCGCGGCTCGGCGAGCTGCTCCGCCGTGCGCGGCAGCGCGCAGGATG
>JAIEPK010000274.1 GCA_019749875.1 Candidatus Binatia bacterium | reverse complement strand
CTGATCGTCGGCGCGGGCCTCGGCGGGCTCGCGAGCGCGATCCACCTCGCGCGCGCCGGCTACGACGTGGCCGTGCTCGAGCAGCGTGACGCACCCGGCGGCAAGGTTCGCCAGCTCGCGGTCGACGGCTTCCGCTTCGACATGGGTCCGACGATCCTGACCATGCCGTTCGTCCTCGACGAGCTGTTCGCCGCGGCCGGACGCGATCGTCGCGACGTGCTCGAGCTCAGGCCGTTGCAGCCGTTCTATCGCGCGCACTTTCCCGATGGCCTGAGCTTCGAGCTGTCGAGCTCGATGACCGACGTGCTGGCGCAGGTGCGCGCGATGTCGCCCGACGACGAGCCGCGCTACGTCGAGTATCTGGCGCGCGCGGGACGCATCTGGCACGAGGTCGAGCACCACTTCCTCGACCGCCTGTTCCACTCGTGGCGCGACCTCGCCGATCCGTCGCTGCTCGTCGCCGGCTTCAAGATGGACGCGCTGACCTCGCTCTCGAAGCGCGTCGCGGGGCGCATCCGCGATCCGCGCCTCCGGCAACTCTTGACGTATCAGGCGATCTACGTCGGCGCGTCGCCCGACGAGGTGCCGGCGACCTACGCGCTGATCTCGTACCTCGAGATGGCCTACGGGGTGTGGTTCCCGAAGGGCGGCATGTACGCGATCGCCCTCGCGGTCGAGCAGCTGTGCCGCGACCTCGGGATCGACCTGCGCTACGGCACGGGCGTCGCGCGCGTGCTGGTCGAGGACGGCCGCGCGCGCGGCGTCGTCACCACCGACGGCCGCGAGCTGCGCGCCGACGTGGTGGTCTCCAACGCCGACCTGCACCACACCTACGCGCACCTGCTCGGCGATGCGCCGCGGCCGCACATGACCGACGCGCGGCTCGACGCGCTCGAGCCGTCGTCGTCGGCGTTCATCGTGTACGCGGGTGTGGCGAAGACGTTCCCCGGCCTGCCGCACCACACGATCATGTTCTCCGACGACTTCGCGCGCGATCTGCGCGAGATCTTCGCCGACAAGCGTCCGCTCAGCGACCCGTCGTTCTACGTCTGTGCGCCGAGCGTCACCGATCCGGAGCTCGCGCCGCCCGGCTGCACCGCGCTCTACCTGCTCGCGCCGGCGCCGTACCTCGCCGGCGGCGTGGACTGGGACGCGCTCGCGCCCGCCTATGCGGAGCGCCTGCTGGAGCGCGCCGAGCGCGCGGCGCTGCCGGGGCTGCGCGACGCGATCACGTACCGCAGCTGGTACACGCCGGCCGACTTCGCGCGCGACTATCACTGCCACCGCGGCTCGATCTTCGGCCTGTCGGCGCGTGCCGACCAGACGGCGTTCCGGCGCCCGGCGCCGCGCGTGCGCGACGTCGCGGGGCTGTACCTGGTCGGCGGCAGCACGCAGCCGGGCGGCGGGGTGCCGATGGTGATCCTCGGCGGCAAGCTGGTCGCGCGGCTCGTGCAGCGCGACCGTGCGGACGGACGATGGCGAGCGTGAGCTTCGCGCTCGACGTGACGGCGCTGATTCTCGGCGTCGCCGCGGCGTCGTGCGCGTGGCGCTCGTGCCGCTGGCTCGCGGGCGTTGCCGCGCGTGCCGATGCGGAGGTCGCATCATGCTCGGGGCTGGGCGCAGCGTCGCTTGGCGTCGCGACCCTCTCCGTGCTCGACGGCGCGCCCGACAACGCGCCGCTCGTCTCCCTGCTCGTCCCGGCGCGCGACGAGGAGCGCAACGTGGGCGCGTGCCTCGAGGGGATGCTCGCGCAGCGCGGCGTGCGTTGCGAGGTCCTCCTGCTCGACGACGGCTCGCGCGACGCGACGCGGGCGATCGCGACGCAGGTGCTCGCCGCGCACGCGGCCTGGGGCGCAGATGCGGCTGCGGCGGCGGGCGGCACCCGGCACGACGTCGTTCGTGCATCATCCGCGTCGCCGGTGGAGGCGCGCTTGCTCGAGGGCCGTCCGCTGCCGGACGGCTGGGGCGGCAAGTGCTTCGCGTGCCAGCAGCTCGCGGACGCGGCGCACGGCGAATGGCTGTTCTTCCTCGATGCCGACACGCGCCTCGCACCCGATGCGGTCCAGCGCGCGCTCGCGTCGGCGCGCGCGGCCGGCGTCGACTTCGCGTCGTTCCTGCCGCGCTATGTCGGCGACGGCTGGCCGAACCGGCTCGTGGTGCCGTGGCTCTACTACTTCCTCACGGCGCTGGTTCCGCTGCCCGAGGTGCCGCGCGTCAAGCACCCGCGGCTGTCGGTCGCCAACGGGCAGGCGATGCTGGTGCGCCGCGACGCGTACGCGCGGCTCGGTGGACACGCGGCCGTGCGCGACCACATCGTCGAGGACGTGAGCCTGGCGATCGCGGCCAAGACCGCCGGCCTGCGGCTCGCGCTGCTCGACGGACACCGCTGGCTCGCGTGCGAGATGTACGACGGCGGACGTGCGATGGCCGCGGGCTTCGCGAAGAGCTTCCACTCGGCGGCGCGGCGCTACCCGCTGCAGTGGGGGGCGCTGCTGACGCTGCTCGCGCTGATGGGCCTGCGGCCGTGGGTGCGCGTCCTGCTCGCGCCGTCCTTCGCGGAGCGGGCGCTCGCGCTGGTCGCGATCGTGGTCGTCGGAGCGACGTACGCCGGACTGCTCGCGCGCTTCCGGCAGCGCCTGGTGGCGCTCGCCGCGTGGCCGCCGGCGCTGTGGTCGCTGCTCGGGATCGCGGTGAGCGGCGGCGTGTCGGGACTGCTCGGGCGCGAGCTCGCGTGGCGCGGGCGTCCGGTCGGGGGGAGGGCGCCGAGCTGATGCGTCGTCCGACGTCGTTGTGGTGCTTGACGCTGCTGGTCGCGGTCGTCGTGTCGCCGTGCTTCGCGCGCGCCCAGGACCCGACGCCGGGTCCGGTCGCGACGACGGGCGCGGGGTGGCCGCTCGCCGGTGTCGTGCTCGAGGACCCCGAGGAGAAGCCGTGGGATCTCGCGCTGCTCGCCGGGCATCCCGCACTCGTCGTCGTGGCGGACCGCTCGGCGTCGGGGGCGTCGGTGGACTGGGGGCGCGGCATCGGCGCGGCGCGTCCGCAAGGCGTCGCGACGTGGATCGTGCCGGGCAAGGTGGCCGTCGTTTCGGTCGCGGACCTGCGCGGCGTGCCCGGCTTCGCGCACGGCACCGCGCGCTGGATCATCGCGAAGATGGTCGGCGAGCAGGGTGCGGGAGGACCGCCGCTGCTGCTCGACTGGGACGGCGCGGTGGCGACGCGGGTGGACGCGCGCGAAGGCGTGCCGAACGTCCGACTCTACGCGCCCGACGGCACGCTCGTCCTGCGCGACGAGGGCGACGCGACGCCGGCGCGCATCGCGCGCCTCGCGGCCGCGATCGACGGTCTCGTCCCGCCGCCGCCCGCGTCGTCGTCGAATGCCGCGGCCGCGCCGACACCGGCGGAGCGCGCGCCGTGACCTACGCGCGCTTCCTCGCGCTCTTCCTCGGGCCGCTGCTCCTCGTCGGCATCGTGCGCGCACGGTCCGTGCTCGCGGGACGGCACCTGCTGTTCCTGCTCGGGCTGTCGCTGGTCGTCGTCGCGTGGACGTCGCCGTGGGACAACGCCGCGGTCGCGGCCGGGCTGTGGGGCTTCGATCCGGTGCGCATCTCCGGGATCGTGATCGGGCGTCTGCCGGTCGAGGAGTACCTGTTCTTCCTGCTGCAGACCTGGGTGACGAGCCTGCTGCTGATGCGCCGGGTGATGCGATGATCGATCCCGCAGGGCGCGCGGGCGCGCGGGCGACGGCCGAGGCGCGTCAATGATCGATCCGGCGGGCTTCGGCGCGTACTCGTACTTCGTCTGGCTGCTGGGCTGGTCGCTGCCGATCGTGCTCGGCCAGTGGCTCGCCTTCCACGGCTTCCTCGCGCGCACCGCGCGGCGCTGGCTGCCGCTCACCGCCGGCCTCGGCTTGTACTTCGGTGCGGCCGACGCGGTCGGCATCGCGAGCGGCGTCTGGCAGATCGGCGGCGCGACCACGGTCGGCGTGCGCCTGTTCGGCGTGCTGCCGATCGAGGAGGCGCTGTTCTTTCTCTTGACGACGTTCATGGTCGCGCAGACGACGATGCTCTTCCTGTGGCGCTTCGGCGACCTGCCCGGCGAGCCGTGGCGCGGCTGGGGACGCGCCTTCGGTCGCGGCTGAGCCTCTCGTCGTCGCCGGACGTCGACTCCGCGCTCCCCTTCCGTGCGCCTCCGGCCGCGTGGTACGCGTCGAGGATGACGCTCGCGACGACGCCGGCCGAAGCCGTGGCCCCCGCACGGAAGTCTCCGACCCCCGATTACGCGAACCGGGTGCGGATCGAGAAGTACGACGTGGAGGTCGGTCCGCTGCGGCACCTCGCCGAGGAGCGGCAGCGTCTGCGCGGTCTGACCTGGCAGCACTTCGACGTGGCCCCGCTCGGCGCGACGATCGGCGGCGAGCTGCGCGGCATCGACATCACGCGGCCGCTGCCGGATCCGGCCATCGTCGAGATCCGCCGCGCGCTGCACGAGTACAAGGTCATCTTCTTCCGCGACCAGCCCATGGACGCGGCCTCGCAGGTGGCGTTCGCGCGGCGCTTCGGCGAGCTCGAGGTGCATCCCTTCCTGCCGGCGAACACGTCGGAGCCGACCGTCGTCCAGTTCGCCAAGTCGGCGACGGTCGGCGGATTCGAGAACGGCTGGCATCACGACGTGACCTGGCGCGAGTGTCCGTCGATGGGCGCCATCCTGCGCGCGATCGAGGTGCCGCCGAGCGGTGGCGACACGCTGTTCGCGGACATGGTCGCCGCGTACGAGGGGCTGCCGGACGACGTCAAGCAGCAGATCGAGCCGCTCGACGCGGTGCACGACTTCATCCAGGTGTTCGGCCACTCGATCCCCGAGGATCAGAAGCCGGCGATGCGCGAGCGCTACCCGCAGGTCGTGCACCCCGTGGTCTGCACGCATGCCGAGACCGGACGCCGCCACCTGTACGTGAACCGCTTCTTCACCAGCCACATCGCCGGCATGGACGCGGACGAGAGCCGCGCGCTGATCGACCGCCTGAGCCGGCGCGCGGAGATCGCCGAGTACCAGTGCCGCTTCCACTGGGAGCCGAACTCGGTCGCGTTCTGGGACAATCGCGCGGCGCAGCACTATGCGAGCAGCGACTACTGGCCCGAGGTGCGGGTGATGGAGCGCGCGAGCATCATCGGACCGCGGCCGGTGCGCTGAATGGCGCCGGCTGCCCTGCACGATCTCGCGCTCGCCGACGTCGCCGCGGCGATCCGCGGCGGCGAGCTGACGTCGGTCGAGGTCACGCGACACGTCCTCGACCGGATCGCCACGCTGGCGCCGCGGCTGCACGCGTTTGCCGAGGTCCGTGCCGAGGCGGCGCTCGCCGAGGCGCAGGCCGCCGACGCGCGCCGCGCTCGCGGTGAGACCATGGGCGCGCTGCACGGCGTGCCGGTCGCCGTCAAGGACCTGTGCGCGATGGCCGGCACCGCGACGCGCGCCGGTGGACGCTTCGACACCGGCTTCGCCGCGACCGACACCGCGACCGTCGTCGCGCGTCTGCAGGAAGCCGGCGCGATCGTCGTCGGCAAGGCGCAGCTCACCGAGGGCGCGTGGGGTGTGCACCATCCCGACGTCACGCCGCCGGTGAACCCGTGGGCGCCGGATCGCTGGACCGGCTCGTCGTCGAGCGGCTCGGGCGTGAGCGTCGCGGCGGGCATGGCGTACGGCGCGATCGGTACCGACACGGCGGGCTCGATCCGCTTCCCGTCCGCGTGCAACCACCTGGTCGGCCTGAAGCCCACCTGGGGCCGCGTCAGCCGGCACGGCGTGTTCCCGCTGTCCGAGACCTTCGATCACGTCGGGCCGATGGCGCGCACGGTGCTCGACGTGGCGCTGATGTATGCCGCGATCGCCGGCGCCGACCCGCGCGATGCGACGGCGCTGCGGGAGCCGGTCGGCGACCCGGTGGCGGCGGCCCGCGGCGCGACGCTCGCCGGCGTCCGCGTCGGCGTCGATGCGGCCTACGCTCTCACCAACCTCGACGAGGCCACCGCGACGGGAATGCGGTCCGCGCTCGCGCACCTGAAGGACGCAGGTGCGACGCTGGTCGACGTGAACTTCCCCGACATCGCACCGGTCCTCGAGCCGGCGGTGCTCGCGTGCTTCGCCGAGGCCGCGGTCGCGCACGCGGCGACGTATCCGTCGCAGAAGGACCGCTACGGCGCCGCCTACGTCGCGATCCTCGAGCTCGGACGCGCCGCTGCCGCGACGGCGTATGCGAGCTTCGCCATGCGCCGCCGCGAGCTGCGCGGCCAGCTTGGCGGCGTCTTCGCGCAGGTCGACCTTCTCGCCGTGCCCGTCATGCCGATCCAGCCGATGACCGTCGCCGAGATGGCCGCGGTCACGGGCGGACCACCGCTCGATGCAGCACCGTTCATGGTCTACACGCTGCCGTTCGACGTCACCGGAAATCCGACCTTGACCTTGCCCATGGGCCGCTCGCCCGAGGGGGCGCCGCTCGGATTCCAGCTCGTCGGCCCGCATCTCGGAGAAGCGGCGCTCTTGTCCGCGGGCGCCGCGTACGAGCGTCGAGCGGGCACGGCTTCGGCACGCGCCGCCTGCTGAGCCGCGACGGTCCGGGGACGCCTCGACGAGCGCGTGCTCGCGGGCGCGACGGTCTCAGCGAGGCCGCGGCGTCAGCAGGCGCTGGATGGTCTCGTCCGCGCCGGGGCCCGGCTCCATGCGGATGTCGCGGCGCGTGAGCACGCGGCCATCGGCGGCGGTCACGCGCAGCTTCGGGATGCGCTTGCCGGATTGCCGGTCGCGCACGATCGCGGGCTCGTGGCCGCGCCCGAAGACCCATTCGTCGGACCACTCGCGCAGCGCGGTGAGGACGGGCAGCAGCGCTTCGCCCTTGTCGGTCAGGCGGTACTCGAAGCGCTGGCCTTCCGTGCCGACGTCGACGCGCTCGAGGATGCCGTGCTCGACCAGGTGCGCGAGGCGCGCCGTCAGGATGTTCTTCGCGATGCCGAGATCGCGCTCGAAGTCGGCGAAGCGGCGCATGCCGAAGAACGCGTTGCGCACGATCAGCAGCGACCACCAGTCGCCGAAGGCCTCCAGCGCCTGGGCGACCCCGCACTGCATTCCGGCGAAGCGCTTGCGTCCCATGAAAGGCACCTTAGCGTACCGGGTCTGGTTGCGTAAAGAAACCAAAGCGGATATCTGCGGACGGCATGGCTGAATCGATCGGGCAGAAGACCGCCGCCGCGGACGCCGACTGGAAGTCGACCGCGTGCATCCTGTGCGAGTGCAACTGCGGGCTCGAGGTCGAGCTCGGGGGAGCCGCCGGACGCAACATCGTCCGCGTGCGCGGCGACGACGCCCACCCGGCGTCGCAGGGCTACGCCTGCGAGAAGGCGCACCGGATCGACTTCTATCAGAACGGTCCGCACCGCCTGACGAAGCCGCTGCGGCGCCGCGCCGACGGAACGTTCGAGGAGATCGACTGGGATACCGCGATCCGCGAGGTCGCCGAGCGGTTCCGGCAGGTCCGCGACACGCACGGCGGCGAGTCGATCTTCTACTACGGCGGTGGCGGGCAGGGGAATCACCTTCCCGGTGCGTACGGCGGCGTGACGCGCAAGCTGCTCGGCTCGATCCACCGTTCGAGCGCGCTGGCGCAGGAGAAGACCGGCGAGTTCTGGGTCGCGGCGAAGATGCTCGGCGGCTACTCGCGCGGCGACTTCGAGCACTGCGAGGTCGGGCTCTTCCTCGGCAAGAACCCGTGGTTCTCGCACGGCATCCCGCGCGCGCGCGTCACGCTGCGCGCCATCTCGCGCGATCCCGAGCGCTGCCTGATCGTCATCGACCCGCGCCGAACGGAGACGGCGGAGCTGGCCGACATCCACCTGCAGGTGCGTCCCGGCACCGACGCGTGGCTGCTGGCCGCGATGCTCGGCGTGCTGGTGCAGGAGGATCTCGTCAAGCACGAGTGGCTCGCCGAGCACGCGGACGGGCTCGCCGACGTCCTGCCGCATCTCGCGAACATCCCGGTCGCGAAGTACTGCGCGATCACCGGCGTGTCCGAAGAGCTCGTCCGCAAGGCCGTGCGCCGCATCGCGGCGGCGAAGAGCATGGCGACCTTCGAGGACCTCGGTGTGCAGATGAACCGGCACTCGACGCTGGTCTCGTACCTGCACAAGCTACTCGTCCTGCTGACGGGAAGCTTCGGCAAGAAGGGCGCGAACTACATCCCCGCGACGCTCGTGCCGCTCGCCGCGGGCGGCGAGGGCGGCGGCGGTGCGCCGAAGCTGTCACCGGTGACGCAGTCGCGCATCATCGGCGGCTTGACGCCGTGCAACGTGATCCCGGACGAGATCCTGACCGATCATCCGAAGCGCTATCGCGCGATGCTGGTCGAGAGCGGCAACCCCGCGCACTCGCTCGCCGACAGCGTGCGCATGCGCGAGGCGCTCGCGGCGCTGGATCTCGTCGTCGTCATCGACGTCGCGTTCACCGAGACCGCGAAGCTCGCGCACTACGTGCTGCCGGTCGCGAGCCAGTACGAGAAGGCCGAGGCGACGTTCTTCAACTTCGAGTTCCCGCACAACTACTTCCACCTGCGGCGCGCGCTGCTGAAGCCGGAGGACGGTCTCTTCTCCGAGGCCGAGCTGCACGCGCGCATCGCCGACGCGCTCGGCGAGCTGCCGGCGGACGCCGTCGCGACGCTGCGCGCCGCCTGGCAGGAGGGCCGCAAGCCGTTCCGCGACGCGTTCTTCGCCCTCGCCGGCGGCAACCCGAAGATCCTCGCGATCGCGCCCGCGCTGCTCTTTCGCGCGATCGGCGACCTGCTGCCGGAAGGCGCCGCCGAGGGCGCAGGGCTGTGGGCCGTGTGCCAGATCGCGGCGCAGAAGAACCCGGCGTCGCTCGCGCGGGCCGGCTTCACGGGGGATCCGTTCGACGCGGCCGACGCGCTCTTCGACGCGATCCTCTCGAGCAAGAGCGCCGTCGTGTTCGCGGTCGACGACTGGGAGGAGAGCTTCAAGCGCATCGGCACGAAGAGCCGCCGCGTGCAGCTCGCGATTCCGGAGCTGTTCGACGAGCTCGACGGTCTCGCGACCGAGGCGCCGCCGCAGGCCGACGCGGACTTCCCCTTCGTGCTCTCGGCCGGCGAGCGGCGCTCGTTCACCGCGAACACGATCATCCGCAACCCGGAGTGGCGGAAGAAGGACGTCGAGGGCTCGCTGCGCATGCATCCCGCGGACGCGCAGAAGGTCGGCGTCGGCGCCGGCGGGCGCGTGCGGCTCACCACGCGGCGCGGCTCGGCCGTCGTGCCGGTCGAGCTGTCGGATCGCATGCAGCCGGGGCACGTGTCGCTGCCGAACGGGCTCGGGCTCGCGTTCCCGACGCCAGAAGGACCGCGTGTGGCCGGCATCGCGCCCAACGAGCTGACGCGCAGCGAGGACCGCGACTGGGTCGCGGGCACGCCATGGCACAAGAGCGTGCCGGCGCGGATCGAAGCGTGCGCCTGAGGCGCACGGAGGACGTGATGGAGATCTCGGCTGGAGGACGGAGGGAGTGATGGAGATCTCGGCGGCACCGCTCGCGAAGAAGACGATCGAGGTCCTCGGTCGGAAGATGGCCTACCACGAGTCCGGCAGCGGGGATCCGATCGTGCTGCTGCACGGCAACCCGACGTCGTCGTACCTGTGGCGCAACGTCGTACCGTACTTGACGGGCCTCGGCCGCTGCATCGTGCCGGACCTGATCGGCATGGGCGACTCGGAGAAGCTCCTGAACCCGGGTGTCGAGAGCTACCGTTTCATCGAGCACCGCCGCTACCTCGACGGCATGCTCGACGCTCTCGGCGTGCGCGCGCGCGTCACGCTGGTGATCCACGACTGGGGCTCCGCGCTCGGCTTCGACTGGGCGAACCGCCACCGCGAGGCCGTGCGCGGCATCGCGTACATGGAAGGCATCGTCATGCCGATCCCGTCGTGGCGCGACTGGCCGCGTCCGGCGCAGGCGATCTTTCAGGCCTTCCGCTCGCCCGACGGGGAGAAGCTGGTGCTCGAGCAGAACCAGTTCATCGAGGGCGTGCTGCCGACGTCGATCCTGCGCAAGCTGAGCGACGCGGAGATGAACGAGTACCGGCGTCCGTTCGCGAAGCCGGGCGAGGACCGCCGTCCGACGCTGTCGTGGCCGCGCCAGATCCCGATCGAGGGTGAGCCGGCCGAGGTCGTGAAGATCGTGCAGGACTACGCGGACTGGCTCGCGCAGAGCCCGGTCCCGAAGCTGCTGATCGTCGCCGAGCCCGGTGCGATCCTGCGCGGGCCGATGCTGGACTTCTGTCGCACGTGGCCGAACCAGCAGGAGGTCACCGTCAATGGCATCCACTTCATCCAGGAGGATTCGCCGCACGAGATCGGTGCGGCGGTCGCGGGGTGGATGAAGACGCTCGGCTGAGCCGCTCGCCCGTGTCGCGCCCCTGGGCTTGCCGGGGAATCGGGCGGCATAGGAACGAGAGTGAGGCAGGAGGCATCGAGATGGCGAAGACGGAGACGGCGATTCTCGCGGGCGGCTGCTACTGGGGCATGAAGCCGCGCGTGACGTCGACGCGGGTCCGGTACGAAGGAGCAGCGCGGCATCGCGCTGGAGACCATCGCCGACGTGGAGGCGTCGGGGCCTGTGGCCGGGTCGCGTCATGACCGAGGTCGAGCCGGCCGGCCCGTTCTGGCAGGCGGAGCCGGAGCACCAGGACTACCTGGAGCGCTATCCCGGCGGCTACACCTGCCACTTTCCGCGGCCGGGCTGGAAGCTGCCGCGGCGCGCGGCCTCCCGGAGCGCTTGACGCGCGCGAGATGGTCCTCGCGCGCCGTGGTCCGGGGTCGTCGCGCGCCGAGCGCACGGGGTTGGGCACGGCACGGGTCGTGATCCAGCGGGCTCGCGCACACACGATCCTGATCGCGCTCGGGGTGTCGGAGGACGGCAGAAGCACCCGCTGGCGCTGCGCGAGGGCGCGACCGAGAACGCGACGGTCGCCAAGGCTCTCCTCGAGGATCTCATCGACCGCGGCCTGAGCACGGAGCAGGCGACGCTCTTTCGTGATCGACGGCGCCACGGCTCTGCGCAAGGCGATCCGCGACGTCTTCGAACCGCTCGGCATCGTCCAGCGCTGCCCGGCGCACAAGCAGCGAAACGTCCTCGAGCACCTGCCCGAGAACGTACGACCGCGCGTGCGCCGCGTGCTGCGCGCGGCCTGGGAGATGAACGACGCGGCTATCACCGAGCGCCGTCTCCGTGTGCTCGCGGGCTCGCTCGAGCGCGAGCACCCAGGAGCGGCCAGCTCGCTGCTCGAGGGCCTCGTCGAGACGCTGACCCTGCAGCGTCTCGGGGTGCGCGGCGCTCTCTACCGGACGCTGCGCAGCACGACCGCGATGGAGAACTTGAACGGCGGCATCGGCCGCTTCACGCGCAACGTGGAGAACTGGCGGGGTGGCGCGATGCTGCTCCGCTGGGTCGGCGCACGGATCGTACGTGCCTCGGTCGGCTTCCGTCGCGTGCGCGGTCACGCCGACATGCCCAGGCTGAACGCCGCACTCGATCGGGCCATCAAGCACAACACTCTTGACCGTCAGCAGAAGGCCGCGTAGCAACCACGAACTCGCGAGACCGCCGCTTTGATCGCGCCAAGATCAGCAGCGTACGGGACATCTCCCGGTAGGTTCCGCAAATCTGTTTGCGTCGCACCAGTAGCCATAGTGATCTACACGCCCATGCTGTGATGAGAGGGTCCCGATTCTCATTCCAGACGACGGAGCCAGCTCCGTAGCCTGTGACGGTTGTAAATGACGTTGGGAGCGTGTCACTGGTGGAAACCCACCAACCCATTTTCGATCTTCCTCGTTCCGACGTGAGCAGCCGCGAGACAGGAAACCCGGACGGCATCCGACCCAGGCGAGCGCTTCTGCCGCATGCGTCGTTCTTGCTGATCCTGTCGCTCGGGGCGACGCTCGTTCTCACGTGGCCGCTCGCCCTCCGGGCGCACGATCGTCTCCCCAGCACCAACGCCGCGTCATCCACGGACTCCTTGGTCGCGGGCTGGCTACTCGCGTACCAGTCCCACGCGCTCGTGACCGCGCCGCGCGAGATCGCCGAGGGCAACATCTTCCACCCGAGCCCGCACGCGATCTTCTATGGCCCGCTGGGCATGGGCGCATTGCCGATCTTTGCGCCAATTTTCATCGCGACTGGCAATCCGACGCTCGCATTGAACGTGCTCTACATCGCCGGTGTCAGCTTGACGGTGTGGTCGATGGCCGTCGTCGTGCTGCTCTGGACCGACTCGCTTGCTGCGGCTTGCAGCGCCGCTTTCACGCTGCTCGCGAGCCAGTGGCTGCTGCGCGGCATGGTGGCGACGGCTCCGTTCGCCGCCGCGCTGTTCTACCTGCCGCCCATCATCTACCTCGCCGCCTTCCGCACGAGGAGCGTTCGCGAGTCGCTGTGGCTGGTACCCCTTCTCGTTCTGCAGTGTCTCGACGACCTGGTCTACATCGCGCCTGCGGTGCTGGCGCCGCTGTGCATTCTCGCGGTCGTCCGGTTCGCGCGGGCGCGAACTCGGCGCTCGGGAATCGCGCTCGCCACTGCGATCTTCCTCGCACTGGTCGTGATGTCTCCGATGCTCGCAGGCTACGTGGCCGTGCGCCTGGCGAATCCCAACCTTCCACAGCAGACCTTCTGGCCGCCCTCGGTGATCCTGCCCACGGTGTGGCATCTGTTTTCGCCGGCCAGCCCGCGTGCCGTCCCGTTCCCGATCGCGATCTTCGTCGTCGCGCTCGGGATCGCGTTCGTCCGGCGCGCACGCGGGCGGCCGCTGCGCCGCCGGGACTCGATCTGGGTCCACGGAACATTGTGGTTCGTCGTGGGGACGGCGATCTCGCTACCGCGCGCGGTGTTCGTCGGACACGCGGTCGTTCCCTTGCCGGCGGGGATCGTCGCGCGCTGGGTTCCGTCCCTCGCGCTCGCGCGCACGACCGACCGCCTGGGCCTCGCCGCGCTGCTGGGTGCAGCGCTGCTCGCCGGTGCCGCGACGGCAGAAGCCGTCCGCTTGCTGCGCGCGCGCCGCTCGACGGCACCGGGATGGCTCGAAGCCGGCCTCGCCGCGGGCGTGGGCATCGCCGCCTACCTCGGATCCGAGCATGCCGACCCGTCGCGGAGCTTCCTCCTGAAGGACTTCCACCTCTTCAATCCGCCCCGGTGGAGCGATGGTGCGCTGGCGGTGCTCCGCGCTGCGCCCGGCAGCGTCGTGGAGCTTCCGTTCCCAGCCCTCGACAAGACCCTGCCGAAGGTCCATGCCCGGGCGATGTACCGATCGACGGGCTACTGGCGGCCCTTGATCAATGGCCACCACAGCTACTACCCGGCCGACTTTGCAGCGCGCGTTTCGTGGGCAAGCCGGTTACCGGACCGGCGGGCGATCGAAGTGCTGCGCGACACGACCGACCTGAGCCTCATCGCGGTCCCGCTTGGCGACCTACCGCCGGCCACGCGCTTGACGTGGGAGATCTTCGCGACGCACCCGCCGCGCGACCTGAGCCTCGTCTACCGGTCGCGCAACGAGATGATCTTCGCCCTGCGCCCGCGCACCGGCGCGCTGCGCGCGCCCACCGAGGTGCCGTGATTGCTCTCTCATCGAGGACCGCGCCGCTCAGCCGTCGCCGTGCTGCCAGCGCCGCCTACCGTCGGTGGTGACCTCGAGCACGGCGTCGTGGTGATGCCGCAGGTCGTGCGTCGCGCAGATCGTCAAGTACGTGATGGCGTGCTCATGCAGCGCGCGCAGCATCCGGTCGACACCGTCGATGCCGAGCACGGTCACGGGACTACGTACTTTGCGGGCGCGGAGCGGGGGCCAGTCCGGTAGGCGCGATGTCAACGCAAAGTAGAGATGTCCTGATCTGTCCCAGGTAGAGATGTCCTATTCTGGCTGGCAGGTCAGGCCGTCAGATCGTCCGCCATGCGAATCCGCTTCTTCTCCCGGAGGGTGATCTTGGGGTTCGCGACACGAAGAGGACGCGTTTGTCGTGGAGGGTCAGGTTGTCGCTGACGCGGCGGCAGCGTGCGCTTGACGCCCGGCGGCGGAAAAAACCTCTCTTGTTATGCGGAAGCACGCCTTTGGAGCCGGTGCGACCCGACGATCCGGCCGCCGTGCGAACCGGAAGGCGTGGGCGGCACTGCGGCGCTCGACCGCGCTATCGTGTCGTGTCGTGTCGTGTCGCGATCGGGAAAGGCTGCTCAGTTGGACCGAGATCGAGGCCCGCCTGGAACACGCGTCCACATCGTGCGGACGCCGTACCGGCGAAAGGCGCGGTCGGGGCTGGCGACGATCAGGCCTTCCAGCTTCGCCTGGGCCACGAGCAGCCTGTCGAACGGATCCTTGTGGTGCGGGGGCAGCTCGACGGCTGCGACGGCATGGTGCATCGCCACGTCGAGCACCACGAGATCGTGGCTCGCGATGGCATCGGTGAGGAAGGCGGAGGTCGATCCCGGAATCTCGATCCTGCCCAGCGTCCGCTTGATCGCAATCTCCCATCCGGTGACCACGCTGAGAAGGACCTCGTGCCCGGGGTCCCGGAGCATGTCGAGTGCGCGTTGCGGAACGTCGTCGGGCCGCGTCATCCACCAGAGAAACGTGCAGGTGTCGAGCAGGATCCTCATCGTCCGGTGATGCCGGAGTACTCGTCCGGCAGGGGGGCCTCGAAATCGTCATGGATCCGGATGCGACCGGCCCACGCCCCGACGGGCCGCCGCCCCCGCACCCGGTCGACCGGCACCAGCCTGACGACGGGCTCGCCGTCCCGCGCGATCACGATGTCTTCGCCGCGCCGGGCTCGCTCGACGAGCCGCGAGAGGCTCGTCTTCGCCTCGTGCATGTTCACGACGGCTCCTGTGCCGCGCGCGCCCCGCTTCTTGGCTAACATGATGGCTAGGAAGCTAGCACCGTCGCGAGGACGCGCCAGACGTCGTGATCCGACGGCGCCGGCAAACGGCACGCGCGCGTTGCATCGCGATCGAGCGCAAGTCGAGATTTGGCCCTTGATCACGCGAGCCGGCGCGGGATAGACGGGCCGCGTCGACGACCCGCCGCAGGAGACTCACATGAGACTGTCAGCCGTTGGCCGAGCCGTGACCGCATTTTTCCTGGCCTCGATGAGTGCTGGCATGCCACGCGACGCGGGCGCCACCGCGGAGCTGAACTTCGAGAGCGGGCACGTGCGGCCGCTGGCGCTGGTCGCCTCGCTCGATCTCCTGTTCGCGGTCAGCACGCCGCGCGACCGGCTGCTTGTGTTCGACGTGTCGACCGGGGATCTGCACCCGGTTGCCGACGTCGCGGTGGGATTCGAGCCGGTCGCGGTCGCGGCACGCGTACGCGGTGATGGCCATGTCGAGGCCTGGGTGGTGAACCACGTCTCGGACAGCGTGAGCGTCGTCGACGTCGATCCGGGGAATCCGGCGGCCGCACACGTGATGCGGACCCTGCTGGTGGGCGATGCGCCGCGCGACGTCGTCTTCGCAGGCCCAGGCGGCACGCGCGCGTTCATCACCGCCGCGCACCGCGGGCAGAACCGACCCGGCGACGCGCAGCCTCTGACCCAGGAGGTGGGCCGTGCGGACGTCTGGGTGTTCGACGCCGACGCGCTCGGCAGCAGCTTTCGCGGCGATCCGCTGACGATCCTGACGTTGTTCGGCGACACTCCGCGTGCGCTTGCGGTGAGCCCGGATGGGGCGACGGTGTACGCGGCCGTGTTTCACTCGGGGAGCCGGACTGCCGCGGTGAACAACTCCGTCGTCGCGGGCGGTCCCGGGCTGCCGCCGTTCCCTCCGGGCGCGACCGCGGGCGCGCCCAAGACCGGGCTCATCGTCAAGTACGATCCGACGACCGATCGCTGGGACGACGAGATCGGCCGCAACTGGAGGCAGCGCATCCCGTTCGACGTGCCGGACCTCGACGTGTTCGCGATCGACGCCGCGGCACCCATGCCGGCGCAGACGGCATCGTTCTCGGGCGTCGGCACGACGCTGTTCAACCTCGCCGTCCGCCCCGACACCGGCGCCGTGTACGTGAGCAATACCGACGCGAGGAACCACGTCCGCTTCGAACCGAGCATTCGCGGGCACGTCAGCGAGAGCCGCATCACCGTCCTCCGGGGAACGTCGGTCACGCCGGTCCATCTCAATCCCCACATCGACTACGACACGATCCCGGGACCGCCGGCCGAGATCGCCGAGAGCCTGGCTTTCCCCATGGGCCTCGCGTTCTCGCCCGGCGGCACGACGCTATACTTGACGGCGTTCGGGTCGGGATCGGTCGCCGTTCTCGACAGCGACAGCCTCGAGGCCGGCGTGGTGTCGCCGCGCCCGCAGGTTGCCGTCGGTGGTGGCCCGAGCGGCATCGTGCTGGATGCGGCGCGCGACCGGCTCTACGTCATGCTGGCGTTCGATCATGCGATCGCGACGGTCGAGAACGCCTCGCAGGCCTCGCGAGCGCTCGGCACCGTCACCCCTCTCGGCACCGATCCGCGGCCCGCGGTGGTACGGCTCGGGCAGCGGCTGCTGTTCGACGCCCGCGCGACCTCGGCACATGGTGATGCCGCCTGCGCGAGCTGCCACGTCTTCGGCGATACCGACGGCCTCGCCTGGGACCTGGGCGATCCGCTCGGTGCGCTGCTCACGGTCGCCAATCCGACGGTCGATCTGCTGTCCGCACAAGCGGGCGTCGGCGCGACCTACCACCCGGCGAAGGGTCCGTTCTTGACGCAGAGCCTGCGCGGGCTCGCGGGGACCGGTCCGCTGCACTGGCGCGGCGACCGGAGTGGAGCGTCTTCGGGAGGAAGCGCCTACGACGCGGCCGAGAGCCTGAAGACCTTCAACGCGGCGTTTCCGGCCCTGCTCGGGCGCGCGGCGCCGCTGCCCGCCGCGGACCTGCAGGCGTTCACGGACTACGTCTTGACGCTCGTGTACCCGCCGAACCCGTACAGGCCGCTCGACGACCTGCCGACCGCCTCCATGGCACGGGGCGAGCGGCTCTTTCGAACGGGCTTCGCGGACCGCGTCGGCACGTGCAACGCGTGCCATCGGCTGCCGCTCACGACCGACGGGCGCGTCGTCCTCGGCTTCGCCTTCGGTCAGCCGATGAAGGTTCCGCACCTGCGCAACGCCTACGAGAAGGTCGGGCTGTTCGGTGCGAACGGCGCGAACGACCACCAGATCCCGGCGTACTTTGGCGGTGACGTCGTGCGCGGCTTCGGCCTCGAGTTCGATGGCAGCCTGGGGTCGCTGGTCGACTTCCACAACGCGTTCACGGTGATCCCGCTCGACGAGCGGATCGATCTAAGCAACTTCATCCTTGCGATCGATCCCGGACTGAAGCCGGCCGTCGGACAGCAGGTGACGCTCACCCGCGAGACCATCGATGACCCCGCGCTGGCGATGTACTTGACGGCGCTCGGCCGCGCCGATCGTGAGGGCCACTGCAGCTTCGTCGTGCGCGGTGGCACCGGAGACGAGGCATGGCATCTCGCCTTCGGCACGACGTTCACGACCGGCCGTCAGGCGGACGAGCTGCTCGATGCCGCCGCCGTACGAGCGATCGTGTCCGTTCCGGGCGAGGAGCGCACGGGGACGTGCATGCTGCCGCAGATGGCAGCGCCCTACGTCCTCGACCGCGATGGCGATACCGTGTCCGACCAGGACGAGGTCGCGGCCGGATCGGATCCGGAGAATCCGTCGAGCCTACCGCCGGGCTTCGCGCTCACCACGATCGGCACGAAGAGCCTCGTGCTCAAGGATGGGAGCGAGAAGGGACTCGCCAAGAAGCGTCTGCTCGCGTTCGCGGCGACCAGCAAGGATGTCCCCGCGCCGCATCGGATCGTCGCGCCCGCACGGGGCACCTCGGGTGATCCGCGCACCGGCGGCGCGACCCTGATCCTCTACAACGCGAGCGGCTCCGGAGAATCGATCCGCGTGCCGCTGCCGTCCTCGGGGTGGGCCGCGAAGGGGAGCCCGTCCAAGCCCGCAACCTACGTGTTCAAGGCGCCGCACAAGACCGACCCGATCCAGCAGGTGACCGTTCGCGACGACAAGATCGTGGTCAAGGGCGGGCACGAATTCTTCGCCTACTCGCTCGACGAGGCGGAGCAGGGCCGGCTCGCGCTCCGGTTGACCCTCGGGACGGGTGTCCAGTGGTGCACCGAGGTGTCGGGCCGAATCGACGAGATCGACCGGTTCATCGCCAACGGTAATGCCGCGGCGCCGGCGATCTGTCCTGCTCTCTGACGTCGCGCCGGGCGCTCGCACGACCGCGCGAGTCGCAGCGCTCGCATCTCGGCAGCGTGATGCCGGTCAGTGCCTTCTGCTTGACGTCGGCCGTGCCCCTGGGGTCTCGCCGCCGGCGCCCGATCGGACCGCGGTGACGCTGCTCGCCGTGGACTCCTCCGCGCCGTGGCAGACGCGATTGCGGCCGCCGTCCTTGGCGCGGTAGAGCGCCTGATCGGCGGCGTGGAACAGGCGCTCGCCGGCGTCGCGCGCTGCGAGTACGGCGCCGTCGCCGTCCTGGAACGAGCGCGTCGCGACGCCGATGCTGACGCTGAGCCTGCCGGCGGCGAACTCGTGTCCGGCGAGCCGCGGTGCCAGGGCTTGCACGGCGCGCCGGATGTCGTCGGCGACGGCGTCGGCGCGCTCCGCGGGATGCGCGGGCAGGGCGATGACGAACTCGTCGCCGCCGTAGCGGCACGCGACCGCAGCGGCAGGCACGTGGCGCGCGATCACGCCGCCGACTGCGCGCACCGCTTCCGCGCCGGCGAGGTGGCCGTGGTGGTCGTTGAGGTCCTTCAGGTGGTCGACGTCCAGCACCAGCAGCGACAGCGGCGCCGCACGCCGGTGCGCCTCGTCCACCATGCGCGCGAGGTGGCTCTCGAACGAGCGCAGGTTGTGCAGCCCGGTGAGGTCGTCGGTGCAGGACAGCACGCGCAGGCGGTTCGCGTCGTCGACGAGCCGCGCCGTCACCAGGGCCAAGAGGATGAACAGGGCGCACTGCACGAGGTCGCTCTCGAGCGCGCGCCCGAGCAGCAGCCCGCGATTGGCGACGTGGTACAAGACGATGGCGGCGAGCGCCGTGGCGACTCCGCCAACGCGCCCGAAGCGCGCCGCGGCGACCATGATCGGCAGGTAGTAGAGGTGCTGGACGGGCGCCTCGCCGGTGCGGGCGTCGAGGGCGAAGATCGCCGCGAGTGCGGCCACCAGCCCGCCGACGACCCAGCCCGACGCCACCGCGAGGTGCGTCTCGAGCGGGTTCACCTCTTGCGTCCCGTGTCGCGTCAGCCGCATCTCGCTTTACGCTGCCTGCCCGCTGGTAGCACGCCCGGGCGGTCGTGCGGCCTCCCGGATAGCTTGACGCGCGCGAGATGTCGGCGACAGCGCCAGCAGCAGTGCTGCGACGATGCCGGCGGTCGCTCCGGCGACGCGTCGCGCGAGCGCTTGCGGTCGCGACGACGGCGACCAGCGCGCCCGCCAGCACCGTCCAGATCCCGACCCCGTGTGCGGCTCCGACGACCGGCATCGTCGCAGCGATCGACGCCGACATGCCGGGCCGGATCGCGCGGCGGGTAGGCGCGGTTGGCGATCCACAGCAGGTGGCCCCGGCCTCGTACAGGCTGCGCGCGGCCTCCGCGTACTCGAGCGCGCCGGGTCGCGGGCGCAGGTCGGCGGTGGCGGGCCAGTCCGGCGCAGTGCGGCGGCGAGGACGAGCACGCCGAGCAGCGCGCCCACGGCTGCGAGCCGCCGGCCGTGCCGCGCGGTGGCCGCGAATGCTGCGGGCGGGTGCGTCGACGGGGGTGGTCGGCATGCGGGTCGCGGCGCGGCGCGCCTAAGCTGCACGCCGGAGCGGACCGATAGTAGAAGCGTGCCGGATTCGCGCCATGCACTGCGGCCCGCCGTGCGCGGCTGCGCTCGTCAGCTGGCACGATCGGCGCGCGGCTTCGTGCTGTGCGGAGCCCTCCTGCTGCTCGCCGCGTGCGGCGACCGCGCGAGCGACGGCCCCGAGCCGCCGGGGCCGCTGCCAGCCGATCCGCAGCAGTGGATCTGCGCCCGCGGCGCGCCCGCGCCGAGCGAGGCCGACGTTCAGGCCTGGTGCCGGGCGCACCCCGACCGCGGCCGGCCGCTGCCCGACGATCTGCGCGATCCGCCGTCACCCGAGGACTTCGCGGTCTGGCAGGCGTACAACCTCCGCCTCGAGACCTTCCTCACGACGCAGCAGTACGTGCGCCTGGGCTGGGTGAGCGACGCGCGCTGGCGCTTCAGCGGTCCGTCGATCGTCGAGAACGGCTCGTACGCGCGGAACTACGGCCCGCACTTTCCGCTGCGCGTCTCGTACTCGCCGGAGATCGTCGAGTGGCTGTGCAACGGTCGCGAGGGCGACATCCCCGACGGCGCGATGATCGTCAAGGCGATGAACATCACCTTCGATCAGCTCGACATCCGCACCGCGGCCGACGGCTGCATGGACATCGTCGAGGATCCGCAGCAGCCGATCCAGCCGCAGCTGTGGGCGCCGATGATCAAGACCAGCCGCTCGTCGTACGACGGCTGGTACTGGACGCTGCAGCAGCCGGACCTCGGCATCCCGCCGCAGTTCGGTCCGCCGCTGCTGAACCGCTCCGGGTTCACCGGCGGCAAGTTCCCCGACCCGATCATCGACGACCCGGCGTGGTACCCGACCGGCGGCATCCTGCAGCTGCCGCTCAAGGTGCCGAACGTGGTGCCGCTGATTCCGCTCGCCGGCCACCCGTACTGTCTCAGCTGCCACGCGACCGCCGCGGCCGAAAGCACGTTCTCGTCGCTCGACAACGTGCTCGGCAGCGAGCTGCGCTACAAGGCCTTCGATCCGGGGCCGGACCCCGAGCCGGCGCCGTCGCCGATCGGCTCGCTGCGGCCGTTCCCGGCGCCGCTGCCGGCACCGTCGGAGCTATTCTTGACGTTCTTCGACCAGCTGCCGCCGGTCGCGTTCGCCGACGTGTGGGCGACGCGCATGCCGGCCGAGACCTGGGATCAGCTGGTGCTGTCGGCGCACGAGGGGCCCGGGCAGTTCTTGACGTCGGCGCAGTGCGACGCCTGTCACAACGCGACCGCGCAGAGCCCGCTGCTGCCGCAGATGGTGCTCGTCACCGCCGAGCCGGGCCGCACCAGCCGGCTGCGCAACCTGTCGCCGTACGGCGAGTGGCGCGTGTCGCCGATGGGTCTCGCCGGGCGCGATCCGATGTTCTTCGCGCAGCTCCAGTCCGAGACCAATCGCCTGCCCGACCTCGACGCGTGCATCGAGACCACCTGTCTGCACTGTCACGGCGTCATGGGCGCGCGGCAGTGGGCGGCCGACACCGCGAGCGATCCGGCGTGCGAGCAGCTGTTCGCGATCCCGCCGCCGCCCGACGTTCCATTCGGCTCGCCCTTCCGGCGCGCGGTGCTGGCGCAGTGGCCGGGCGAGGAGCCGTCCGGCGAGCAGCGCTATGCGGCGCTCGCCCGCGACGGCGTGTCGTGTACCGTCTGCCACCACGTCGCCGACACGGACCTGGGCGAGGAGCGATCGTTCACCGGCAACTTCGTCACCGGTCCCGCCGACGAGCTCTACGGCCCGTACGCCACCGATACCGTCAAGCAGAAGCCGATGCAGCACGCGCTCGGGCTTACGCCGATGCACGGCGCGCAGGTCGCGTCCTCGGAGCTGTGCGGCAGCTGCCACAACGTGCTGCTGCCGATCTACGCGAACGACGGCCGCCGCCTCGGTGCGAGCTACGAGCAGGCGACGCACCTCGAGTGGACCAACAGCGACAGTGGCCGGCCCGGCAAGGCGTTCCGCTCGTGCCAGGACTGCCACATGCCGAAGACGTTCCGCGGCACGAAGCTGGCGTTCGAGATCGCGAGCAGCGAGTCCGCCGAGGCGTTTCCGCCGACGACCAACCGCCTGCCCGACGACGACATCCAGCCGGCGCTGCGCGATCGCTACTCGCGCCACGCGCTGCACGGGCTCAACGTCTTCCTGAACCAGATGGCGCAGCAGTTCCCGCTGCTGCTCGGCATCCAGCAGATCGACTTCATGTCCGAGCAGGCGTCGTCGATCGATCCGCCGGCGCCGCCGTTCCGGGCGAGCTATCCGATGGAGCTGCCGCTGTTGACCGGGCTCGATTCGATGCTCGACATGGCGGCGAACGAGACCGCGACCGTCGAGCTCGCGCGCGTGCGTCGCAGCGGCGGCCTGCTCGAGGCCGACGTCACCGTCGAGAACCTGACCGGGCACGATCTGCCGACCGGCGTCGGCTTCCGGCGCATGTTCCTCGAGCTGCTGGTGCTCGACGCGGAGGAGAACGTGCTGTGGGCATCCGGTCGTACCAACGCGCTCGGATTCCTCGTCGATGGCACCGGCGACACGGTGCTGCCGAGCGAGCAGCCGCAGCGCTTCCCCGACGCAGCCATCCAGCCGCACTACCAGACGATCACGGCGAGCGATCAGGTGCAGATCTACCAGGAGCTGATCCGCGACTCCGACGGTCGCTTGACGACGAGCTTCCTGCGCCGCGTCGACACCGTCAAGGACAACCGCATCCGGCCGAAAGGCTACGATCCCGGCTTCTTCGCGCGCTCCGACTCGCCGTACGTGCGCGAGCTCGCCGAGCTGCACGGCGCCGAGGCGGACGATCCCGACTACACCGATCCGCGCCGTACCGGCGCCGACCGGATCGCCTATCGCATCGCGCTCGATCCCGACACGCTGGCGCGCGCCGATCACGTGCGGGTCACGCTGCAGTCGCAGTCGATCCCGCCGTTCTTCCTGCAGGACCGCTTCGCCGATGCGGCGTACGGCCCGGCGCGACGCGACGACATCGAGCGGCTGCACTACGTCGCGAGCCGGCTCGACGTCGATGCCGCGACCGACGACCGCGGCAACCCGGTGCTCGAGGGCTGGAAGCTGCGCATCGCCGGCGCTACCGCGCGCGTGCGCTGACCACTACCGACGTGAGGTCGGCCGGTCCGAGGTGGTGGTGCGTCTCGTTGCGGGGCTTCGGGCCGGTCGGGGCGCGACCGAGGCGGCGCGACGACGTCGTGGCCAGATTGTCATTGACAGGCGCTGTGTCCGCTGTCCGCTGCGTCCGCTGCGGCCCCTGGGCGGAGCAAGCCCCGATCGGCGCGATGTCCGACAGTCTCGCGCCATGTGAACCTGGAAGACGCTCTGACGATCGCTGTAGAACGCGACCGGCTTGCCGTGCCGCACGAGGTCGCTGCGCGTCGCGAGCCGAGAGTCCTTCAGGGCAGCGTTCGTAGCCGGGCTACGAGCGCCATGTCGCCGACGTTGGGACCTCCGAAGTCGTTGTCCAGGAAGAACAGCGGCGCCTGGAAGGTCTTGCTGGTCTGCGTCGTCCAGGTCGCGCAGTTCAGGCTGGCCGTGTTCGCCACGGTCTTCGTGTAGCTGCTGCCTTCCGGGCAGCTGAAGAAGCCCACGGCGTTCGGGCAACGCAGCGGATTGGTGATCTGCGCCTGCGCCTGACCCGTGGTGAAGATGGTGTTGATCGGATCGATCGACGTCCAGCTCGCGTCCGCCGGATCAGGGCAGGCCGTCGTGAGCTGCTGCAGCTTGACGCTGACCGGGATCTGCGCCTGGCCGGCCGTGGTGTCACCAGCCACGGTCGAGAGCCACAACGGATCCCACTGCGGGGGCGAGGGCGCCGCCGCCAGGTTGCTGTTCACCTGCGCGGACAGCCTGGTGTTCGTGCCGCCATCGCAGTCGACGAAGCCCGGGCCGTTCGACTCGATGCGCAGGCAGAGCCAGTCGTTGCCGGACGCGGTCGGCTGCTGGACGCGGACGACGCGGGCGCCGAGGAACTGGATCGGTGCCTTGCCGTCGGCCGGGTTGATCGAGCCGCCCTGCAGCTGGAAGTTCGCGCTGGCGGAGAAGTTGCCGCGGGTCAGGCTGCAGACCGAGCCGCCACCCGTCGTGTTGCTGCCCGGCACGCCGGACGCGTGGATCTGCGAGCTGTCGGACAGGGTGCTGCTCGAGCAGGGGCCGCTGTTGCCGGTCGAGACGCCGAACGACCACACACCGAGGGTCGGTCCAGGCGAGGGGCCAGGCGTGGGCGAAGCCGTCGGCTCCGGCGTCTCGGTCGGGATTGGGGTCTCGGTCGGGATTGGGGTCTCGGTCGGGATTGGGGTCTCGGTCGGGATTGGGGTCTCGGTCGGGATTGGGGTCTCGGTCGGGACCGGGGTCGCGGTCGGGGTCGGGGTCGGGGTTGGAACCGGGCTCGGGGTTGGCGAGGGCTCGTTGTAGCAGCCCTGATCGCAGCCGTCGCCGTTGATCCGGTTGCCGTCGTCGCACTGCTCGTTGTTCTGGAGGCGATCGTCACCGCAACGGCTGGGCAGACAATCGTAGGTGAAGGTGTCGACGTCGACGCGGCCGTCGGCGGCAGCGGCGCGCACGCGGAAGCGGCGCCGCGCCTTTTGGTAGGTGCCGTCGGGCCCCAACGTCATCAGCACGAACAGCTGGATCGTGCCGCTGCAGAGGTTGGGCGTGGCATTGACCCCGTCGGCGAACACCAGTTGCTGGTCCTGCACGACGTACGAGCCGAGGCCGCCGTAGCGAACCTCCCACTCGAGGTTGCCCTTGTTCACCTGATCGACCGGGTCGTCGATGTTCAGGCCCCCCAGGTTGAACTCGAAGGTCGACACGTCCGACGGGACGCAGCTCGGGAGGCGCGGATCCTTGTTGTTGATGCAGATCCTCGTCGAGAACGTGCAGAGCCCGTTGTCGGGGTCGGGATCCTCGTCGCAGTTCGGGTCGCCCTCGTAGCACTTGATGACCGGCTTCGGGACGCGCTTGTAGTTGCGCGCGGTCTCGGGGAGCGTGAGCCACTCCGCCATGCAGTCGAGACGCGAGTTCGCACCGCCGGGGATGCACTCGTTGAGTGGCGCCAGAGCAGTACAATCGAGGGCAGCCGCTGATCGTGGGGTGCCCACGACCGCCGCCATGGCGGCGACGATCAGTCCGGCGAAGACCGCGCCCAGCGCGCGATGCCGACGACCGAGGCGCGGCGGTGGGGGAGTCGTCGAGAGGTTCACGGGCTTCGCTCCCATCGGCGTGAGGGTACGGGCGGGGACGGCACCTACGCCTCCCCCGTAGTCGGGTGACTGGCGAGTTTCTGACGATGCTTCATCGCGCGCAAGCCCCGATTCTTGGCCGAGGAAATCGCCCACTCCGCTGGTACCATCGCGAAGAGGCGGGAAGCGCGGCTGCCGCCGAGTGTGCGCGTCACGCGGTCTTGCGGTTGCGGTAGAGCTTCTCGTCCACCGCCTCGACCATGCGCTGCACGTCGTAGCGTCCGCCGAGGAACTCGTTCACGCGCCGCGCGACGGCGGCGGGATCGCGGATGGCCTCGTCATAGCGGATCTCGACGATCGACCAGTTCGGCTTCTTGCGCGCCATGATGCGCACCGAGGCGAGGTGGTTGCGGTACGCCTCGGCCATGATCGCGTCGTCGGTCGTGTCGTCCTCGCCGCGGTGCTCGAGCATCTTGTTCTGGCTCGCGAGCACCTCGTCGATGTCGCGGCGCATGAAGACGATCCGGTAGGCGTTGTCGTCGGGCAGGTCCTTCAGCAGCCAGGAGATGACCTTGAGCGCCTTGCCGCGCGCCTCGCGCACCCAGCTGCGGTCGGGATCCTTCTCCAGGTCCTTGACGCGCTCGAACTCGAAGTAGCCCTTCGGGTTGTCGACGTCGGCGGTGCGGACGGCGTCGGTCATGATCGGGATGCCGGCCGCGTCGAGCATCTTCATCATCATCGACGTGCCGCTGCGCGGCAGGCCGGACACGATGACGATGGGCTCGCCGTACTTCGCGGCGCCGCCGCCGAGCAGGCCGCGGATCGAGTCGAGGAGAGACATCGGGAACCTCGCGTCAGAGCGTCACGCCGAGCCGCTTGCGCAGGAGAAATCCCGCCACCAGCGACGCCGCGAAGAACCACAGCAGGATGCCGCCCTCGCCGCTCGGAAACGGCTTCAGGTTGCGGTCGGGGGGCGCGAGCTTGATGGTCTCGAAGGCCGAGCCCGCGGGCAGCGCGGCTTCGCCCGGATAGAGCAGCGCCTCCCAGGTGCGCGTGCGCAGCACGGGAACCTTCCGCGGGCCGTTGCCGACCGGGATGATCTTCGGCTCGGTCTCGTCGCCGGCGCGCAGAGTCACGACCTGATCGCCGTCCTCGAGCATGCGCAGCCGCCAGAACACGCGGCCGTCCGCCGTGCGGACGGGACCAGCCTCCACGGCAACTCCGGCCGGGAAGTCGGCGGTCACGCTTCGTGCCGACGACCCGGCTCCCGGTGCGAGCGTGACCTCGAGCAGCTGCACGTCGCCCTGCTTCAGTGGTGCATACGCGTAGTTCGCGACCAGCTGCACCATGATGACCGTCATCGGCACGATCATCACCAGCATCGGCAGGATGTTGTAGCCGAGGTAGCGCAGGTTCTGCGCGAGGCCCTTCACCGTCGACACCAGCACGCCGAGGACGTTCTCGCGATACAGCACCACCTCGAGCAGGCTCACCATCATGCGCCGCTTCGCGTCCGCGATGCCCTTCTGGTTGCTGACCAGCTTGTAGATCAGCAGCGCCGCGACGCCGGCGAGGACCGGCCACAGGAGCAGGTCGAACCAGGCCCAGCGGTGTCCGAAGGGCGCGAGCAGCACGTCGAAGACGCGGCTCGTGATCGCGTTGAAGGTCTGCACGGGGGAACGAAGCGCGCGGTGCGGGGCCGATCAGGAAATGTAGCCGAGGCCGCGCAGCTTGTTGCGGATGTCGTCGTCGTTCTTCGCGTCCTCGAAGTGGATCAGCTCCTTTTCGAGGACGTGCGCGACGAACTCTTCCGCGGTCGCGTAGCCGGCCACGTCCGCGATCTTCTTCACGCGGTCGTACAGGTCACGCTCGAGCTTGATCGACTGGGTCTTGCCGAGTCCGAACATCGGTCATCTCCTCACGGGGCGAAGACGTCTTTCCCCTCCATGCCCTGGGGCAGGGGGACACCATAGTGTGCGAGCAGGGTCGCCGTCACGTCGGGGAGTGCATAGCCCGTCCGCGGCAGCTTGCGGTTGGTCAGGATCACGCCCGGCACCACCTCGGGATCCATCAGGTGGTTGCCCGACCAGCGGGACAGATTGTCCTCGATGACGGTCTCGGAGATCTCGCCGAGGGTGCTCTCGTCGGAGCAGCCGTAGCCCTTGTCGTAGCCGACCACCATGTCGGGCGCCTCGGCCGTGCGCGGCCCCGAGTAGATCTTGTCGCCGAGAAAGGCCCGGCGGACGACCTTCGCGTCGCCGTCGCGCCAGGCCTCGAGCTTGGCGCCGATCTCGGCGAGCAGCGCCGGCGCCGCCGTGCGCTCGACGATGCCCTCGGCCTCGCGGCCGCGCTGGTTCACGTAGAGCGCGTTGAAGCCGAGGCCGTAGGCACGCGTCTTCGTCCAGTCGACGTCGCCGGTGGTGATCTTGCCGGTGTGCTTGCCGTCCTTCAGCACGAGGTAGCCGTTGTCGCGCAGCCACGCGTTCAGGTTGACCTTGCGCGTATACGGCTGGAAGCCGTGATCGCTCATCACGATCACCAGCGTGCCCTCGGGGACGCGCTCGAGGACGCCGCCGAGCAGCTGGTCGACGTGCCGGTAGTAGCCCTCGATGTCCTCGCCGTGCGCCGCGACCGCGTGCTCGTCGGCCGCGCGTGCGGGATGCGGCGGCGCGTCCAGGTTCTTCGGATCGCCGAGCCGCCACAGCATGTGGCACTGCAGGTCGATGTCCGAGAGGTACATGAACGTCGTGTCGCCGGGCTCGAAGCGCGTCAAGGCCAGGTCGAGCATGGCGGTCGTGTCCTGCTGCACGAGTGCCACCTGACGCTTGTAGTCGTCGTCGTCGAAGATGCGGTCCTTCAGCGCGTTCGTGTCCTCGGGCATGCCCTGCGTGTAGTAGTAGCCGAGCAGCGCGTAGAGCTCGTTCGCGAACGACGACGGCGTCGAGATGTCCTGCGCCGGATTCGCCGGCGAGATGTTCACCGGGCTCGCGTAGATCTCGAGTCCCGGACGCACCTGGCGCACGTAGAAGCGGACGATCCCTTCGAGCGGCAGCAGGCTCGCCGGCAGCGGGTGGAACTTGACGGGCAGCCAGTCCGACCATTCGCCGACGCGCAGCAGCGCGCGGCTGTCACCGGCCTCGACCAGCACCGCGTCGTGCTCCGGGTCGACGCGGAACGTCACGGGAACCGTCAAGTAGTCGGCGTCGCCCGGCACGTGGCCGGGCGGCATGCGAAAGACGTCGGGCGGGCCCTTGAGCGTCGCGCGCACCGTGTCCGGCTTGCCGTCGAGATCGTCGTCCGACAGCGACACCTGGTGGATGTCGCCCTTCATGTGCTCGCGACCCTGCACGGGATAGGTCGTGAACCACGAGTACGTGCCGTAGCCGCCGCGCATGTCGACGGTGCCCATGCCCGACAAGACCTTCGCGTCCGACGGCGGCGGCGGGTAGTTGCCCGGCATGCGGTAGACCTCGACGTCGACCCCCGCCTTCATCAGCGGATCCCAGAACGGGACGCCGCCGCGCGTGTTCTGCGGCGTCTTGCCGCCGATCGGGATGTAGTAGCCGAACAGCGATACCGCGCTGCCGGGATCCTCGGGGAGCGTCGCCGAGCTGATCGGCAGGTACGTCTTCGGATCGCGGTGCACGAAGTCGAACACGCCGTGCCCGCCGGGGTTGAGCCCCGTCACGAAGGTCGACCAGGCGACCGGGCTCTGCGGCGGGTTCGCCGTGCCGAGGCTCTGGAAGCTGCCGGTCGCGGCGAGCTTCGCGAAGCTCGGCATCTTGCCCTCGTCGATGAGGCGCTGCAGCACGACGGGGTCCATGCCGTCGACGCCGAGCACGAAGATGCCCGTCTTGTCGGCTGCCTTGCCGTCCGCCGCGTGCGCGCTCGAAAGCGCATCCAGACGGCCGACCAGCAGCAGCACCGCGAGCAGGAGCCCCGCGGCTCTACGCATTCGCTGCCTCGCGCCGCTCGACGACGGGCTCCGGATGGACGAGTGCGCCCGGTGCCGAGCCGGACTGCGTCAAGCACGCCGGGTCGAGCGGTCCCGCGACCGTCGCGCGGGCACCGCCTTCGGCGAAGATCATCCGGCCCTGCATGTGGCGTCCGGGCTGCTGCCCGAAGAGACGCATCACCGACGTGGAGATGTCCGCGATGTGCGGGCGCTCGAGCGTGATCGCGCGATTGCAGAAGAACACGCCGGGGACGATGTCCGGATCGACGCAGTGGTCGCCGGACCAGCTCTTGGTGTTGTCCGTGAAGACCTCTCGCGTGACGGCACCGGTCGCGCACTCCCACGAGTTGCGGTAGCCGCCCTCGTAGCCGACCAGCAGGTCGGGCGCGTCGTAGCGGTACGGACCGTCGGCGGACGCGATCGCGGAGCGGACCTTCCGGATGCAGCGCTGGCCGTTCTCGGGATCGACGAGAGCCTCGAGCTTGCGCATGATCTCGGCGATCAGCGTGACGTACGCGTCGCCCTCCTCGACGATGCCCGAGCGCTCGCGGCCCTTGCGATTGATGAAGATGCCGGTGAGTCCGAGGCTGAAGGCGCGCGTGCGCGACCAGTCGACGCGCTCGAACCAGTCGCCGCTGGTCGTCGCATCGTCCTTCAGGACGAGGTAGCCCTCGTCGCGCAGCCAGGTGTTGAGATTGACGCCGCGGCGAAAGTTCGTGAAGCCGTGGTCGCTCATGACCATCACCACGGTGTCGGGATCGTCGCCGACCTGCTCGAGCAGCTTGCCGAGCATGCCGTCCATGCGCTCGTAGGTGCGCGCGATCGCGTCGGCGTAGCCGGTCGCGTCCTTGTCGCGATTCGCCGGGTGGGTCGGGTCGAGGTAGCGGTAGAACATGTGCTGGACGCGATCGGTGGTGTCGAAGACGGTCGTCACGAGACCCTGCTTGCGGTGCTCGAGCGCGTCGAAGAACATCTGCTCGCGCTCGTCGCAGATCAGCATCGCCTGGTCGTAGAAGGCCTTCTCGTCGATCACGCGCTCGTTGAGCGCCCAGGTGTCCTCGGCGAGACCCAGCGTCGCGAACGGTCCCTGCTTCTTCGCGAGGTACACGCTGTAGATCTTCGGGTGGCTGATCGGCATCGCCGGGTTTTCCGGATCGATGTGGATTGGCGTCATGTAGAGGTTGACGTCCGGCGAGAGGGACATCAGGTAGAAGCGCACGATGCCGGTGATCTTGATCCCCAGCCCGGCCGGAAACGTCAGCGTGATCCACTCGGAGTAGCGCTGCAGCTCGAGCTCGATCGGCTCGCAGCCGTCGATCTCGAGGCGCGCCGAGCGCTTGTCCGCAGACTCGATGAGCGAGAACGGCAGCGTCAAGCGCGGATGGCCCTTCTCGAGCGAGTTGTCCGGGCCGACGATGCGGCTGCGGATCACGCCCTGCTTGTTGCGCCGCAGCACCGTCTGCTCGCCGCCGGTGAACGCGGCCTGACCGGCGTCACCGCTCGCGGTCGAGAAGAAGCTGAACGTGCCCTGGCTGCCGCGCAGGTCGGGCACGCACATGCCGGACAGCAGCAGCCCGCGGAACGGCTCGGGCGGGAACGTGATCGGCACGCGCTGGATGATCGAGTGGATGTGCTTGTCGCCGAGCAGCTTCCAGAAGGGCGTGCCCTTGCGCAGCAGCTTGATCTTGGGCTTGCCGAGCGGGACCATGTAGCGCCCGATGTTCAGCACGCGCGACGCGTCCTTGATGTCGGTGCTGGACAGCATCGGCGCACATGTACACGGGTCGCGGGTGATGAAGTCGTAGATGCCGTGCCGCGACGGGTCGGTACCGGTGGTGAAGGTCGACCAGGCGACCGGCGACATCGACGGGTTCGACGTGTCGAGCGGACGGAACACGCCGCGCTCGGCGAGACGCTGGAAGCTCGGCAGGCGGCCTTCCTGCATGAAGCGGGTCGCGAGGCCCGGGTCCATGCCGTCGAGGCCGACGATGATGACGCGCTTGGCGCTCGCGCTCTTGAACGGGTTGCCGACGCGGATCAGGCGCCACAGCGTCGTGATCGGCCACAGCAGGATCGTCAGCAGCGCGAGTCCGAGGGCGGCGACGACCATGAATAGCGAGCCCGCGAACGCGAAGCCGGCGCCGGGTCCGATGTAGGCGTGCGCGACCGAGGGCGCGAGAACGAGCAGGGGCGCGAGCGCGACCAGAGTGCCGCGCGTCGCGGGCTTCGATTTTCGGCTCGTCATCGTGGGGTCGCGGTCGTCGCCTGGGGTCGTGACATCGGCTGTGCCGCCGGCGGTTGCTCCCGGGAAACTCCGCATGGTACGCGTCGGGCGCTGCGCCGGGCAAGCTCCGTTCGGCGTGGCACGCAATTGGAACACCGACTGGCGGGACCCTGACTGTACGCGTTGGCCCGTCCGTGGTCCACCAGGTGCCGCCACGGAACGGCACCCGCTCGGAGGCTCCCTTGATGTCGCGTTCGCGTTGGCTCGTCGTCCTGACCCTGGTCGTCCTGTCCGCCTGCAAGGGCTCGCTCGCCGACCACGAGAAGGACGCCCGCGCGGCACTCGACGCGCGCGACTGGGCGAAGGCGCGCAACATCTCGGAGCAGGCGCTGGTGGGCGTGACGTCGGGCGACGACGCCGCGATGGCCTGGCGTCTCGAGCAGATCCGCCTCGACGCCCTGGCGAACGACAAGCAGGGCCAGGAGGTCATCGTCACCCTCGCCCGGCTCGGTGCCAACCCGACCTACTCGCCGCAGATCACGCCCGCGCTCTACCGCTCGCTCGCCGACAAGCTGAAGGCCGCCGGCGACGTGAACGGCGCCGTCGACGTGCTGATCGCGGGCGACAAGAAGTTCCCGCAGGAGCACGAGCAGTTCGCGAAGGACATCGACGGCCTGAAGAAGGGCAACCTCGATCCGGCGCAGGTCGAGCGCCTGAAGGCGCTCGGCTACCTCTAGAAACGAGGGGGCACGCGCCCCCTCGCCCCGTTGGGCGGAGCCCAACGGGGCCCCACTCCCCGCGCTCCCTTCGGTCGGCCGCTCGGCTTCGCCTTCGCAG
>JAIEPK010000168.1 GCA_019749875.1 Candidatus Binatia bacterium | reverse complement strand
GTGACGGAGTTCCTGAAGCTCACCGGCGGACGTAGGATCGTACCGGTGCTGGTTCGCCAGGGACGCATCGTGATCGCACCGGAGGGCGGCTCGGAGTTCTGAAGGGGGACGGTCGGCTCCGGCATGCGGAGGGATCGATGCACGCTGCGGACTGGTACTTCGACTTCATCTCGCCGTACTCGTGGCTCGCGCTCGTCCGGCTCGACGAGCTGCCCGCGGACCTGAAGATCCGCCACCACCCGGTGCTGTTTGCCGGCCTGCTCGAGCACTGGGGGCAGAAGGGACCGGCGGAGATCGCGGGCAAGCGGGTCTGGACGTACCGCTCGTGCGCCTGGTGGGCGGCACGGTACGGGGTGTCGTTTCGCATGCCGGCGGCGCATCCGTTCAACTCGCTGCCCTACCTGCGGCTCGCGATTGCCGCCGACGCCGACCCGGCTGCGATCCGCCGCATCTTCGAAGCACTCTGGACGACGGCCGCGGATCCTGCCGATCCGGCGCTGGTCGACGGTCTCGCGGCCGAGCTCGGCATCGACCCCGGCCGCCTCGCTGCAGCGGACGTCAAGGACCGCCTGCGTCGCAACACCGAGGAGGCGGTCCAGCGCGGCGTGTTCGGCGTGCCGACGCTGGTGATCGACGGCGAGCCGTTCTGGGGTGCCGATGCGATCGACTTCGCACGCGACTTCCTGGCCGACCCGTCGATTCTGCGGACGCCGGAGATGCGCCGTATCGGCGACCTTCCCGTGGCGGCGAACCGCCGCCCGCGTTGAACCCGAGACACCCGCTGTACTCCGCCCTACGAGGATGCGGGCTCGTCGCGGGCGCCGGCCGTCGCCGGACCGCACGCGATCGGTCCGTCACCCGGCGGACGTTCCTGGGCTCGTGCACTCCGCGGCGCGACGCGCACGCAGCTGGGCCGCTTCCGCCGCGCGCCCGCCGGCATCCAGGTGCGCCGCGACGTCCGCCAGCGCGCGGCAGCGTTGCTGCCGCACGGCGGGATGATCGATGACGATCTGCACCTGCGCGCCGGATTCGACGAGCGGCTGCGAGCCGTCGGTGGTCGGCAGGCGCCGGTAGACCTCGACCAGCTGGCGCTTCAGCGCGGCGTCGCCGGGTGCCAGCAGGATCGCGCTCCAGTACGCGACCGCGGCCTCGTCCCAGCGCCCGAGCTGCGCGAGCACCGCGCCGACGTCGGCTTGACGGCTCGCGTTCAGCGGGTCGAGGTCGCGCGAGCGCCGGTACGCGGTCAGCGCGTCGTCGCCGCGTCCGGTGCGCGCGTAGGCGAGCGACAGGTTGTTGTAGAGGTTCGCGTCGCCGCGCTCGGGACCGGAGACGGGTCGTCCTGCGAGGTGCGCCCGAGAGCGGGCGACGGATGCTTCGTCGAGCGTGCGGGCGCGCTCGAGCACGCCGATCGCGCGCTGGTAGAGGTTGCGTGCGGCGGCCGTCTGCCCCGCCGCCGCGAGGCGATCGCCCTTGACGACGGCGTGGCCACCCAGCGCGACCAGCGCGTTCTGATAATCGGGCTGGAGCGCGATCGCGCGCTCGCCGAGCGCGAGGATGCGGTCGAGATCCGCGCGCGCTCCGTCCGCGGCGAACAGCGCCGCCGCGAGCGCCGCGTTCGCCTTGGCGCTGTCGGGCACGACCGCGACGGCGCTGCTCCACAGCGCGGTCTCGCTGCGCCAGTCCTCGTTGCGCAGCCGCGTGCGCACGATGCAGGTGATCAGCACGGCGGCGAGCGCTGCGTGCAGCGCGATGACGCCCGCGCGCGGCACGCGCCGTCGCACGTCGTCGAGCACGCTCGCGACGAGTGCCGCGAGCAAGGCGCACGGCAGGTAGAGGGTGCGCTCGGCGAGCGGCGTGCCGATCACCACGAGCAGGTTCGATGCCGGGAGCGCCGCGAGCGACGCGGCGATCACGAAGAACGCACGCTCGGGATGGCTCCGACGCTGGCGCCACGCCCACATGGTGACGCCGGACGCGACGCCGAGCACGAGCAGCAGCGTCGCGATCTCGCCCGGCGACGGCGGCCAGCCGAGCGGGGTGATCGCGCAGCACGAGTAGTCCGCGCTGAGCGCGCGCGGCCAGAGCAGCAGGCCGACGGCCTTGGCGGTCAGCGCCAGCGCCGTGAGCCGCGCGCGGAGCGGATCCACCGCGACGAGCGGATTGTCGAGCGCCGGCGTGTCGGTGACCGGCACGTCGCTCGTCGCCGCGGCGAAGCGGCCGAGCGCGTAGAGCACCAGCACGAGGGCGATCGCGGCGTAGCGCGAGCGCGCGCCGCGCCGGGGGCCGAGCAGAACGTCGTGCGCGAGCAGCATGCCCACCAGCACGAGCCCGCTCTCCTTGGCGAACGTCGCGACGGCCGCCGCGAGCGCGAACATCGCGAGTGCGCCGAGGCCGCCGCTGCTGCCGGCGTGAATCGAAAGCGCGGTGAGCGTCCCCGCCGCCATCAGCAGGTCCGCACGTCCGGCGATGTAGGTGACCGCCTCGGTCGCGATCGGATGCAGGCCGAACAGCGCGGCCGCGACGGCCGCGCTCCACGGGCGGCGCGTGACGCGCAGCACGAGCACGTGCAGCAGCGCGACGCAGCCGAGGTGCAGCGCGAGGTTCGTCAGGTGATAGCCGAGCGGGCGGTCGCCGTTGCCGAGCACCGCGTAGTTCAGCAGGAACGACGACGTCGTGGCGGGTCGGTAGAGGCCGCCCGCGCCGAACGGGTTCCAGTAATCCTGCGTGAACAGCGCCGCGACGTTCGACCAGCTCGCGACGTGGACGCTCGGGTTGAGCGGGATCAGCGCGCGCGCGTCGAGGAGAAAGCCGCCGTCGAGCGCGTTCGCGTAGGCGAACGCGACCACCAGCTCGATCGCGAGCAGCGTCGCGAGCGTGTGGCGCCGGCCCGTCGTGGGCTCCGCGCATCGCGGCGGCGGTGCGGCCCGCTCTGCGGCCTCGGGAGCGGCGGCCGCACGTCGCGGCGCGGGCGTCGGTGTGGTGCCGCCGTGCGCGGCGGCGGCCGTGGTCTTGCGCTTCTTCGCCACCTCGGAGCGTCCGCGCCTACGCTCGTGCGCTCAGCTCCACCGCGCGCGCACCGCTCGCAGAGCGAGGACGATGCCGCGCCCGGCGGCGAGGATCGCGCCCGGGATCACCACGAGCCCGACGAAGTACGTCTCGGGGTACGGCGGCCAGCCGTTCCGCATCCACCAGGTGAGCATGTAGGGCCACCAGGCGAGGGCCGCGAGCATCGAGAGCGCGGTGATGGTCTGCTCGACGCGTCCGCCGCTCGCAGGGACGCGGCGCGGCGGCGGACCTTCCACCAGGACCATCTCAGCCCGCCGCGCGATGTCCGCGCGACAGCGCCTCGGCCGCGCGTCCGGTCGGCCAGGGCTGCACGTCGAGGTAGTCGTTCAGCCGCGTGCGGCCCTCCGCGACGACCCCGTCGACCGCGTCGATCACGCGCCAGTGCATGGTCGGGCCGAACAGCGGCTGCGACTCGACCGACACGATGCGCACTTCACCGGCCTCGAAGCCGCAGATCGGCTGGATCGCGCGCAGCAGCTGCTCGCCGTTCAGGTGCCCGTCGCCGAAGTTCCAGCCGAGGATCATGCCGCCCATGAGCTCGCCCTCGTGCCACTCGTACTCCTCGATGCTCTCGACCGCCGCGGGCAGCGCCTCGAGCAGCGCGCGGCCCTCGAAGTGCATGAAGCGGCTCACCGTCATCATGGTCTTCGCGACCTCGAGCTGGACCGGGTCGGGGACGAGCTTCGCGAGCTGGTCGTAGACCAGCGGCGCGGATTTCTTGAGCTTGTCGAACTTCTGCGCGGCGCCGCCCTTGCGGACCAGCCAGATGTTGTAGGCCCAGTTGCCGGCGTAGTAGCGCATCGACAGCAGGAACGACGCCTTCGACGGGATGAAGTTGCCGAAGGTCGGCACGACCGCGAGCGACAGCAGCAGGATCGTGAGCAGCAGCGGCTGCTGCGTCAGCGCCGACAGGTGCGCCTCGGGATGGAACCCGAACAGGAAGATGCCGCCGTAGATCATCAGGATGTTCCACTCGACCGGCATGCCGTTCGGGTTGTTCGTGCCGATGAAGCCGTGGAAACCGGTCATCAGGACCAGGCCGAGGATCGTCACGACCGTGTTGCCCGCGCCGAGCACGAGGATCACCGGGATCGCGTACTCCGCCGCCGTGCCGAAGTGCGCCATGAAGGCCGCGAAGCGCGATGCGCGCAGGTCGGTCGGGAAGTCCCTGAACAGGCTCTTCTTCAGCTTCTTCGGGAAGAACGGCCCGTTGTTCATCATGAACATGATGACCGTCGGGAAGTGGCGGTTGAGCTTCGAGGTCGCGGCCCAGAACCAGATGAAGCACCACACCAGCTTCGCGCCCGAGATCCAGAGATCGTTCGCGTAGGCGAACGTGATGCAGAACAGCACGACGAAGTAGTGCTCGGCGCGGCACGCGAGGTAGAGCGTCTTGTCGAGGAGGCCCATCGCCGGGATGGTCAGCATGACGGGCGCGAGCAGCCACGGCGTGACCTCGGGCGAGAGCAGCGCGCGCAGCAGGAAGAGCTGGTTCGCCGCGTAGACGATCACGTCGAGCGCGTTGCGCGTGTCGCCGCCGATCAGCGGCGCGCCGCGGAACACCGGCAGCTTGATCGTGCCCGTACGAAGGAAGTGGCGGCAGCCGCCGAACCACGGGTCGAAGCGCGCGTTCATCGGACCCCAGCCGCAGCCGAAGCCGGCGAGCTCCCAGAACATCGACCACACCATCGCCTTCTTGAAGGCCTCGGCCGTGAACGCCCACTGGCCGGGCGACCAGAAGCCCGGGGAGCCGGCATTCCAGCTGCACCAGAAGGCCCAGCCGCCGATCAGCGGGACGAAGTACTTGATCCAGTAGAGCGCCATGACGCTCGGCAGGTTCGGGCTCGCGTTGGCCCAGGTGACGCAGGCGAGGCGGACGCGCTCGGGGAAGGGTGCGTTCAGGATCCGCTGGGGGTCGAACGGCGGCAGGTCCGTCGCGGCGGCGGGCTGGTTCATGGCGGCGGTTCTCGCTTGGCGTCCGGCGTCGTGCAAGCTCCGCGCACGGGGTGTCCGGTGGCCGTCGCGACGCTCGTGCAGAGGCGGGACGGGCTCGCGATTGCGCGATCCCGACCGCCACACTAGCGTCGCGGCATGTCGTCTCTCGGATACCGCAGCCGTACGTCCACGTTTGGTCGCAACATGGCGGGCGCCCGTGCGCTCTGGCGCGCCACCGGCATGAAGGACGAGGACTTCGCGAAGCCGATCGTCGCGATCGCCAACAGCTTCACGCAGTTCGTTCCCGGGCACGTGCACCTGCACGACATCGGACAGCGCGTCAAGAAAGTGATCGACGCGGCCGGCGGCTGGGGCGTCGAGTTCAACACCATCGCGGTCGACGACGGCATCGCGATGGGCCACGGCGGCATGCTGTACTCGCTGCCGAGCCGGGATCTGATCGCCGACAGCGTCGAGTACATGGTCAACGCGCACTGCGCCGACGCGCTGTTCTGCATCTCGAACTGCGACAAGATCACGCCCGGCATGCTGATGGCCGCGATGCGCCTCAACATCCCGACCATCTTCGTCTCCGGCGGCCCGATGGAAGCCGGCAAGATGGCCGGCACGCACGACCGCGACGGCAAGCAGGTCGTGCGCAAGCTCGACCTGATCGATCCGATGATCGCCGCGAGCGACGCCAAGGTCTCCGACGAGGAGCTCGCCGAGATGGAGCGCTCCGCGTGTCCGACCTGCGGCTCGTGCTCGGGCATGTTCACCGCGAACAGCATGAACTGCCTGAACGAAGCGCTCGGTCTCGCGCTGCCGGGCAACGGCACGTACCTCGCGACGCACGCGCGACGCTGGGAGCTCTTCGAGGACGCGGCGAAGCGCATCGTCGAGCTCGCGAAGCAGCACTACAAGGGCGGCGATCCGTCCGTCCTGCCGCGCAACATCGCGACCTTCGAGGCGTTCGAGAACGCGATGGCGCTCGACATCGCGATGGGCGGCTCGACCAACACCGTGCTGCACATCCTCGCGATCGCGCGCGAGGGCGGCGTGAACTTCACCATGGCCGACATCGATCGCATGTCGCGCAAAGTCCCGAACATCTGCAAGGTCGCACCGTCGTCGCACTATCACGTCGAGGACGTGCACCGCGCGGGCGGCATCCTGTCGATCCTCGGCGAGCTCGACAAGGCCGGGCTCATCCACCGCAACGTGGGAACCGTGCACGCGAAGACCATGGGCGAGGCGATCGACCGCAACGACATCCTGCGCGCGACCGCCTCGAACGAAGCGAAGGCGCGCGCTCTCGCCGCACCCGGCGGCGTGCCGACCCAGGTCGCGTTCTCGCAGGACAAGTACTTCGCCGACGCCGACACCGATCGCGGAAACGGCTGCATTCGCGACGTCGAGCACGCCTACAGCAAGGACGGCGGCCTCGCCGTGCTCTACGGCAACCTCGCCGCGGACGGCTGCATCGTGAAGACCGCCGGCGTCGACGCGTCGATCCTGGTCTTCGAAGGCCCCGCGCGCGTGTTCCACTCGCAGGACGCGGCGTGCGACGCGATCCTCGGCGATCAGGTGAAAGAGGGCGACGTCGTCGTGATCGTCTACGAGGGCCCGAAGGGCGGACCCGGCATGCAGGAGATGCTCTACCCGACGTCGTTCCTGAAGGGGAAGGGCCTCGGCAAGGCGTGCGCGCTGGTCACCGACGGACGCTTCAGCGGCGGCACGTCGGGGCTCAGCATCGGCCACGTCTCGCCGGAGGCGGCGGAGGGCGGTGCGATCGGCCTCGTGCGCGAGGGCGACCGCATCCGCATCGACATCCCGCAGCGCCGCATCGACGTCGTGGTCGACGAGGCGACGCTGCGCGCGCGGCGCGACGAGGAGAACGCGCGCGGCGCGGACGCGTTCCGTCCGAACCGCGAGCGCGAGGTGTCGCTCGCGCTGCGCGCGTACGCGCTCATGACGACGAGTGCCGCGAACGGCGCGGTACGCGACATCTCGAAGCTCGTCGCCGCCACCGCGCGGCGCTGAAGCTCGCCGCGATCGTCGCCGCGCCGCTCAGATGCTCGTCTTGACGCGGTAGCGCGCGGCGACGTCGCGGCGCGAGAGGAGCGGTGCCATCGCGAGCCGGGCCTCGTTGTACGTGTTCCACGGTCCCTCGTCGGCGAGCGACGGGATCGTCACCACCTCGCCGGCGTCGAATCCGACCAGGGCGGCGTCGACGAGGTCGTCGACGTCCATCACCATGCCCGGCAGCAGCGCGTCGACGTCCTTGCCCGAGCGCTGCCAGATCTCCGTCCGGGTCGCGCCCGGCAGCACCGCCTGCACCCGTACACCGCGCTCCGCGACGTCGCGCGCCAGCTTCAGCGACAGGTTCAGCAGGTACGCCTTCGAGCCGCTGTAGACGCCGTCGAAGAGCTCGGGTGACAAAGCCAGCACGGACGAGATGTTGATGATCACGCCCGCACCGCGACCGGCGAACGCCTTGCCGGCGGCGGCGGCGAGCAGCGTCGGCGCGGTGATGTTGACCGAGATCAGCTCGCGCAGCCGGGCCGGCGGATTGTCGAGCAGCCCCCCCTCGAGCGAGATCCCGGCGTTGTTCACCAGCACCGAGATCGTGGCATCGCTGCCGACGCGGCTCGCGATCTCCGCCACGGAGCCGGCATCGGTGAGGTCGGCCAGCCGGATCTCCACGGCACGTCCGGTCGCTTCGCGGATGCGGCCGGCGACTCCCTCGAGTCGGCTCCGGTCACGCGCGACGAGAAGCAGATCGTGCCCACGACGGGCGAGACGATCGGCGTAGACCGCGCCGATCCCGGAGGAGGCTCCGGTCACCAGGGCGACGCCGGCTGGCATGGTCATGAGTCGGTCTCCATTGGCGTCGGGATACGCCGGCTGGGATGTCGTGACGGCGCGCGCGAGATCGTCACGAGCGCAATGCTCGCTCGGGCACCGCCTGGCGCTGCTCGAGCGGACGCCGGCCGAGCGCTTCGATCGCGAGGGTCGTGACGATCCCGAAGGGTGCATTGGCGAGGAGCGCGTTCACCATGACGCCGGGGCCGCCGTCGAGGCCGAAGAAGCCGGCGCCGGCCCTCGGCATGAAGACGAGGAAGAGCGCCGCGACCGGCGCCAGGAAATAGAGGAAGCCGACGAGGCGGTGTCTGCTCGTCAGCCGCCGGAGAAGGAACGCGAGCGGGATGCCCCAGAGACCACCCCACACGAGTGGTCGGTAGACGTCCGGCGGTGTCAGCGGCAAAGGCGACGTGACGCCGAGTGCGGGGCCGACGCCGGCTGCGAACAGCAGCCGTGCGGTCAGGACGACGACCGCTGCACCGACGAATCCGGCGGTGAATCCGACGGCCGCCACTTCCCCGCTTCCCGTGCCGCGCAGCATCGCCGCTCCTTGCCACCCGGCTCCGCTGGTCGGTGTGCGGTCCGCGCACCGATCCCGCCATCGTGGCGCGCGATCTTGGGCGCGGGCCGAAGGCTCAAACAAGAGCCTTCGCCGCCGCACGCGGGCCGGAGTCTTGCTCGAGCCGGATCTTGCTCAGCGCCGCGTGCGGTCGTGCGCGAGCAGCACCAGCGCGACGCCCGCGAGGATCACCAGCATCGCCACCAGCGTCGCGTGTCCGAGGCGCTCGCCGCCGAGGCCGACGCCGAGCAGCACGGCGACCAGCGGATTGACGTACGCGTTGCTGGTCGCGAGCGCCGGCGAGACGTTGCGGATCAGGAAGTTGAACGCGCTGAAGGCGATGATCGAGCCGAAGACGACCAGGTAGGCGAGGGCGGCGAGCGACGTCGCCGTCGGCAGCACCGTCAAGCGCTCGCCGGACAGCAGCCCGACCACGAACAGCATCGTGCCGCCGGTGAGCATCTGCGTGGCGCTCGCCATCGCTCCGGGCGGCAAGGCGACGCGACGGTTCAGGATCGTGCCCGCGCCCCACGACAGCTGCGCCACGAGCAGCAGCAGCGCCGCGAGCGGCGTCGCGCGCAGCGCGCCGTCGCCGTTCAGCAGGACGACGCCGGCGAAGCCGATCGCGAGCCCGAGCCACTCGAGCGGCCGTGGCCAGCCCTCGAGGAATCCGGTCGCGAGTGCCACCCACAGCGGCGTCGTCGCGACGCCGAGCGCCGCGAGGCTCGACGGGATCGTGCCCTGCGCCCACACCACGGCCCCGTTCGCGAGCGTCACCATGAGCAAGCCGATGAGCGCGGCGTTCCGCCATTGCACGCGCGGTGGTGACGGCACGCCGCGCAGGCGGAGTCCGGCGAACAGCAGTGTGCCCGCGATCATCGAGCGCGCGCCGCCCATGAGGAACGGCGGAATCGAGACGATCGCGAGCTTGATCGCGAGATACGTCGAGCCCCAGACGATCCACACCGCGAGCAGCGCCAGGACCAGCGTCGCGCGCGACGGGTGTGCGTGAGCGACGTACGGATGCGCGGCTATCGCATGCTCGCGTGCAGCGTGGGTGGCTGTCGCGGGCCGCAGCGACCCGCGCCTGGCGATCCGATCGTCCGACTGCGGCGACGCGGCCATCGCGCGACGCTATCCGGCGCGCCCGCGCGCGGCCAGCGCGCGCGGGGCGCGGGGAATTTCACGAGCGTCGTCTACCGGCGGCAGGACCCGTGCGGTAGAACGAGCGTTGCGCATGGAGTACTCGGCGACCGGCAAGAGGCTGTACCTCCGGCTCGGCGATCGCGTGACGCACCTCCGCTACGAGGAGTGGGGCGAGGGGGCCGTGGTGGAGGAGCGTACGTCCATCGTTCCGGGCGGGACGTGCCTGGTGCGTCTGCTGTGGGAGGACGGGCAGCAGCGGACGTTCAACAACGACCTCGACCACGAGCAGTGCTGCTACTTCTTCGGCGTCCGGAAGATCCATTCGTTCGACCCGTTCGAGGGCACCGAGACGCGGCGCCCGGAGCATCCGCGCGCGCCGACGCCGATCGAGGACCTCCGCGGTGACCCGGTCGCACGCGCCCCGCGTGCACGGCGTCCGGCGAAGCCGCGTGAGATCGCGTCGCCCCGCAAGCGCCTGCCCGCGAAGTAGACGCCCGTGGAAGCCGCGCGGGGCGCGGCTTCAATTGAAAGGCCACCGGGTGGTTGGTACCCGCACGGGATGGATTACCGCGGCACCCTGAACCTGCCGGAAACCACGTTTCCGATGCGCGCCAACGCGCCCAAGCGCGAGCCGGAGATGCTGTCGCGGTGGAACGAGATCGGCGTGTACGAGCGCATGCTCGCACAGCGCGCCGACGCCCCGCTCTTCATCCTGCACGACGGACCGCCGTACGCGAACGGCAACATGCACATGGGGCACGTGCTGAACCGGGTGCTGAAGGACATCGTCGTCAAGTACAAGCACCTGAGCGGCCACCGGACGCCGTACGTGCCGGGCTGGGACTGTCACGGGCTGCCGATCGAGCTCCAGGTCGAGAAGGAAGTCGGGCGCGCGAAGAAGGCCGAGCTGCCGGTGGTCGAGGTGCGGCGTCTGTGCGACGCGTACGCGCGCAAGTTCGTCGACATCCAGCGCGGCGAGGTGCGGCGCCTCGGCGTCGTCGGCGACTGGGACCATCCCTACTTGACGCTGGCGCCCGAGTACGAGGCGCAGGAGATCCGCGAGCTCGGCAAGCTCGCGAGCGCCGGTGCGCTCTACCGGCGGAAGAAGCCAGTGTACTGGTGCGCGTCGTGCGAGACCGCGCTCGCCGAGGCCGAGGTCGAGTACGAGGAGAAGCGCTCGCACAGCGTGCACGTCAAGTTCCCTGCCGCGCGCGGCGACGCGCCGGCACCCGTGCCCGTGGCGCTGCTCGGTGCGGTCGAGCCCGCGTCGCGCGACGCGCTGCAGGCGATGGACGCGCGCCGGGTCGCGCTGGTCGCGTGGACGACCACGCCGTGGACGCTGCCGGCAAACCTCGCGCTGTCGCTGAATCCCGACTTCGCGTACGTCGGACTGCACGTCGGCGGTGAGCTGCTGATCGTCGCCGAAGGCCTCGTCGACGCGTTCCTGCGCGACGCGAAGATCGCCGAGGACGCCGGCACGGCGCGGCTCCGCTTCGACGCCAAGCGCCTCGAGAACGTCGAGTTCCACCATCCGTGGCTCGACCGTCGCGTGCCCGTCCTGCTCGGCGACCACGTCACGCTCGAGACCGGAACGGGGATCGTGCACACCGCCCCGGGCCACGGGCAGGAGGACTACGAGATCGGGCTTCGCTACGGCCTCGACGTCTACTCGCCGGTGGACGCGCGCGGTCGCTTCACCAAGGACGTCCCCGAGCTCGAGGGCGAGCGCATCTTCGACGCCGACAAGAAGGTCGTCGAGCGCATCCGCGAGGCCGGCAACCTGATCGCCGAGGCGCCGTTCACGCACAGCTATCCGCACTGCTGGCGCTGCAAGAAGCCGCTGTTCTTCCGCGCGACGGAGCAGTGGTTCGTGTCGCTGTCGGCGAACGATCTGCGCGCCGAGACGCTTGCCGCGATCGACCGCGTACGCTGGATCCCGCCCTGGGGGCGCGACCGCATCCACGGCATGATCTCGACGCGACCCGACTGGTGCATCTCGCGCCAGCGCAGCTGGGGCGTGCCGATCGTCGCGGTGCACTGCGACCACTGTGGCCACGCGCACGCCAGCAAGGAGCTCGCGGAGCACGTCGCCGGGATCGTCGAGCGCGAGGGCTCCAACGCGTGGTTCGCGCATCCGGTGAGCGAGCTGTTGCCGCGAGGCTTCCGCTGCGAGCGCTGCGGGTCGCACGAGCTGCGAAAGGAGACCGACATCCTCGACGTGTGGTTCGACTCGGGCGTGAGCCACGCGGCGGTGCTCGAGCGCCGTCCCGAGCTGCGCGCCCCCGCCGACCTCTACCTCGAGGGCTCCGACCAGCACCGCGGCTGGTTCCATACCTCGATCCTGACGTCGGTCGCGACGCGCGGCAACGCGCCGTACATCGCTTGCTTGACGCACGGCTTCATCCTCGACGGCCAGGGCAAGAAGATGTCGAAGTCGGGCGGCAACGCGATGTCGCCCGACGCGATCATGAAGGACTCGGGCGCCGACGTGCTGCGCCTCTGGGTCGCGGCCGAGGACTATCGCGGCGACGTCAAGCTCTCGAAGGAGATCCTCGGCCACCTGGTCGAGTCGTACCGCCGCCTGCGCAACACCGCCCGCTTCCTGCTCGGCAACCTCGGCGACTTCGATGCGCAGCGCGATGCCGTGCCGTACGCCGAGCTGCCGGAGCTGGAGCGCCATGCCCTCGACCGCCTCGCGCGCGTCGTGCAGCGCGCACGCGACGGCTACGAGGCGTACGAGTTCCATGCAGTTTATCACCTGCTGAACAACTTCTGCGCGGTGGACCTGAGCGCGCTCTACCTCGACGTCGTCAAGGACCGCGCCTACTGCAGTGCGCCCGACGATCCCGGCCGCCGCGCGGCGCAGACCGCGATGTACGAGATCGTGCGTGCGCTCGCGGGCATGCTCGCTCCGATCCTGACCTTCCTCGCCGAGGACATCTGGCACGCGCTGCCGGGCGGCGGCGGCACCGACAGCGTGCTGCTGTCCGACTTCCCGGCCGTGCGCGACGAGTGGCTCGACGACGCGCTCGCGCAGCGCTTCGAGAAGCTGCTCGCGGTGCGCTCGGCGGTGACCAAGGCGCTCGAGGTCGAGCGTCAAGCGGGACGCATCGGCCAGTCGCTCGAGGCGCGCGTGACGCTCGCGCCGCCGGCGGACATCGCGCCGCTCTTGCGCGAGCGCGCCGACCGGCTCGCCGAGCTGTTCATCGTCTCGGAGGTCGAGCTCGTGGACGGACCGCTGCCCGAGAGCCCGGTGCTGCCGGGGCTCGGCATCGAGGTCGCGGCCGCGCGCGGCGAGAAGTGCACGCGCTGCTGGAACTACCGCCTCGACGTCGGCAGCGTGGCGGCATACCCCGGCGCGTGCGGCCGCTGCGCCGACGTGCTCGGCCGCATCGGGCACGCGGAGGCCTCATGAGCGAAGGCGGCAAGTACGCCCTGGTCGGTGTGGTCGCGGCGGTGGTGATCGTGCTCGATCAGCTCACCAAGCTGTGGGTCGCGAGCACCATGCGCCTCCATCAGACGATCACGATCTTCTCGTGGTTCGACCTGACCTACGTGCGCAACCCCGGCGCCGCGTTCAGCTTGTTCGCGGATCACTCGTCGGCGTTTCGGGTGCCGTTCTTCACGCTGGTCTTCGTACTCGCGGGCGGTGCGATCGCGTTCTTCGTCCGCCAGACGCCGGCCTCGCAGAAGTCGGTCCTGGTCGCGTGCGGGCTCGTCCTCGGCGGCGCGATCGGCAACCTGATCGACCGCGTGGCCTACGGCGAGGTGATCGACTTCGCGCTCGCACACTGGAAGGACTACTACTGGCCGGCCTTCAACGTCGCCGACTCGGGCATCAGCGTCGGCGTCGTGGTCCTGCTGCTGCGCGGCGTTTTTGTGCGTGACGAGCAGGAAGCGGAGCGTCGCGCCGCGGCCTGACGTCCGCGGCGCCGAGATGCTCGAGCCCGCGGATCGCGCGCGAGCGCCGCGGGCTCCGTGCGCAGCGAGCGCAGTGCGGGAATGACGAAGGGGCCCCGGCTTGCACCGGGACCCCTCCGGGTCGAGCAGGGCAGCGTGATCGTCATCACGCGCCCGTGTGCGGATTCAGATCAGAGGCTCGCGGGCCCGTCCACGAACGCGCCGCTCGGCGACTGGCAGTACGTCGAGCCGTTGAAGCCCTTGACGAGACCCGCGATCAGCAGGCCATCGCCGACGTAATTGTGGCAGGGCGGCAGGCCGGGCGCCTTCTGGTTGATGCTCTGGATCTTCGCCGCGTACTTGATGAGCACTCCCTTATCGAGATCGTTCAGGCAGGTCTCCACTCCGGTCGCCTTGCCCTTCGAGTAGTTCGCGGCGCCCTTCGAGTAGCACTTCTCCACCGAGGCGGCGAGCTTCGCACCTTCCTTGGACGCCTTCTGTACGTTCTTGAGGATCGCGGGATCGGGCGGAACGTAGCCGCCCCCGAACTCGGTCGGGAGCGGGCCGCTGACGTACGTGCCGGCGAAGGCTGCCGACGCGGACAGCGCCAGCGCGATCGCGGCGGCGGTGCCGAGAATTCGCTTCATCATCTTGTGTTCTCCTCCGTTGAACGACTTGCGACCGTGGTCCCCAGCCGAGAACCGCGCTCGACCAGCACGAGACCCGGCAATCCACGGTCGCCGCAGCTGCGTGTGTCCTCATCGCGCCAGAAGCTCGAGCTTGCAAGCAAAAATCTGGCTTTCCTCGCGATCCTGTCGCGAAATGGCTTTCTCGGAAGTGCATGACGCAGCGCGCTCGGTCCGCAGCCTCCTCTCGGACGGCGACGGGTGCCCTCCGCGGGCTCGATGCGCTTCGTCAATGCGTGCCCCCACGTCGGCCGTCATCGACGGGTCCACCGCGAGCAGTCCTGTGCGGTCCGACCCGACCGTTCGGGCGGCGGTTTCGTCCGGAGAGGCATTCCGCGCCGATCGACGGTTGCGTGCTGCCCGGGGCGTGACGAGAATCGCGCCACCCTCGGGCGTCCATCCGGGGAACCGGCCGAGCGAGGGTCGGTGAGAGGACCAACCATGCTGAACCGCTCCGTGCGCTCCCTTCGGAACGTCGTCGTCGTCCTGGGCGTCGCGACCCTGGTCGCGGCCTGTGGCGGTGGAGGGGGCGGCGGTGATGGCGGTTCGACCACCCCACCCCCGGATCCCGGCACACCGTCGTGCGAGAACGCGCCGGCGTTCGAGAGCACGTTCGAAGCGATCCAGAAGGTCATCTTCGAGAAGCGCGGCTGCACGCAGCAGGTCTGTCACGGCAGCGGCACGACGAACGGTCTCGATCTGTCGCCGGACGTCGCCTACCAGAACATCTTCGAGAAGCCGTCGCGGAGCAGCCGCTTCCCGTACATCACGCCCGGCGACCGGACGCGCAGCTACCTGTTCATGAAGGTGTCGGCGAAGACCGACCCGGGCAGCTACGAGATCGCGGGCTCGCCGATGCCGAGCGGCCTCGAGCCGCTGACGGCCAACGAGCTCGAGGCGCTGCGCCTGTGGATCTACGCGGGTGCGCCGGAGACCGGGACGGTCGGCGGCACCGAGACGCTGCTCGACGCGTGCCTGCCGGCGCCCAAGCCGATCACCATCGAGCCGCTCGATCCGCCGGCGCCGAACGAAGGCGTGCAGTTCGTGATGCCGCAGTGGCACCTCGAGAAGAAGAGCGAGCACGAGTACTGCTTCGCGACCTACTACGACATCAGCCAGCAGGTGCCGGCGGACTTCCAGAACAACGGCATGTTCCGCTTCAAGGGCTTCGAGCTGCGGCAAGATCCGCAGAGCCACCACCTGATCCTCTACTACCCGAGCGAGAACTTCAGCGCGGGCGGCGTCGACGTGCACGACCCGTCGTTCGGCGAGTGGAAGTGCGCCGGCGGCGAGCACGACGGCGAGACCTGCGAGCCGACGGACCTCGCGTTCTGCGGCAGCGGCTTCTGCGCCAGCGAGCCCAAGTCGACCTTCGCGTGCATCGGCTACGGTCCCGGCAACGGCCGCGCGATCCCGGTCGGCGGCGCGCAGCAGGCGCAGGCGTACAACGTCTTCCGCGACGGCGTGTTCGCGCAGCTGCCGATGAAGGGCGTGATCTACTGGAACTCGCACGCCTTCAATCTCACCGAAGAAGACACGATCATGAACGGCCGCCTGAACTACCTGTTCGCGACCGAGCAGAGGTATCCCGTCAACAGCATCTTCGACGCGTCGCGGATCTTCGCGGCGAACGCGGCGCCGTACACCGAGCAGACGGTGTGCAACGACCACGTCCTGCCGCAGGGCGCGCGCCTGTTCGAGGTGACGTCGCACACGCACAAGCGCGGCAAGCACTTCACCGTCGATCTGCCGGACGGGAACCGGATCTACGAGAGCTTCGTCTACAACGACCCGGTGCGCCAGCAGTACGATCCGCCGCTCGCCTTCGACTCGCCCGACGCAAAAGATCGCACGCTGCGCTACTGCTCGCTGTACAACAACGGCGTCAAGCCGGACGGATCGCCCGATCCGGAGTTCGTCACGCGCGCCTCGCGCGTGCCGGTGAGCGCTTCGCAGACGATCGGTCGCTGCAAGCCGATCGCGTGCGTCGCCGGCAAGATCGGTGCTGCCTGCGACGGCGCGGACGACGACGCGACCTGCGACTCGTCGCCGGGCGCCGGCGATGGCGACTGCGACGCCTGCCGCATCACCGGGGGCGAGAGCACCGAGAACGAGATGTTCATCATGTTCGGGACCTTCTACATCGACCCGGCGGCGGGCTCGTCGAGCGACGGCGTCGCGCGTGCGCAGGCGGTGACCGGACTCGATGCGAACGGTCGCTCGACGTGGAGCGAGCCTGCGGTTCCGAGCATCATGGGCTGCTCCGCCGACCAGCACATGGCGCACGGAATGAGTGCCGACGGTACGGCGCAAGCAGCGAACTGACGGCACGCCAGAGCGTTCGCGAGCGAGAGCGGCCCCCGGTGCAAACGCCCCGGGGGCCGCTCTCGTTCTGGCCGGCGCCGCGCTACGGCGCCGGCTCCGTCCCGAACGCCGGCACGTCGGCCGGTCGGACGACGCGACGCGCCTGCCGGTGCATTCGACGGAGGCCCATCGCGGGGCGGCCCGGCGCGCGGTGCGCGTGGCCCCAAAGTCACGCACGGCGAGACCGATCAGGGGCACGCCGAACAGGATCGCGAGCGTGATGGACATGGTGCTCGAGCGAGCACGGAGGTAGCGGTGCGACTGCGCCAGGGTGAGGGGCCGCAGGCGTCTGCGGCCCGGGCTGCAATGTCCCTGACATTGCAAGGGCAAGGCCGGGACCGGCGCGAGGTCATGGCTAAAAATTAGTGCCCCTTCCCGCGGTCGGGGATCCTCCTCGCGCAGTTTCCTCGGATCACGACGTGACGATGGTGGGATGCATCCGGTATCCGTCGCACCGTGGGATACACCGATGTGGGGCGAATGCGCCGGTCTCCTCTCGAGCGGGTGCGTTCGACCCGCGACCGTCGCCCGTCGCGAGTCCGCCTCGTGCGGCCGCGGAGTGCAACGTCGATCCTGATGCTGGCGTTGCTCCAGCTGCTGCCGAGCCCCTCGCTTGCGTCAAGCAGCGACGCCGCGCCCGTCGCAGAGGCGAAGCGCGACCCCGGCGCGAGCCCCGCCGACGGACAGCCTGCGCCGGTCGCACGCGCGATGCGCGCCGGCGTGCTGATCGAGTCCGTGCGACCCGGAGGCCGCGCCGCGTTCGCCTCGGGCGTCGTTCTCCGCCTGCGCCATGGCCGGGCGCTGATCGCCACCGCGCAGCACGTGGTGAATCCGGGCTTCCCGCGCGTCGAGCAGCCGCCCGATGTGCGCACGCCGACGGCCGTGAGCGTCACGACCATCGACGGGACGCGCGCGACCGCACGCGTCGAGTGGCTCGCGCCGCACGGCATCGACCTCGCGATCGTGTTCGCACCGGTTGCCGGGAAACAGGTGCGCGAGGCACCCTGGGACGCGAGCGCGCGGCCCGCGGCCGGCGCCGCGCTGTTCGCCATCGGCAACCCGGGCGACGGCCGGTGGGTGCGCTCGGACGGAACGCTCGCACGGATCCGTGACGTGGAGCAGGACGGCTTCGCGTTCGAGCTGCTGCAGACCACCGTGCCCGTACTGCCCGGGGACAGCGGCGGCGGGCTCTACGACACCGGCGGGCGTCTGATCGGCGTCACGTCGATGCACGCGTTGACGAGCGATCCGCGCTCTCCGGGTGACGTCGCCTTCGCGCAGGCGCTCCCGACGCTGCTGGGGCTGGCGCCGCGACGGCTCGGGCTGCCGGAGCGCAATCCGTGACGGCGCGCACGCAGCGCGCCGTCGGCGAGCGACGTCCCGGCCCCGGCCTGGCGATCAGTTCTCGAAGATCTCGATGGTCACCGTGGCGACGTTGCTGGCGACCCCGGAGGAATCGAGGATCTGGTACGTGAACGAATCGGAGCCGGTAAACGTCTCCGAGAACGGGATGTAGCAGTAGGTGGCCTGGAGGTGGAACCAGTCTTCGGGAGTGATGTCCACCGTCCCCGGAGGGAGGTTGAAGAGGCAGGAGTTGTCGGTGAATTGGGTGATGAATCCGTAGTTCGGAACGCTGGCGAATTTCAGGCCTGCGCACGTGGTGCCGTTGCCGAGTGTGAATCCGGCAGTGGGGTCCAGCCCTTCGAGGATCATCGGGACGCACGAGCTCTTCCACGGATGTCGGATGCTGAGGTCGAACGCGATGGCCGCCGGAACGCCGGGCGTGAAGAGCGGGTTCAGCCGGCCGCCACGCACCGGGCGAACTCGCACATTGGTTTCCAGCAGGTCCTGCTTCACCATCGATCCGTCGGCGAAGGAAACCGCCCAGAAGGCGCCGTCGGCGCTCTCGGTCGACGACACGTAGACGGCCGGCCGCGTGCAGCTGCACTGATCGACGGTGCAGTCGGGCACGCAGTCGTGGTCGAAGACGGGATCGATGGCGGGGTTCTGCCGGTCGAGATCCACGAGGCTCTCGAGCTCGCGAATGTTCGGTGCGCGCCAGTCGCCGTAGCCGCCGACGTTCGGGAAGTACGGATTGGCGCTGCTTCCGACGCGCAGAGCAACCGCGGAGAGCGCGAGGGCCTGCCGGTCGACGCCGAGGGTCCCGCCGGAGTCGTCGAGCTTCGCCCACATGAGGCCGGTGCTGCGGTCGGTGATCGTGCCGTCGCCGTTGTCGGAGTAGCGGAGCGGAACTCCGGCCCGCACGGCGCCGTCCTGACCGCCGTCGCCCGGGGGGCACGCGCCCATCGTGCCGTTGCCCTGGTCGCACTGCTTCTGTCCGGTCGCGACGAGGCCCGGCGGCACGCCGCACGTCAGCTCGGGTCGGTCGTCGTCGGTGGCGCCCTCGATGGCCGCGTCGATGGTCGTGAGCGCCGCGAGCGCGTCGGCGGTCTTCGCCGACGGCGGCAGAGCCGCGAGCGCGGTCTCGAGCGCCGCGAAGGACTCGAGCGCGCGCGGCCACTGCACGGCGATCGCCTGACGCGCCTCGCACTCGGTCGCGGCGCGCAGGCAGTCGCGCCAGGCGGCGAAGCTGTCGATGGTGCCGTTGCCGCCGAACGCGCGGCAGGTCGAGGCGAGATTGGCGGCGCCGAGCGTCGTCGTGCCGACGGTGTACGTGTCCGCGTCGCTGAAGCCGAGCTTCGGATGTGCGGCGGGATCGCACTTCGCCGCGACCTTCGCGTCGAACTTGCTGGCCAGCTGCTGCTGCGGCGACGCGGTGTTCGTGAAGGCCGCCAGCGCCGTCGAGCACGTCGGCGCCGCCGCGGTCGCCGCGGCGGCGGTACTGCTGCCCTTGCCGATCACCTCGCTCGAAATCGCGTCGAGGCACGTGCCGAGGGCCTTGGTCGTGGCCTTGATGTAGGTCGTCGCGGCGGACGCGACCGCGATCTGACATGCGTTCAGGTTCTTCGCGGCGTCCGCGTCGCTGCGCCGCGCTCCGGCGAGCAGCGCCAGCGCGACGAGAATCATCGTCCGGAATGCGCGCGTCACGGCGTCACCCCCGTCTGCGTCTGGCCGCCGCGCACCGCGCGGAGACCATGTGCGCTCTGCTTGGCGTCGGTCGAGGTCGAGCCGTCGCTGAACGACACGATCCACTTGCGCGTGGCGTCGGGCACGTATGCGCTCGACGACCAGTACGCGCTCGCCGCCGTGCAGCTGCAGTCGGTCGCCGGGCAGCCGGAGGCGCACGCGCTGTTGAAGGCCGGCTGGACGCTGGGGCCGAGCGAGCCATAGTCCACCAGGCTGAGCAGCTCGCGGCGGTTCGGCACGCGCCAGTCGGTGTGACCGGCGAACGCGCTCTGGTTCAGCTGCGCGACCTTGGCGAGCGCCGCGGACCAGCTTCCGGTGACGCCCACGTCGTGCACGCCGCCCGCGCGGTCGAGCTTCTCCCACACGAGGCCGGTGACGCGGTCGCTGATCGTGCCGTCGCCGTTGTCCGCGTACTGGAACGGCACCCCCGCGCGCCAGATCGAGTCCTCGTCCTGCAGCCTGATCAGGCCCTGCTGCCCGGTGACGAGGAGTCCGCTCGGCACGTCGCACTCCGGCTGCGCGAGCCCCTTCGCGAAGGCGGTCACCGCCGCGAGCGCGTCGGTCGTCGCCGGGGTGGGTGGCAGGGACGCGATGGCGGGCTCGAGCGCCTGCAGGTATTCCACCGCGCGCGGCCACTGCAGCAGGATCGACTGGTGCGCCTGACAGTCGGTCAGGGTGCGCAGGCAGCTCTTCCAGTCCGCGAAGCTGGCGATCGTCCCGTTGCCGCCGGCGTTGCGGCAGAAGGCGCCGAGGTTCGCGGCACTCAGCGTCGTCGCGCCGACCGTGACGGTGTCCGTGGCGGCGAACAGCAGGCCCGGGTTCACCGCCGGATCGCACGCCTTGCCGAGGGCGGCGTCGAGCTGGTCGGCGAGCTGTGCCTTCGGCTTCGCCGTGTTCTTCAGCTTGCCGAAGCCCTTGACGCAGGCGTCCGCGGCGGTGGCCGCGGCGGCGCTCGTCGAGGAGCCGCCGGCGACGACGCTCTTCGAGATCAGCTTCAGGCACGGCGTCACGGCTTGACGCACGCCGCTCAGGTAGCGCGTGCTCGCGCTGGCGATCGTCGTCTGACACCTGGCGAGCTGCGCGGGGGCGTCGGCTGCGGCGGCGGGCGCCGCGATCGCGAGGAGGCCAGCGAGGAGCCAGGCCAAAGCAGGTTTGATCACGGACACCGTCCTTCCAGGTCGACCGCGCCGACCGGTGCGAAGAAGTCGGCGGAGCGGCGAGACTACGGGCGGCGCCCGCTGCTGTCAAAACACAAAGTCGTCGTGGCGTGACGCGCTCGGGCTCACGTGGCAGACTGCCTTGCAGGTTCCGTGCGCTCTGCGCGGCGGGTTCCGGCGGTCGCGATCGGCGATATCCGCGACACCACGGTCGCGGCTTCGCGAAACACTGGAGAAGCGAGGCCGCTACCGGCGCATCGGTCCAAACCGCCCCGCGACCGGCGAACACCTCTGGAGCGATGCTCCTTGGGCCTTCTCTTCTCTCCGACGTCGATCGGCACGGCCATGCGGCGGCCCAGGGCGCCGGGCTGCGGGCGCGAACGGTGTTCTCGCACACCGCTCGACCGGACGACGAGACGAGCGCCGACACCGAGCCGTGCGCCGCCTATGCGGTCGGCTCGTTGCCGACCGCGGGCACGTCGGACCGTCGGTCGAGGCGGCGCGGCTTCCGGTGCAGGCGACGCAGGCCCATCGCCGGGCGGCCCGGCTGCTTCTGGGTCACGAGCTCGCAGACCTCGACGCACAGCCCGCAGTGCAGGCAGTGGTTCAGCCCCGGCAAGCCGTCGAAGGCGAGACCGCCGGGCGCGGGAACCTCGGCCTCGAGTGTGCGCGGCTCGAGATGGACCGGACAGATCGTGTCGCAGGCCCCGCAGTCGATGCACGCGCCGGCGGAATCGAAGTCGATGCCGAACGGCGCTCCGGTCTCGACCACCGAGTAGTAGAGGCCGATCGGGCAGAAGCCGCGGCAGAAGCCCCACCGCCAGCGGCGGCCGTGCAGCACGGCGGCGGCCGCCACCGTCGATACGGCCGACATCGCGAAGGCGGCCGCCGGCCAGGCGAGGACCGAGGCGGGCGCCGTCCACCACAGCGTGACTGCGAGGGACAGCACCAGCGCGAAGCCCCCGAGCTCGAGCCAGCCGCGCCGGCGGCGCAGCGGATCGTTGGGAAACGCGTCGATCGCGTCCGCGAAGCGGGACAGCTGTCCGACCGGACACCCGAAGCCGCAGAACATGCGGCCCGCCGGCATGTTGATGGTGAACGTCACGACGTAGAAGGCGACGATCGCCGCCAGCACCGCCGTCAGGCCGTGCGCGAAGTCGACCGGTCGCAGCAGCGCCCGGTGCGCGTCTCCGAAGAGGTCCAGGCGTGCGAGGCCGAGCAGCGGCACGCCGAAGAGGATCGCCAGCGTGATGCCCATCGTGATCGCTCGCACGCGGCGGTAGCGGTGCGGCCGCGTCAGAACCTGACGCAGCAGACGGCGGCGATCCGGTGTGGCCATGCCACCGGACCGTTGCAAGGCAGGGACCGGCGAGAAAGGCCCGTCGGATCGGCGCCGGCTTCCCAGCCGCGCGAATCCGCGGTCGGGATGCTTTCGCAGGTCATGGCAGGGGCGGCGAAGCCCCGGGAAGCCTCGATGTCGCCCGATGGAGCAGGCGCGACGCGGCTGCGACAGCTTGAGGGCGGCGCGACGGCGGCGTAGACCGCGCCTTCATCCTGCGGACAGCGAGGGACCATGCCGCCAGTCGCCATCAAGAACAAGAACTACCTGAACGTCAAGAACGGCGACGACCCCTGGATGGACGTCGGCGGCAAGCCGTCGAAGACCGACCCCAAAGGACACGCCGTCTTCAGCGACCCGGTCTACGGCATCCGCGCCGGGCTCCTGCTGCTGCGCACCTACTTCCTGAAGCACGATCGGCGCACCATCCTCGCGATCCTGTCGCGCTGGGCGCCGGCGACCGACACCATCGGCTCGCAGCCGGGCAATCCGCACAACGAGCCGTCGCAGTACGCGCTCTTCGTCGCGCAGCGCATGGGCATCTCCCAGACGCAGAAGCTCGCGCTGTTCCGCGACGACAAGACCGTCGACGATCTCGGCCAGCTGCGGGCGCTGTTCGCGGCGATGGCGGCCTACGAGGTCGGCGGCGGCTTCGTGGTGCCGGTGGCCGAGCTCGATGCGGGTCTGGAGCTGGTCGAGCCCGGGATCACCAAGCACGGGACGGGACCGTCGGCGCTGCTCGCGACGACAGCCGACGCCAAGGCGAAGGGCTGGACGATCTCCGGCTCGGTCGGCCGGGCCGACAAAGGGGCGCGGAACGCCGCGGCGGACGTCGAGACCGTCCAGTCGATGCTGCGCAGCGCCGCGATGATCCTCGGCGATGCGCGCTTCGATCCGGGAAGCATCGACGGCAGCGTCGCCGCGAAGCCCGGGAAGTCCGACACGGTGCGTGCGATCGTCGCCTTCCAGGGGCGCTTCCTCGCCAAGCCGGACGGACTGATCGAGGTCGGCGGACGAACCTGGCGCGAGCTGGTCGCGGTCGTCGATGGCACGGCTTTGCCGAGCGCCGCGGCGAGCGGGAAGGAGGAGGAATCCTTTCCGCTGGCGTTCGTCCCGACCGCGGACTGGACGAAGGGCGCGAGGGCGTTCGGAGCCGACCGGTCGGGCAACCGCGCGCACGCGGCCTGCGACCTCTACGCCCCGGAGGGCACGGTCATTCACGCGGTGGCCGACGGTACCGTCGTGCGCGGACCGGTGGAGTTCTACGCCAAGACGTTCGCGCTGGAGGTGGACCACGGCAAGTTCCTCGCCCGCTACGGCGAGATCCGCGGCGACACCTTCGTCCGGGAAGGCGACGGCGTCCGCGCCGGTCAGCCGATCGCGCGCGTCGGGCACCTGCAGGGGATCGCCGTCGCGAGCGACATGCTGCACCTGGAGCTCTACGACAAGAGCGCGCACGGGCCATTGACGGTTCCGGCCGCCGCCGGCGCGATCGCGCCGAGCGGTCGGCCGTTTTTGCGGCGCAAGGACCTGATCGATCCGACGCCGTATCTGAGCCGCTGGAAGAGCCGCCTGCCCGGAGCCGCCGTCGCGGCGGCCGCCGTCGCATCGACGACCGCCGTGACCGCTCCTGCGGCAGCCGCCACGATTCCGAGCAAGGGCTTCTGCGTCCACATCCGGCGCGTGCGTGAGGAGCAGCGGGCCGGCGTCAAGTACGCTCGGACGATCGCCGAGTACCAGTGCTACTGGAACGGCGCGCCGCTCCTCGACCTCGACGGACAGATGGCGGAGCGCGGCGGCCCGGGCGACAACACCGCGAACGGCGTCGATCGCCACCTGCGCATCGCCGCCGGCCGTTACCCGCTGTCCGTCCACGACGGCACCAACTACAAGACGTACGGCTACGCCGCGTCCGGGAAGCCGTTGCCCGGCCTACTCCTGCTCGACACCGGCAAGCGGACCTGGATCCTGATCCACCCCGCGCACCACGCACCCGGCTACGTTTCCAGCATCGGCTGCATCAATCCGGCGACCGGCCTGAAAGACGCCGATTCACGGATCAACCTCGCCGACAGCCGCAGCCGCGTGATCGCCATCATCGAGGCGATGAAGACGAAGATGGGAACGGCGTTTCCGAAGAGCGGGCCGATTCCCGATGCGGTGGTCGTCATCGAGGGCGAGCCGGCGATGGCGTAGCGGTCGCGCGTGTCGCGGCGTCGCTCGGCGCGCGACGCCGTGTCGCATCGCGAGCGACCGCCCACCGCGCGCGTGACGCGTCAAGCATCCGCGGCATGCGACGCCCGTGCGTGCTCCGTCACGGCAGCGGATCGTAGCGGATGTCCACGATCTCGAGCTCCTCGGTGGCGCGCGGCGTCTTGAGCGTCACCACGTCGCCGACGCTCGCCTTGAGCAACGCGGTCGCGATCGGTGAGATCCACGACACGCGGCCGCGTGCCGGATCGAGCTCGTCCACGCCGACGATGCTCACGGTGCGCTCGTGGCCCTCCTCGTCGAGGACCGTGACCGTCGCACCGAAGAAGACCTGCTGGTGCGCCTTGCCCGCGTTGTCGACGACGACGGCGCTGTCGAGACGCTTGCCGAGGAAGCGGATCCGGCGGTCGATCTCGCGCAGCTTCTTCTTGCCGTAGATGTAGTCGCCGTTTTCCGAGCGATCGCCGTTGCCGGCTGCCCAGGCGATGGTCTCGACCAGCTTCGGCCGGTCGACCTTCCACAGGCGATCGAGCTCGTCGCTCAGGCGCTTGTGTCCGGCGGGCGTGATGTAGTTCGTGAACCCGCCCGGGATGCCGGCGTCCTCCTCGCGGTCGAGGTCGTCGTCCGCGGCGTCGGACTCCTTCGTGAACGCCTTGCTCATGCGCGCGTGCGGCGAGCGCGGCGGCGTCTTGGTCCGGTGGGCACACGCGCCGATCCCGCGCTGCCGTCGGAGCGATCGTTCGGGTCCGTTCGCACGTGTCGCGCAGCGAACCACACCGCGGAGGGCTTGCCCAGGGGCACGGCGGTGCACTAGGGGCGGTCCGCGGCCGTGCCGAGGGCAGCGCGCTCCGCGCGTGCCGCCGCGTCGTCGGGGGCGAGCATCAGGGCCATGTCGAGCAGCTGCGCGCTGCGCTCGTCGTCGCCGTGCCAGGCCGCGGCACGTGCTTGACGGTGCAGCAGGATCGCCTGGTTGCGCGCGGTGCGGTCGGCATTCTCCGTCGCGGCGGCCGCCTGGGCGTCGTGCCCGAGGCGGCGCTCGCTCTCGGCCAGCAGCATCCACCCCTCGATCCAGTTCGCGTTGTCGTCGTGCAGATACGCGCGCAGCGCGCGCACCGCTTCCGCGTCGCGGCCCGTGGCCGCCTCGAGTCGGGCCGCGAGCTGCAGCAGCTCGGGGTCGAAGCTCGTCATCGGCGACTGCAGCAGTGGTGCGAGCTGTGTGCGCGCTTCCTCGAAGCGCTCGAGTGCCGCCAGGGCGCGCGCGCGCACGGCTGCGGCACGCAGATCCCCGGGGCGGGCGGCGAGAGCGGCGTCGGCGCTGGTGAGGGCGTCCGCGGGACGCTCGGCCTCGAGCGCGATCTCACCGCGCAGGACGAGGACGTCCACGTCGTGTGGTGCGAGCTCGACCGCCTCGTCGAGCGAGGCGAGCTGATCGTCCAAGCGGAGCTTCCCCTGCTCGTCGAGATCGCGTGCGATGAGCACCGCGGCGGCGATCGCGGGCCCGCTACGGCCGCGTGCCACCGCGGGCTCGAGGAGTGCCGTGGCGACCTCTCTCGACGCGCGCCTCTGCATCGACGAGAGCGCGAGGCGTCCGAGCCGGTCCTTGTCGAGCGGCTCGCCCAGCTGCTCGAGGAGCGGCAGCGGTCCCTTCGGCGAGAGCTCCACGAACGCCGCCCAGTTCGGCAGCACCGTCTCGACGTGCAGCATGCGCGGCGTGTCGAGCTCGATGCGCAGATTGTCGTCCGAGTTGACCGCATCCGCTCGTGCGGCGAGCTGCTCGATCTGGTCGGGCAGCAGGCGCAGCAGGCTCCAGAGATCCTCCGTCGAGAAGCTCCCCACGCGCTGCAGATCCGCCTGCACCGCCGGATCGAGCTTCTCCCAGCGCGGCAGATCGTCGCGGCTCAGCGGGCGATCGGTGGCGAGTAGCAGCATGTCCGGGCTGTTCTGCGCGTGCGCGAAGGCGTAGACGTAGCCGAACTCGCCGCGCACCGCGGCGAGGATCGAGGCCAGCGCCTGCGGCTCGAGCGAGTACAGCTGCACCCACTGCAGGAGCCGTCCGCCCGGCGCGAGCGCGCCGTGCGCGATGCGGAAGAACTCGCGCGTGAACAGGTTGGACACGCCGCTCATCCACGGATTCGACGGCTCCGAGATGATGACGTCGTAGCGCTCACTCGTCCGTGCGAGATGGGCGCGTGCGTCGTCGAGGACGAGATGGACGCGTGGATCGTCGAGCGGCCGCCCGCTCTGGCGGTCGAAGAAGTGCGACGCTTCGACGATCGCGGGCTCGATCTCGACCGCGTCGATGCGCTCCACCTCGCGGTGGCGCGCGACCGAGCCGGTGGTCACCCCCGATGCGTAGCCGATGACCAGAACCTTCTTCGCCGGCGGCCCGAACAGCAGCGGCAGCTGCCCGAGCAGGACCTGGGTCGGCATGTCGCCGAAGTCCGACGCATCGATCTTGCCATTGACGCGCAGCATGGTGACCGCGCCGTCGCGCTCGACGGACACCGTCGAGTTGAGCCCGTCGCGGTAGTACAGCAGCTCGTTCGCCTGGATGCCGTCGAGCGGCAGGAACGGCAGCCCGAAGTCGAGCACGCTCTCCGGGCTGCGGAAGACGCCGCGCGTGAGCGCCATGCGGTCGAACGGGATCGGGATCACGCACAGCGCGGCTGCCGCGGCGAAGGCGCACACGGCCGGGATCGCGCTCTGGCGCTCGCGCCGCGTGACGAGCAGCAGGATGCCGGTGACGACCAGGTTGACGACCGCGCCGAGCGCCAGCGTGTCGCGCAGCCCGAGTCGCGGGATCAGGAGAAAGCCGGTCGCGAACGCGCCCGACGCGGAGCCCAGCGTGTTGGCGAAGTACACCTTGCCGACGGCGTCGCCCGCATCGCCGGTGCCGTGCGCCGTGAGGCGCGTCACCAGCGGGAACAAGCCACCGAGGATGAGCGTCGGCGGCAGCATGGCGAGCATCGACAGCCCGATCTGCGCGATCGTGATCCCGGTCGAGCCGAGGCCTTCGCGCAGCATCCATGCGAGCAGCAGGTCGGGCAGGTGGGGGAGGGCCAGCGTCGTCGCGAGACCGAGTGCCGCGAGGGCGACGAGCCCTGCCTGCAGCAGGGCCACCGGTCGCGTCGTGCGGTCGATCCAGCGTCGGAACAGCAGGCTGCCGGCCGCGATGCCGGTCAGGAACGAGCCGAGCATCGAGGAGAAGGCGTAGATCGACGAGCCGAGAACGACTGCCAGCGCACGCGTCCACGCCACCTCGTAGAGCAGCGCCGTGAAGCCGACGGTCGCGTACGTGCCGAGCAGCAAGGCGATCGGCGGCGCTTCCACCGTGCGCACGCGCGACGACGCAGTCTCGCCGACCGCTGCATCGTCGTGCCACGCAGCGACGCGGCGTGACAGCACCGTCAGCGCGATCACGCCGACCGCGACGTCGAGCAGCGCGCCGAGCATGTTGGTCCGTGCCAGGCCGACCGTCGGAAAGAGAACGAAGGTCGCGAGGAACACGCCGGCAACGGCGCCGAAGGTGTTGAGGCCGTACAGCAGCCCGGTGCCGCCTGCGACGAGCGGCAGGCGACGCACCAGCGCCGCCACCAGGATCGGCAGCGTCGCCCCCATCAGGACCGTCGGGATCAGCAGCAGGAGCAGCGCGACCAGGAAGCGGCACAGCGCGGCCGGCCAGAACGAGAGTCCGGCGAGGACCGTCCGATCGAGCTGCGGGACGAGCAGCAGCAGCCACGGCACGGCGAGCGCGTAGACCCCGATCGCCACCTCGATCCAGCCGTACGCGCGCACGCCGTCGCGCAGTCGCCCGGCGATGCGTCCGCCGAGCAGGCCGCCCACCCCGAGCCCGAGCATGTACGCGACCAGGATCGTGCTCGCGGCGAGCGTGGTCGAGCCAAAAATCAGCCGGAGCTGCCGCGTCCACACCACCTCGAGCGCGAGGCTCCCCATGCCGGACAGGAAGAAGCAGAGTCCGAGCAGCCCGAGGCCGGGGTGCGAGGCGGGAGAGGTTGTGCGCTGGGAAGGGGACACGGCGACGCTCGCGGAAGCGCGCCTCCTATCACACCGGTCGCGCGCCGAGCGAGCAGGATGAGCGGCGGTGGTGCAGGACCCGTGCCTCTCCGGACGGTGGCGCGACCAGCGACCCGTCCGGACGCCGCCACGCTGCCGCGCCGCTCAGTTCGGATCCGTCGCGTCGCCGAACCACACCACCGCGTACTTGCCGAGGATCGCCGCTCCCATCGCCGGATGGCCGTCGAGGAACTGCCAGCCGCCGCTGCTCAGCATCACCGCACGGTGCGGCGGGCTGTTGACGAACGCCTCGATCACCTGCTGCGGCGTGACGCCGTCGAACGCCCGCAGCGCGATCTCGTAGCCGTTGCCGCTGTAGTGCTGCAGGCCGAGTCCGGCGCTGAGCTGGCGCGGCTTGCTCCACATGCAATCGGCCTGCGCGGCGTCGATCGTGTAGCAGCAGCCGGTCCACAGGAGCCCGCCGTAGCGCGACCAGCTGTGCGGAATGCAGACGCCGGAGTCGATCTCGGGGTGCAGTGCGAGATCGGACACGTGCGCCGCTGCGGTGATGCCCATGGTGGGGGAGTACGGATGGGCCGGCTTGCCGTTCGCCGCGCGATATTGATTGACGAGGTCGAAGAGCTGCTTGCCGAGTACGCCGGTCGCGTACGGCGCTGGTGTGGAGGTCGGCTGCGGGGTCGGGCTCGGCGTGGATGCGCAGCCGCCGCTGTCGCCGGGCGCCGCGATGCGCAGGTCGCCGTTGGTGTCGGCCGCGTCGATGCAGTGCGTGAAGCCCGTGCAGCGCGTCGCGTCGTCCACACCGGCGGTGTCGCGGCACGCCGTTCCGGGCAGCGCGATCGAGCACGTCACGGCACCGGTCGCGAGCGTCTCATGGGTGCAGACGGTTGCGCTCCGGCTGCGCGCATAGCCGCACACCGACTTGAACGTGACGCGCTTGACCTTGCCGCTGCACGCCGCGCGCAGCGCACCGGCGTCGACGAGCGACGTGACGACGCTCTTCGCGCAGCGCTTGTACGCGCGCCGGTCGTGGTCCGCCGAGCCGTCGAAGTCCTCGCACGGGCAGGCGGCGTCGATCCAGGTGCGGGTGTCGCGAATCGCCTGCGCGTCACCGAGTGCGGCCGGCGCATCGCCGAGACAGTCGGTCGAGGCCGCTCCGGCCGGTGTCGCGAGCAACGCGATCCCGACGACGACCGTCCGCCATGCGCTCGACCACCCCTGCATCCTCTCCCCTCCGCTCTTCATTCCGGCAGCATCGGCAGCACGCGACGAAACTGCGCCAGCGACTGCGTGTCATCGTGGGCCGGGACGGGGCGGGCGTTCAAGAGGGGGTGGGCCGGTCCGCCGACTGCATAACGGTTCGCCGCGTCGCCCGCGAGGGGTCGCCTCGCAAGGGGCCGGTGCGGCTTCCGCCGTGTGGCCTCGGCCGGAAGCCATCGCGCAGCCGGTCGTCGCACGTCCGGGGCGGCGAAATGCTTCTTGCGTGCCCCACCGGGGGCATCGATGATTCGCCGGATGTCGTCGTCGCTGGTCGCCACCGTGGCCCGGCGTGCTCGCGCGGGGCTCTCCTTCGTGCGGGCCGGAGGGGGGCGGATTCTCCTCGTGCTCGCCCTCGCCGCGCCCGAGGCGGCAGCGCTTGGTGCGCCCATGGACGCGACGCGCGTCGTGTCGGGCTCGCTCGAGCTGCGCATCGCCGCCGAGCCGTTCGCGTTGGCCTTCGACGACGGGACGGGCATCTTTCTCCGCGACGCGCCCACTGCCGATCCGGCCCGCACCGGAACGCTCGGCTTCCGCGACGCGACCGGCTGGCGGCAGGCGGTGCGCGTCGCGAGCGTCCGGCAGCGGGTGCCACGCGGCCCGGCGCTGCTGCGGCTCGACACCGATGATCCGGCCGGGCGGCAGATCGAGCTTCGCGTCGAGGCCGAGGCGAGCGGCGTGATCGCGCTGTCGGCGGAGATCCGCGGTGCCACCTCCGACGTCGAGGCGCTCGGCATCGCCTGGCGGACGGACGACGGTGAACGCTTCTTCGGGCTCGGCGAGCGCGCCGACGCGGTGGAGCACCGTGGACGGGAGGTCGAGAGCTACGTCTCGGACGGTCCGTACCGCGAGGACGAGTACGACGGCATCGGCGCGCTCCTGCCGCCGCCGGGCTTCCGCCGCCGCCTCGATGCGACCTACTTCCCGATCCCCTGGATCGTGTCGAACCGCGGCTACGGCGTCCTGGTCGCGAACGACGACACGGTCTACCACCGCCTCGGGAGCGAGCGCAGCGACGCCTGGAGCTTCACCGTGCACGGCGCGCCCGACGGCGAGCCGCGGCTGCCGGCGCCGCGCGCGCTGCGCTTCGTCGTGTTCGCCGGACCGGCGCCGGCGGATGCGCTGGCACGCTTCTCCGCGTGGACGGGTCACCAGCCGCCGGTCGCCGATGCGGCGCCCTGGGTGCTCGGACCGTGGTACCAGCCGGGCGGCTCGGTCGATGGTCAAGTATCGCAGCTGAGGGCGCTGCGTGCCGCCGACGCGCCGGTGTCGGTCGCGCAGACGTACCTCCACTACCTGCCGTGCGGCGGCGACCGGAGCAGCGAGGCGGCGCGCGTCGAAGCGCTGCACGCGCAGGGGGTCGCGGTCACGACCTACTTCAATCCGATGCTGTGCGAGAGCTACGCCGAGCCGTTCCGTCACGCAGAGCGCACCGGTGCGCTGCTCCGCGACCCCGCGCTGGAGCCGTACCTCTACACGTACTTCACCACGCGGCCGTTCGTCGTCGGACAGTACGACTTCTCGTTCGGGCCTGGACGTCGTGCGTTCCAGCAGCTGCTCGCCGACGCCGTCGCCGACGGCCACGACGGCTGGATGGAGGACTTCGGCGAGTACACGCCGCTCGACGCGCGTCCCCACGACGGTCGCGTCGGCGCGGCGGCGCACAACCGCTACGTGGTCGACTATCACTGCGCCGCGTGGGACTTCGCGCGCAAGCAGCGAAAGCCGATCGTCCGCTTCCAGCGCTCCGGCTGGACCGGAGCGGCGCGCTGCGCGCAGGTCGTCTGGGGCGGCGACCCGACCACCGACTGGGGCTACGACGGCCTGCAGTCCGCGCTGCGTGCCGGGCTCGGCATGGGCCTGTCCGGCGTCGGGCTCTGGGGCTCCGACATCGGCGGCTTCTTCTCGTTCCGCGGCCGGCGCTTGACGGACGAGCTGCTGGCGCGCTGGGTGCAGCTCGGTGCGGTGTCCGGCGTCATGCGCACCGAGCGCGACGGCATCGCGCTGCCCGACTACGAGCGCCCGCAGGTGGACGATCCGGCGCAGATCGCGAACTGGCGCCGCTACGCGAAGCTGCGCACCCAGCTGCAGCCCTACCTCGCCGCGGCGGCCGAGGAGTACCAGCGGAGCGGCCTGCCCATCATGCGCCACCTGCTGCTCGCCCATCCGAACGATGCGCGCGCCGCGGCGCGCGACGACGAGCTCCTGTTCGGCCCCGATCTGCTCGCGGCACCGGTGCTGGAGGCGGGCGCGACCACACGTCGCGCCTATCTGCCGGCCGGCGACTGGATCGACTTCTGGCGTGCGATCGGGTTCGACGAGGCGACCGGGGCGTACCACCTCGAGGGGCGCGCGACGGTGCTCGACGGCGGGCGCGAGGTCGAGGTGCCCGCGCCGCTCGACGAGCTGCCGCTCTTCGTGCGCGCCGGTGCGCTGCTGCCGCTG
>JAIEPK010000593.1 GCA_019749875.1 Candidatus Binatia bacterium | reverse complement strand
GAGCATGGTGGTCGCGTCGAGCACGCGGATGCCGCGCAGCGGACCGGTGGCTCGTTCGAGGGAGCTCTCCATCGTCTGGAGCCCTCACCCACGCAAGACTCTTGCCCGACTTGCGAGGATCCGTCGTTGCGCGGCCGTGGCGCGCCCGACGTGCGGCGGTGCGCGCGATCCCGGCGCAGCGGCGCGCGCGCCACGGCCGTCTGCTGCGGGAGTCCGCATGGTGGCGTGCGAGCTCTCGCAGCTCCTCGCCGCCGCCCGGTCGTCGCCGTGGAAGGTGTGGGAGGCGCGAGCTCGGTCGCTCGCGCCTCCCTCTCGTTCAGCGCACCGAGCCGTCGCGGCAGCGCAGCCGGCTGGCGTTCAGCACCAGACCGCAGCCGGAGATCGTGTCGTGGAAGTCGACGCCGACGGGCGTGGTGAGCTGCAGCTGCAGCGGCGCGTCGCCGGGTGCCGGCACGGCGAGCGACTGGCGCCGTGTCCGGACGTCGATCCGGAAGCGGTCGGGATCGCTGCGCCGCGACACCTGGACGACGCTGCCGGCCGCGTTGCGGCAGCGCAGCGCGCGCCGCGCCGCGACCACCGGCCCGCACTCGGCTCCGGTCCACGACTCGCGATCGACCAGCTGGTTCGCGCTGCGCGCGATCAGCGCCGCGATGCCGCCGGCGTCGATCGTGTGCAGCATCGCCTCGCCGGTGCCGGGCAGGAGTGCGAGCTCGGCGCGCGCGGCCCAGCGATCCTGGTTCGGCTGCGGCCGTTTGCTGATCTCGAGGCTCGCCACGGCCACGCCGCCCGCGACGTTGCGCGGGTCGCAGGCGTCGCCGATGCCGTCGAAGTCGAGGTCCTTCTGGTCGGGGTTGGCGACGTCCGGGCAGTTGTCGCTCGCGTTGACCACGCCGTCGCTGTCGAGGTCGAGGTCGCAGGCGTCGCCGATGTTGTTGCCGTTGCCGTCGATCTGGTCGGGGTTGGCGACGTCGACGCAGTTGTCGGTCGCGTCGGGCACGCCGTCGCCGTCGCGGTCGGGATCGCACGCGTCGCCGAGCAGGTCGCCGTCGAGGTCGGACTGGCCCGGGTTGGCGACGTCCGCGCAGTTGTCGGTCGCGTTGGCGACGCCGTCGCCGTCGCGGTCGGCGTCGCAGGCGTCACCGACGTGGTCGCCGTCGAGATCGGCCTGGTCGGCGTTGGCGACCGTCGGGCAGTTGTCGTCGCAGTCGCGCACGCCGTCGCCGTCGCCGTCGTCGACGACGGTCACGGTCGCGCTGGCCTGGCTGGTCGCGCCCTTGCCGTCGGTCACCGTCAGGAGGACCGAGGTCGTACCGACCGGGTAGGGTCCGGCGGGTGACTGGGCGATCGTCAGCGCATCGCCGGCGTCGGGGTCGAACGAGCCATCGTCGATCGAAGCATTCGCCGGGCTGCAGCCCGCGCCGACCGGCACGGTCACGTTCTTCGCCTTCGCGACCGGCACCTGGTTGATCGGACTGCAGGGGCCCAGGCAGCCGTGCAGCTCGAGCTCGTAGTCGACTCCGATGCCGCTACCGGGGCTCACCTCGTTCACATTGATGACGAAGGACGGCGCGGGGACGACGTCGAACCCGAACGACACGCTGGAGCCGCTGAAGCCCGGATCGGCGACGAAGCCTGCCGACAGATTGGTCGGATCGAAGGTCGGCGAGTAGGCCGACGCGTAGAGGTTGCTCGCGTTCTCGCCGCGCAGGGTGACGGTCGTGCAGGAGGGCTGCGCGGTGGAGCACAGCTCGAACCCGTAGGCCTCGAAGCGGTGGACGTTGGCCGGGTTGAAGATCCCCGGGTACGGTTGCGGGCCGCCGCACGCGCTCGCTGGCGAGTTTCGCGCCAGGCGGCCGGTGTGGGTACCGGCGAACGACGTGAAGGCCGCTCCCGACGGCGGCGCGTCGCCGAACTTCGAGCTCACGGTGATTCTCGGACCGATCGGCACGTCGAACGACATGATCTTCGGTGCCGCACCCTCGGCGTAGCTCACCTCCAGGATGAAGCTCGCCGTCAGCTCGCAGCCGACGTCGCTCGCCACGGTGAACAGGAACGGCAGGCTCGAGACGGCGGAGCCGGTGAAGGCCGCCAGGTCGGGGTAGCTGCGTGTGCTCGGGGTGGTGACGACGATGCCGGGCGTCGTGGTCGACAGCGTCGCGCTGATGCCGGTCGCAGGGAGCGTGCCGAGATTGTCGAGCCGGACGTCGAGACGCGCGCCCTCGCCGGCCTCGACCGAGTCGTCACCGTCGCCGGGGTTGTCGTGTGCGACCACCTCGCCGACCTCGGGATCGGCGTTGCCTTGCACGCCGAGGCCTTCGAGCGCCGCATACGCGTCGATGATGCCGACACCGGAGTCGCGGTCGACGCCGGGGGCCTCGATGTCGATCGCGCTGCCGGTGAGCGCCGCGCGCACCTCCGCGGGCGTCACGCCCGGCGAGCCCTCCAGGATCAGCGCCGCGATCGCGGCCGCGTGCGGTGCTGCCGCCGACGTGCCGAAGAACGGCGACCCGAAGCCGCCGACGCCGGTGACCGAGACGCCGTCCGCCGCCGTGATGTCGGGCTTCTGGCGCACGATTCCGCCCGTCGAGGAGAAGTCCCCGGGGGTGAACGGTGTCCCGTCGGCCTGGAAGAAGAGCTGCCGCGGACCGTCCGAGCTGAACGTCTCGACCACGTTGGTCGTCGAGAACGGGTCCGGGTGGGCGGCGAGCGCCGGCGTCGCGGCGCAGCTGAACGCGTTCGCGGCCGCGCTGTGGCCGGTCGTCTGCCCGGCGGTGGCGATCGCGACGCGGCCACGGATGGTGTTCAGATGCAGGAAGCGGTCGGCGGCCCCGTCCTTCTTGACGATCACGATGCGCGGGTTCGAGATGCTCGAGGAGATTCTCTCGTAGGGGTCCTGGGTGCCATTCTGGACGTTGGTCGAGGCGGCGAACACCGTGGTCCCGGCGGCGTTCAGGCGGAAGAGGTCGTAGTCGTTGGCCGATGCGCCGAGCGGATCCGACCAGAACAGGTTGATCCCGTTGCCGCCATCGGCCGTCAGGGTGTCGAACGTCTGGCCGCCGAAGTCGTGCAGCCGTCCGGCGGCGAGCGGTGCCGCGGTCGCGCCACCGTCGACGAAGTCGCCCTGCCAGACTCCGGAGGTGCCGTCATTCAGGTTGCCGGAGTTGCCGGCGGAGGAGAAGAAGAGCGCGCCGTCTGCGGTGACGTCGTTGACGGCCTGGGCGATGACGCCGCCGTTGGTGTTCGAGACGATGGCCGGCGCCTGACCGTCCTGGAAGGGCGACTCCGCGAAGTAGAAGACGTCGTCGACGATGATGTCGCAGCCCGCCGCGCGCAGCGCCCGGATGTTGTCCGCGAACCTCGTGCTGCCGCCGAAGGCGGTCGCGAAGTACAGCTTCGCGCCGGGGGCGAGGTCGTGGATGATCTCGAGCATCGCCGTGCCTTCGGCGCCGCTGGCACCGGCCTGGCCGGGCAGGACCTCGACGTCGGCCGGCAGATCACCGCTCGCCTGGCTCTGCGCGAGGCCGCCGACGCCGTCGGACAGGACCCCGATCTTGATGCCGGTCCCGTCGACGCCGAAGGTGCCGCGCGCCGCGAAGGCGCGGTGGGCGCGGTCGCCCTCGCTCGATCGGCTGCCCTGGCCAGTCGGCGGGATGATCCCGGCGACGTTCGGCTGCGCGTCGAGGACACCGTTCTGCAGGACCGAGTTGAGCATCCCGCGCACGTGCGCGGTGCGGGTCGCGGGTGGATCGTCGGTGGCAGGGATCGTCGTCGCGGCACCCCGCGCTGTCGTCCCGGTGCGCGTCGCATCCTGCGCGCCGCGTCCGTTGACCGCGTCCTGCTTCGGCTGGACGAACGCCACGCCCGGCAGCGCTGCGATCGCCTCGACGTCTTCGAGCTCGACGCGCAGGCGGATGCTGCGCTGCATGGCAACCGCGTGCACGACCTCGGCACCGAGCGCCTCGAGCTGCGCGAGCAGCGATGGGTCGACGTCGGCGGTGACGTCGATCTCCACGCGACCATCGTCCTCCTCGACGACGTCCGTCTCGAGCGTACGCACGCCCTGCGCGATCGCTTCGCCGCGGCCCATGCGCAGCTCGTAGAGCAGGCCCGAGTCGATCTTCAGCGCCGTGCCGGTGCGCGACTCCTTCTCGCGGATCAGCGCATCGATCTGCGCGAGCGCCTCGGGGCTGATGCCGCCGCTGCCCTGGGCGCCGGCCACGCCGCAGGTGCACGGCACCGCGAGGGTCGCGACGAGCAGCAGGGGAAGGAGCCGGCCCAGGAAGGCGCGGTGCGTGATGTGCGGGATGCTCGTCGGCATTCTTCCGATCTCCAGTCTGGTGGCCGCTCGCGGCGGATCAATGGCGAATCATTGGGTGACGGCCTTGGCCGCCGGCTGAACGAAGCGGACGTCCTGCAGGCTCGCGAGCTCCTCGAGCTTGTCGAGCGGAAAGCGAGCGAGGATGGTGCGGTGTGTCTCCGAGGTGGAGACGACCGTGCCGCCGAGCGTGCGCACCTGCTCCTCGAGCTCGGGTGTGACGTCGGCGCGCACGTCGATCAGGGTGCGCCCGCCGGAGTCGACCTCGACGGTCGTCTCGGTGGGCGTGCCGCGCTGCGCGGACTCGCCGCGGCGCGCGTACAGTGCGTAGAGCAGCTGGGAGTCGATCTTCTGCGTCGCCATGCGGCGCTGCTCCTTCTCGGAGGACACCGCTGCATGCGGCGAGGCGACCTGCGCCCGGACGACCGCGACCGGCGCGATGCTGAGAAAGGCTGCGAGCAGCAAGGCCCGTGACGTGGATTGGCGAGCGGGGGCGATGGGGGACTCCAGAAGTGCGCAGCCCCACCGGAGGGGTGGGCTCGCGGGTGCGGACTCTGGACGTCCCGAGACGGACTGTCAATCCTAAACCGTCGCCAGTCGCATTTTCTGCTGCACGAGGCCGCCGGGCCGGCGTCGGGCAGCTGAGGTCGCGGCTGGTCGCGGTGATTGACGCGGACTCGGGCGAACCCCGAGGAGATTCGGTGATTCCCTGATCCGTCGCGGGGCACAGCCGTGCCTGCGGTGTGCGCCTGCACAAGATTGCGTCACGGCGGCCATCTCTGCGGGCACTGGGTGGGCGCCCGTGCCCGCACCGCCGGCACGAGCCGAGCCCGAGGCCACCGCAGGCATCCGGTGCGTGTCAAGCAGGAGGGCGGCACATCACGCACCGATCGCTGCGCGCGCCGACGTCCAGCTGATCGCGCCGGGTACCGGACCGCAGAACGCGACCGTGATCAGCACCGGGCCAGACGGCATCTGCGATACGACCGCCGCGACGGGCGACATCCAGGCAGCACCGGTCGAGCAAGGCAGCCGAACGAGAACGTCGTCGATTCGGGGCCGAACGGCATCGCCGAGACGCGCGCCGAGGGGCCGGACCTGGTCATCTCGGCGGCGAAGAGCCTCAAGCTCGCGATCCGTCCGGCCAGATCTCGGTCGCGAAGGCCTTGACGGTGAGTGTGAGCAACGTCGAGTTCGGCCCGTCGGCGCCGGTGATGCGGTCCTACAGTCTGACGGTCGCGGCCGGCAGCTGAGGCAACGGCGTTGTGACCCAGATCGACTCCGATTCGATCGCGAGCGGGCTGCAGAGCAGCGCGAACGTCCCGCTCGGCCGCAAGGTGGAGGCGAGCTTCGTGCTGACCTTCAAGCTGCAGAACGTGCTGTCCGTGTCGCGCACGGCGCCGTTCCGCTGCGCGCTCACCGTGCGCGCGCAGGCGAACGACGTCGCGGCCGACCTCGACGACGCGGCCAACGTCGAGAACAACGAGACCGAGCTGCAGGTCGAGGTGTACGACGACAACGATCGCATCTGACGTCCGCGCCGGCCGCGGCCGCCACGAGGAGAGAGCCGCAGGAGGTTCTCCGGGACGGCGGCGCGCGGGCGCGGCGTCAAGCGCGCCGCGCCCGCGCCAGCAGCCAGTCGACGACCGTCCGCTCCGCCCAGTACTCGGCGCGTCGCGGGTGCGCGCCGGTGACGAAGCCGACGTGCCCGCCCGTCGCGGTGACGCGCAGCTCGACGTTCCCCGGTGCGCGCTGCGCGACGAGATCGAGCACCGCGCGCGGCAGGAACGGGTCGTCCGCCGCGCTCACGCACAGCGTCGGCACGGTGATGCGCGGCAGGAAGTGGATCGAGCTCGAGCGCGCGTAGTAGTCGACCGCACTCGCGAAGCCGTGCAGCGGGGCGGTCGCGGCGTCGTCGTAGTCGTGGAACGAGAGAGCGCGCGCGGCGCGCTCGAGATCGATGCGGTCCGCCACTTCGGGGAAGCGCCGTACGAGATCGTGCGCCTTTGCGAGCAGCGTGCCGAGGAAGTTGCGCACGTAGATCCGTCCGGTGCGCGACGTGAGGTGGCGCGCACCGGCATCGAGGTCGTACGGCACCGAGATCGTCGCCGCGGCGCGGACGATGGTCTCGCCGGCGTGCTCGCCGAGCCACTTCAGCAGCACGTTGCCGCCGAGCGACACGCCGACCGCGACCAGCGGCGTGCCCGGCTCGCGCGCGGCGAGCGTGCGCGCGACGTGGTCGAGGTCGGTGGTCTCGCCCGAATGGTAGAGCCGCGGACGTCCGTTCGGCAGCCAGCGCTTGACGTCGCTCGGGTCGCGCGCGCACGAGCGGAAGTTCATGACGGTGACGCGCGCGCCTTGCGCCGACGCGAGCTGCGCCATGCCCTGCGCGTAGACCGAGTACGAGCTGCCCTCGAGGCCGTGCAGGATCAGCAGGCGCGGCCCGTCGGGCGGACCCGCGACGTGGTCGAGGATCAGCTCGTCGCCATCGGGTGTGGGCAGGTTCTCCCGCTCGAAGGGCACCAGCGTGCGGGAGCGTGCGAGCTGGCCCCACACCGTCTGCAGGTGCGGGTTGGGCAGCCACCACGCACGGCGAAACGCGCGCGGCTCTCCGTCGGGATTCGCTGACGCCACGCTGCTTCGCCCCCGATGCATATCTCGTCCATCCGTCCGATCGCCGCAACCGTGACGGATCTCTGCAGGCGGACCTGCCAGCGAAGGGCGCGGTCCGCCACGACCACCGCGAATCCGTTGCCGACTGCACAGGGCGACCCCCTCACCGCCGGCATCGGGTCGTGCCGGCGCTCGTGACGACGCCGACGTTCAGGATGCTGCGTACGTCTCGCTCGTCCGCGAGCTGCTGCGCCGGCTGCCCGAAATCCGCGTGGCGTCGGGGCGAAGGGCGGGTGCGCGACCCTGCCGGTGGTGTTCTCGCGCGGCGGGTCCGACCGCGACGGAGCCGGCGGCCTGCCGAGCCCGGCCGCCGGCTCCGTCACGCCGCCGCGAGGCGTTTGCCGCTAAGGACACTCCCCCGCGAAGATCGTGCAGCTCCTCGGGCCCTTGGCCTTGTGCTCGCGTCGCCGCTTCTCGGGGGGTTGCAGCGTGACGACCTCCTGCGTCGTCGTGATCGTGCCGTCCGTCGCCGTGAACGTCGTCGTGGTCTCGATCTCGATCACGCTTCCCGCTTTGTACAGGCGTTTTGCTTCGCCCTTGAGACCGATCCGGAAGCGAACCACGCCCGCGGCCTTGACTCGCTTTTTGAGCTTGAAGGCCGGGGCAGGCTCGGTCGCCGCCTGGATCGCCGCGCCGGGTGTCCTCGCCGACTGGACGCCGACCAGCGCGCCGGTGAGGGCGAGCTGGCCGGAGCCCGGAACGGTCGTCGCGCCGGCCGTGCCGGTCACGGTCAAGCTCAGGATATGGCGCGGCCGGATCTCGATCGTCGCTGCACACGTGTGGACTCGCTGGTCGTCGGGGCCGCGAACGTGGAAGCCGGATCCGTAGACCGATCGGTCGACCGTGCAACTGGCCAGAAGACGGGCCGGCCCGAGGACGGCAAGTGTGGTGGCCGTCTGCGGGCATGCCGGCTGCAGGGGATCGTCCGGGAAGAGGTTCTTGCTGATGTCGTACTCCTCTTCCGGCGTCGAGTAGCAGTGCAGCCTGCGCATACCTACGCCCGGAAGATCGACGTTGATCGATCCATTGGACGCCCACGGCGTGCGGATGTCAGCATCGCTGACTCCGACGGTTTGCGTGAGAGTGCAGTACGAGCCGGCGGGGCAGGGCTGATCCAGCGCCACGCACTCGACGCCGCCGGTGCTGAACTTCCCGGACAACGAGAACGGGTCGCCGAAGGGGAAGGTGCCGGAGCACGATCCGCTGAGCTGCCTCGGGCCGATCGTGATGATGCGGGTGGCGGGCGTGGGGTCGACGACCCCGCTCGGACCCACGGCCCGAACGCGGAACGTGTGCGGCCCGTTGGCCAGGTCGAGATAGCTGCGCGTCGCGTCGCACGATCTGAAGGGCTCGGAATCGAGCTGGCACTCGAACGTCGATCCCGGAATCGTGGTGCGATACGACCACTTCACGGGGAGCGACGACACCAGGCCGCTGGGTCCCTCGGTGATGATCGTGTCCGGTGCCTCGGCGATCAGGAATGTCCTGCTGACGATCGCGCTCTGGTTGCCCGCTTCGTCGTTGGCGATCGCGTAGGCGGTATGGGTGCCGACCGCGGTGACGACCACGCCACAGGGCTGGGAGCCGAAGCTGCCGAAGGACGTCGGCGGCGTCGGCGGGTCGACCAGGCAGAACCGGTTGCGGATGCCCGCGCTCAGCGGTGGGTCGGTCACGTCGGCGTCGACGGTCGCGGCGCCGCCGAAGGCACCCTGAGCGCTCTGGTTGCCCGACAGCCGGATCGTCGTGGTCGGCGCCACCCGGTCGACGATGAAGTTGCGCACGGCGGGAGTGGGATCGGTACCGTTCGCGTTGCTCGCCCGGACACGTAAATTGTGATTGCCGGGGTCGAGGACGTCGCTCTGGTGCGGCGAGGTGCAGGGCACGAACGGCTCGTCGTCGTAGGAGCACTCGAAGGTCGCGCCGGCCGGCGGAGCGGCGGTGAACGCGAAGCTGGCGACGCCGAAGTTGGTCGCCGTCGCGTTGCCGACGATGGTGGTTTCCGGTGGCGGAGGAGCGATCCTGGACACGTGGACCTCGTAGGTGTTGGCTCCGATCACCGGAATGAGGGTCGTCAGCTCGCGCCAGGCGACCGCGGGAAAGCCGCCGAGGTCGGCGAGCGAGGGCTGGCCCGCCGTCGCCGTGAGATCCCGCCGTTGCGGTGAGCCCACCAGCGACCAGGCTCCGCCGGCGAACTGCGCGACGCGGAGATCGCCCACCGGCAGGTCCTGTCCCCAGGCGACGTGGGGGATCCCGTCGATCTCGAGCAAGGACGGACCGTCGCTGAAGCCGAGGATGAGGTCGTCGTCCACCGCTGGCCCGACATCGCTCCAGGCGCCGTCGCGAACGGCGACCCGAAGCTCGAGCCTTCCGCTGGCGGCGACCTCGAGCCAGGCGATGCCGAGATCACCGTCGATTTCGGCCATCGACGCCAGGTATCCGTCGGTCGCACCGGCGTGCGCGGGCGATCCCGCATCGACCCAGTCCGTCCCGTCGAAGCGAGCGACCTGGAGGACGTTGCGCACGGACCCGCTGATGGACTGCTGCTTCGTCCACGCCGCGTAGACGTCCCCACCGGCGCCGGCGAGCGAACCCCGGCCGACCATGTCGACGCCGACGTTGAAGGCGACCGGCCCCCCGACCGACACCCACGCGGTCCCGTTCCAGCGCTCGACCTCGAGCGTCCCCGGCGCCGCGATCGAGCCGACGTTGACGAACAGGACGTGCGGCTCGCCGCCGATGTCCCGGATCATCGGTAGATTGGCGAAGGCGTCGGGCCCGCCGAACTCGAGCGGACCGCCGACCAGATCCCACGCCGACGTGGCCGCGTTCCAGCGCGCGACCCGGAGATCCTGGGGGTCTGCGCCGCCGGAGACCTGCTGAACCCAGGCCACGTACGGAACCCCGCCGACATTCGCGATCGACGGCTCCAGCGCCGACAGCGCCGGGTCGACGTTCAGATCGGAGCCCCGCTGCACCCAGGAGGTTCCGTTCCAGCTCGCGACGCGGAGCCGGGTGGGATCCGGCGGGGGCCCTGCCGGCTCGATCCATGCCACCCATGGAGTGCCACCGACGGAGGTCATCTCCTGGGTGTAGTCGAGGGTTTCGGGAGCGTTGATCGCGTTGAGCGATCCTCCCAGCGCTTCCCAGTCGGCCCGGCCGGTCGCGGGCAGAACGAGCGAGAAGACGGCAGCGGCGATTCCCGCTGCGAGGCGTCTCGCAGCGGGGCCAACCGACCGCGGCCGGCGGCGCCTGGCCGAGAAGCCGGGTCTCGGGGTCTGCAGAGTCCGCATCGACTTGGCCCCTCTCATGCTGGTTCCACGGTCACGCACCGCTCGCACGGCGGCCGTCCTACTCCGCCGGCGCGATGGCGATGTTGTGCCCCTCCGAATCGATGACGTTGGCGCTCGCCCGCACCTTCTTGGCGGTGAACTTCCCGGTGAATCGACAGTAACCTCCGTACACGGAGCCGAGATTGACGTCCCGCACGCGGCCCGGCGCCAGATCGATGTAGCTCTGCTTCAGGAGCGCTCCTTCGAAGTCCAGCAGCTCGACGTTCACGGTGATGTCCTTGGTGTCGGCGTTGACGATGATGCAGGCGACGTAATCCTGGCCGAATCGAGTGATGACGGTCGGAGAGACCAGCGTGGCGGCGCCGGCACATCGGGCGGTGACAACGCCCGAGAACAATGCCGCCAGGAAGATGGCTTTCCGGCCTGCGAACGGAGTCTTCATGAGAACCTCCTCGAAGAAGAAATCGCGGCTGACGAATCCCCGGCGAGCGGGCGGACCTGCCGCAAGGTGTTTGGGAGCTCCCCTCGCTACCTCGGGAGCTCGACGCAGCTCAACTAAAAATCCGTTGAGCATCGAAGATGGTGCGGGCGTGCGTCGACCGAAAGGAAACCGCCAGGCCGTCCCGCGACTCCACTCCGATCACGAGTTGTCCGGCTGCGAGCAGAGGAGATCCGCCTGCTCGTCGTGATTCGCGTCGATGATGCGGCGCAGCTTGTCGATGTTGGCCGCGGCGTCGTCGTTGACTTGCGGGTTCTTGGGGTTCGGGGGCAGGTCGGCGATCGCGTTCTTCATCTTTTCCATGACGCTCGGCGCGTCGGGAAACTTCGCGGCCATCTTGGAGCTGGCCGCGGCCTCCGCGGCTCCCCGCTGGCACCGGATCCAGTCGGCGACGGTGTCGATGGTCTGCTTCAATGTGTGCTGCGCGCAGAAGGCCTCGATCTTCTTCGCGTTCAGGGGACTCTCGACCGACGGAGCACCCTTGCCGGTCACGTCGTCGAGCGTGTGCGTGAGCTTCGGGTTCGCCGACGGATCGCACGCGGCCATGATCTTCGCCGCCATCTTCTCCGCGGCGCTCGACCCTCGCTGTCGGCTGTCGTCGACCGCCTGCATCTGCACCGCGCACTTCTGGGCCGTCGCGGCAGCGGGTAGACCCAGCCGCCTGACGAGGAGGTCCTGGTTCGCCGCCTTGAGGCACGAGTCGAGCGCCTTGGTCGCCGCGGCCTCGTATTGCTGCGTCTGCTTCATCGCCTTCTCCTGGCACCGCTGGAGGCTTTCCTCACTGGACACCGCGGTTGCCGCGGAAACGCCCAGCCACAGCGAGCCGGCCAGACCGAGCAGCAGTGCCGTCGACCATGCGCGTGCCGGGGAGAGGGTCGTCGGGAGGCGCTTGCGAATGATCATCTTGCCGGTTCCTTTCGTCGGCCGAGCTGCCGGCCGCTCGTTTCGCCACGCGCAGGCGGTCGCCATCAAAAACCCGGACCTCGCTCGAGGTGACGAAAAGTTGAATAGTGCCGCGTCTTGACGCCGTGCAAGGAGCCACTTTCGGGGTGGCAGGAGGAGCCACGTGTACGTACGACGTAGTCGAGCCGAGCTGCCGGGTGTCCAGCTCTACCGGGGAATTCGCGACGCGATCCTCGACGGGACGCTCGCGCCGCAGTCGCGCCTGCCGTCCACACGCGACCTGGCGCGCAGCGAAGGCATCGCACGCAACACGGCGCTGCGCGTGTACGAGCAGCTCTTCGATGACGGGTTCCTGGTCCGACACCGAGGAGCGGGAAACTTCGTCGCGCCGCAGCTGCCCGAGCATCTCGCCGTGGAGCGTCTGCCCGCATCGGGCGCGGCGCCGCCGCCCGTCGGCCCGCCGCGTCTCTCGCGCCGGGGTACGCGCCTCGCTCCGCTGGCCCTGGTCTCCTGGGCTCCCGCACTCCCCAAAGTTGCGGTGGACTTCCGCTACGGGCCGACCGCGTTCGCCGACGAGTCGCTTCAGACCTGGCGGCAGTATCTCTCCCGCGCCGTCCGCGAGACCACGCCGGCTCTGCTCGACTACGGCGCGCCGGCGGGACTGCCGGAGCTGCGCGCCGCGGTCGCCGAGTACTTGACGCGCGCCCGCGCGGTCGAATGCCGGCCCGAGCAGATCATCATCGTGCACGGATCGCAGCAGGCGCTGGCGCTGGCAGGCGAGGTCCTGCTCGACCCCGGCGATCGCGTGCTGATCGAGGAGCCGGGGTATCCGGGGGCGGCCCTGAGCTTTCTCGCCGCGGGCGCAACGCTGATTCCAGGTTGCGTCGGGCCGGCAGGGCTCGACGTCCGCACGCTGGGCAACAGCATTCGACGCGTGCGCCTCGCCTACGTCACGCCGTCACACCAGTTCCCGACCGGCGTCATCATGCCCCTCGCAGAGCGCCAGGCTTTACTCGCATGGGCCGAACGCACGGGAGCGTGGATCTTCGAGGACGACTACGACAGCGAGTTCCGCTTCGGGGTCCCGCCGGTCGAGTCGTTGCAGGGCCTCGATCCCGAGCGCGTCGTCTACGCGGGGACGTTCTCGAAGGTGCTGTTCCCGTCGTTGCGGCTCGGATACCTGGCGGTTCCGCCGGCGCTGGTCGCGCCCTTTCACGCCGCCAAGGCGCTGGCCGATACGGGGACGGGAGGTCTCGAACAGCGGACGCTCACGAGCTTCATTCGTGACGGCCACTTCGATCGTCACGTCCGTCGGGTCCGCGCACGCAACTCCGAGCGTCGTGACACGTTGGTGGAAGCGCTCCACGAGCGAGTCGCCGACCGGGTGGAGGTCCTCGGGGCGAACGCCGGCCTCCACGTGATGCTGCGGCTTCGCAACGTGCCGCTCGAGCGCGAGGCCGAGCTCATCGCGTCCGCCGAACGCGCGGGCGTCCGCGTCTACTCTCCCGTGCTCTTCTACCAGGCGCCGCGGCAGCGGCCCGAGGCCGAGCTCGTGCTCGGGTACGGCTCCCTCGATCCCGACCAGATCCGCTCGGGAATTGCGCGTCTCTCGCGCGTGCTGCGCGAATTCGAGCGTCCGCTTCGTGCGCCGCGGCGGACGCGAGAACGAGGCTGATGCCCATCGTGGCTGCCCCGTCCGCGGCGCGTGACCGCCGCCGGCTCGCGGTCAGCGCTTGCCGACGGCCGCCCGCATGTACTCGCGACGCATGGTCGCGATGTTCTCGATCGAGATCGACTTCGGACACGCGGCCTCGCACTCGCCGTGGTTCGAGCAGTCGCCGAAGCCTTCGGCATCCATCTGCTCGACCATCGCGAGCACGCGCTCGTTGCGCTCCGGGTGGCCCTGCGGCAGCAGCGCGAACTGGCGCACGCGCGCACCGACGAAGAGGTGCGCGGCCGCGTTCGGGCAGGCGGCGACGCAGGCACCGCACTGGATGCACGCCGCCGAGTCCATCGCGGACTCCTGCACGTCGCGCGCGATCGGCGTCGCGTTGGCCTCGGGGGCCGATCCCGCGTTCACCGACACGTAGCCGCCGCGGCGCTGGATGCGGTCCATCGCGCTGCGGTCGACGATCAGGTCCTTGATGATCGGGAAGGCCTTCGCGCGAAAGGGCTCGACGGTGATCGTCGCGCCGTTCGGGAACGAGCGCATGCGCAGGGAGCACGTCGTGATGTTCGGGATCGGCCCGTGCGCCATGCCGTCGATGACGACGCCGCACGTGCCGCAGATGCCCTCGCGGCAGTCGCTCTCGATCGCGACCGGCTCCTCGCCGCGCTTCAGCAGCGACTCGTTGAGCTGGTCGACCATCTCGAGGAACGACATGCCCGGGTCGATGCCCGACACCTCGTAGTCGACGAGCTTGCCGCCGGCGGCGCCGCGCGGCTGCCGCCAGACCTTCAGCTTGTACGAGCGGAGTCCCGTTCCGTTCTGTGCGCTCATTTGTAGTTCCGCGTCGCCAGGTGGACGTTCTCGAAGTCGAGCTTCTCGCGGTGCAGGCGCGGCTTGCCGAAGTCGCCGGTGTGCTCCCAGGCGGCGACGTAGGCGTAGTTCGCGTCGTCGCGGACCGCCTCGCCTTCCTCGGTCTGGTGCTCCTCGCGCAGGTGGCAGCCGCAGCTCTCGTCGCGCGCCAGCGCGTCGATCGCGATCAGCTCGGCGAGCTCGAAGTAGTCGGCGACCCGACCCGCGTACTCGAGCGCCTGGTTCAGATCGTCGGCCGATCCTTCGACCTGCACGTTCTCCCAGAACTCGGCGCGCAGCGCGCGGATCTTCTCGATGGTTTCCGTGAGACCCTTGGCGTTCCGTGCCATGCCGACGTGGTCGAACATCAGGCGGCCGAGCTTCCAGTGCAGCTCGCGCGCAGTGGTCTTACCCTTGAGGGACAGGAGCTTGCGCACGCCGGCGTTCACGTTCGCCTCGGCGTCGGCGAACGCCGGATGGTCGTCCTTGACCTTCCCCGGCGCGACACCCGCGAGGTAGTTGCCGATCGTGTACGGCAGCACGAAGTAGCCGTCCGCGAGTCCCTGCATGAGCGCCGACGCGCCGAGGCGGTTCGCGCCGTGGTCGGAGAAGTTCGCCTCACCGATCACGTGCAGGCCCGGGATCGTGCTCATCAGGTTGTAGTCCACCCACAGGCCGCCCATCGTGTAGTGCGGCGCCGGATAGATCTGCATCGGAACCTGGTACGGGTTCTCGTCGGTGATCTCGTGGTACATGTCGAACAGGTTGCCGTAGCGGTCGCGGACGACGGACTCGCCGAGGCGACCGATCGCCTCCGCGAAGTCGAGGTACACCGCGCGGCCCGTGGCACCGACGCCGTAGCCCTGGTCGCACATCTGCTTCGCCGCGCGTGACGCGACGTCGCGGGGGACGAGGTTGCCGAAGGCGGGATAACGGCGCTCGAGGAAGTAGTCGCGCTCGGAATCCGGGATGTCCTTCGGCGCGCGCTTGTCGCCCTTCTGCTTCGGCACCCAGATGCGGCCGTCGTTGCGCAGCGACTCCGACATGAGCGTCAGCTTCGACTGGCCCTCGCCCATCTGCGGGATGCAGGTCGGGTGGATCTGCATGAACGACGGGTTCGCGTAGAGCGCGCCGCGCTTGTGGCAGCGCCAGATCGCGGTCGCGTTGGACTGCACCGCGTTGGTCGACAGGTAGTAGACCGTCGAGTAGCCGCCGGTCGCGACGACCACGGCGTCTGCCGCGTAGCGCTCGATCTTCCCGTCGACGAGGTTGCGGCAGATGATGCCGCGCGCGTGGCCGTCGACCAGCACGAGGTCGAGCATCTCGCGGCGCGGGAACAGCTTGACGCGCCCCTGCTCGACCTGGCGCATCAGCGAGCCGTAGCAGCCGAGCAGCAGCTGCTGTCCGGTCTGGCCGCGCGCGTAGAACGTACGCGACACCTGCGCGCCGCCGAACGAGCGGTTGGCGAGCAGCCCGCCGTACTCGCGCGCGAACGGCACGCCCTGTGCCACGCACTGGTCGATGATGTTCACCGACAGCTGTGCCAGGCGGTAGACGTTCGACTCGCGGGCGCGGAAGTCGCCGCCCTTGATGGTGTCGTAGAACAGGCGCCAGACGCTGTCGCCGTCGTTCGGGTAGTTCTTCGCGGCGTTGATGCCGCCCTGTGCTGCGACCGAGTGCGCGCGCCGCGGGCTGTCGTGGATGCAGAAGTTGAGCACGTTGTAGCCGAGCTCGGCGAGCGACGCGGCGGCGGATCCGCCGGCGAGGCCCGTGCCCACGACGATGACCGTGTACTTCCGCTTGTTCGCCGGGTTCACCAGCTTCATCTCGAAGCGGTGGCGGTCCCAGCGCGTGCGGATGTCGCCGCCCGGTGCCTTCGCATCGAGGCTGCCGTCGACGACTTCGAGCTGTCCGATGGCCGGAGCGTTCATGGCTTCACCAGACCGAGGACGCCCGCGTTCGGATCGGGCGCCAGGTAGACGAAGATCGGCAGCAGCAGGAAGCCGACCGCGATGACGATGGCGAACACGACGCCCGCCGAGAAGGCGATCGGGCGAAGCTTCGGGTTGAGCGCGCCGATCGACTGGAAGGCGCTCCAGAAGCCGTGCCGCAGATGGAAGCCGAGCAGGATCATCACCACGACGTAGAGCGCGGTCCAGATCGGGTTCTTGAAGGTCTCGACGACGATCAGGTGCAGGTTCCAGACCTCGCCCGCGTGGCCGGGAAGCGTCGTCTGGTACGCGGGTGTCGTCGGGCCGAAGCGGAACTGCCAGAGGTGCAGGATCAGGAACGCCAGCAGCACCAGCCCGGTGATGATCATGGTGCGCGACGCGACCGTCTGCTTGCTCGCGGCGCCCTTGCTCTTCGAGACCATGTAGCGCGTGTCGCGCGCCGCCTGGTTGTCACGCCACACCGAGATCGCCGAGCCGGCGTGCACCAGAAAAACGGCGGCGAGACCGAGCTCGATGACGATCAGCAGGGGACCCAGGCTGTGCGTCGTCGCCGCGTACGCATTGAGTGCGTCCTTGCCGACGAAGATCGTCAGGTTCCCCGCGAGGTGCGCGACGATGAAGAGCAGCAGCAGGACGCCGGTCAGGCCGTTCAGCAGCTTCTTTCCGATCGACGATCGAAGTTGAAAGCGTGGCGTACTCATGAGGAGATCTCCCCACTAGCGGTTCCGAGCATGATTGCAATTCATCCGACGGAAGTCATCCCGGGCGGACCGGAATTGCATCAGGAAACGTCCTAACGCTGTCCATTAGCGGCGCTCGTGCTGCGTCGGCGTGGCGCGGAAAGGCCTCGTTGCATCCGTCAAGCATCGAGGCAGCGGCCGAGTGCCGCGACCAGCGCGTCGGCGCGCGGATCGCCCGCGGTCGCGAGGCTCATGCGGTTCATGACGTACGCGAAGCCGACCTCGCGCGCGCGGTCGCCGAGCGCGAGCGAGCCGCCGGCGCCCGGGTGTCCGAACGCGCTCGGCGGCGCTGACGGGCAGAGCGCGGGCGGCAGCATGAAGCCGAGGCCGAAGCGCGTCGGCAGGTAGAGCACGGCGTCGGCGCCCTCGGACTGGACGGTGCACGCCGCGTCGAGGGTCTCCGGTCGCAGCAGCCGCGCGCCGTCGACCGCGCCGACGAGCGCCGCGTAGAGACGCGCGAGCGCGCGCGCCGTGGCGATGCCGTTCGACGAGGGCAGCTCGGCCGCGTGCAGGGCGCGCCGGTTCCACATGTCGTCCTAGTGGAAGAGGTTCGACGGCCCGCTGAAGGCGCGACCGGCGATCGTGTCCGCTGCGAACAGGCGCTCCATCAGCTGCGCGACCTCCGGCGCGGGCGGTGCGGGCGGCACGATGGTCGAGACGCGCGCCTCCTGCTCCTCCGGCAGCCCGATCCACAGGTCGAGCCCGAGCGGACCCGCGATCTCGTCGGCGAGGAAGCGTCCGACGGTGCGGCCGTCGACGCGTCGCACCAGCTCGCCGAGCAGCCAGCCGTAGGAGCGCAGGTGGTAGCCGTGCTTCGTGCCCGGCTCCCACAGCGGCGCCTGCGCGGCGAGGGCCGCAGCCACCGGGTCCCACGACAGCGCCTCGTCGAGCGTGAAGTCGCCCTCGATCGCCGCGAGCCCGGCGCGGTGCGACAGCAGCCAGCGCACGGGGATCGCGCTCTTTCCGTTCGCCGCGAACTCCGGCCAGTAGCGCGCGACCGGCGCGTCGAGATCGATGGCGCCGCGCTCGGCGAGCATCAAGACGCAGGTCGCGGTGACGCCCTTGGTCGCCGAGAACACGAGCTGCAGCGTGTCGGGCTGCCACGCGCGTCCGCTCGCCGCGTCGGCGAGGCCGCCGTGGAGGTCGACCACCGGCTCGCCGCGCAGGTAGACGCAGCACGCGGCGCCGACCTCGCCGTGCTCGGTGAAGTTGCGCGCGAAGGCGTCGCGCACGGGCTCGAAGCCCGCGGCGACGAACCCGTGCACGTCGGGCGCGCGCCGTTTCGTCTCCGTCGTGGCAAACGCCATCGTGCCCTCCGGCCACGGATCCGGGATGCGTGTCAATCCGCGCGCCGACATGCCGCTCAGGCGAGCACGCGCGGCGACGTCGCACCGTGGCCGGCCGTCGACCGCGATCCCGGGCCGCGATCGTGAACGTCGGCTCGCGCGGCGCGAGCGGCCGGCGAGGCCGGGTCGGTGGGGCGTCGCCTCCTCGCGCAATCGGCCGGGATGAGGCATCGTGGGAGTCATCGTGCGTGGCGGGTGGCTCGCCGGCTCTGACGCCGGGTCGCCCGGGAGGAAGCAGCGATGGGCGACAAGTCTCCGAAGTCGATCGACAAGGCGAAGAAGCAGGACGCGGTACAGAAGAAGCAGGCCAAGGTGGCGCATGATGCGAAGCAGGCGCCGCCGGCCCCGACCCTGGGCAAGGGCAAGGGGCGGTAGCACGAGGTGAGCGATCGTCCTCCGGTCCCGGTCGAGGGAACGGGTCAGGCCGTGATCGGGGTCTTCGGCGCGCGGATCGACTACTTCGTCACCCCCAACGTCGCGGTCGGCCTCGAGACGGAGTACGCCATCTCGCGCGGCCGGACCTTGACCGTCGGCGACGCTCCGCCCGAATCGGGCAACCTCGATTCCCTCGTCGTCTCGCTCGGCGTGCGCGCGTTCTTCCTCGGCCTCTGAGCCGCCGTGCGCAGGGCCAGACCGCTACTGCAGCGGCTCGCCCTGCGACGAGAACAGCAGCGCGTAGAGCTGGGCGCGCTCGAGCAGGTGGTCGATCAGAACCGTCGCCTGGGCATCGAGCACGAAGCCGCGGAACGCGGTCGTCGCGAGCTCCATGAACGGTCCGCCGAGGTCGTCGACGTCGCGCGCGGCGGCGATCGCGTCACGCACGCGGAGGAAGAAGTCGGCGCCGCCGTGCGACGCGACCACGCTCTCCTGGCGCGCGATCTCGTCGAGCAGCGGCGGGATCTCGGACCGCACTCGGTCGACCATCACCCTCGACGCTACGCCGGATCGCGCGCGCCGCAAGGGCGCGAGGACGGGCCCGGCAAGGAGCGAGCAGGCCGCCGCGCTCGTCCACCAGCCCGCTGGTCGTTCCGCCGCGGCTTCGCGGACGGGATCCGGCTCGTGCAGCGGCACGGTCGTTCCGTCGGCGGTCGGACGGCGACGTGCGGCGGCCTCCGCGTGTGCGTCACGTAACGACGACCGGCCCGCGTTCCGGCCGCGGATCACGCATGCTCGAAGCGGTAGAGCGTCCACGCGTCGGGCACGCCGGCGAGGACGTGCTCGCCGCGGCTCGTGAAGACGAGGCCGGAGCCCGCGACCAGGTCCTTGACCGTGCTCGACGCGAGGATCTCGTTGGGCCGTGCGGCCGACGAGATGCGCGCGCCGATGTGCACCGCGATGCCGGCCACGGTGTCGTCGACGAGCTCGCACTCGCCGGTGTGGACGCCGCTCCGCACGGCGAGGCCGAGCGTTCCGACCGCCTCGGTGATCGCGCGCGCGCAGCGCAGCGCGCGCGCCGGGCCGTCGAACGTCGCGAGGAACGAGTCGCCGGCGGTGCCGACCTCGCGGCCGCGAAACCGGGCCAGCTCCGCGCGCACGGTGGTGCGGAAGCGGCTGAGCAGGTCGCGCCACGCGCGGTCGCCGATCTCCGCCAGGTGCGCGGTCGACCCCACGATGTCGACGAACAGCACGGTCGCAAGGACGCGGTCGCACACCGGTGCGGCGCGTGCGCCCGTGACGAGCTCTTGCACCGCGTCGACGATCGGGCCGTAGTCGCCGGTCCAGGGGAAGTGATCATTGCCGGCGAACTCGCGGTAGATCGCACCGGGGATGTGCTCGGCGATGTAGCGCGCTCCCTGCACGGTCGTGATCTGGTCGCCGCTGCGCTGCAGGACGAGCGTCGGTGTGTGGATCGTCGGCAGCACGTGCCGGACGTCGCACTCGAGCATCATGCGGAAGAGGTCCTGCGCCCCGCCGGGGCTGACCGAGCGACGCTCGAAGCGCCCCCAGGCCTCGATCGCGCGCGGATCGCTCGCGATGCTCGGCGCCAGCACGGACGCGACCTTGCCGGTGCCCCACTCCCGGCCGATGAAGTCCAGCACGCCGTCCCACTGCTCCTGCGTCCAGCGCCACGGGTAGTCCCGGTGCCAGGTCCCGCGCGCGAACGTCCCGTAGAGGACGAGTGCCGTCGAGCGCTGCGGATAGGTCGCGGCGAAGAGCATCGCGAGCGGGCCGGACTCCGAGATGCCGAACACCGCGGCTCGCTCCGAGCCGGCCGCGTCCATCACGGCGCGGATGTCGTCCATCCGCTGTTCGAGCGTCGGCAGCCGGGCGACGCGGTCCGACAGCCCGGTGCCGCGGCGATCGAGCAGCAGGAGCCGGGAGAACGAGCAGAGCCGGTGCAGGAACGCCGCCACCGTCGGCTCCTCCCACGCTTGCTCGAGGTGCGACACCCAGCCCGGGATGAGCACGAGGTCCGGACCCGTCCCCGCCACCTGGTAGGCGATGCTCACGTCGCCGCTCTTCGCGTAGCGCGTGAGCGGCGTCGGAAAGCTGGCGCCCTGGGGCGGCATCGGCACGCGGAACGGCAGCGCGTCCGCGCCGGTCGGCGTGGCGGCTCGAGCAACGCGCGGAGATCTCGCCTTCTTTCCGGAACGTGGCATCGGCGCCGCCGATCCTACCGCGACGCTCCGTGCCGTCCCAGCGGCTTCGACGGAAACGCGTCCGACGGCCGACCGCCGCGCGCCGTCGCTTGTCGGGAGACGACGCGCGGACGTACGACGGAGCGGGAGGCACGCATGGCGTACCAGGACATCCACTTCGAGCTGCAGGACGGCGTGGCCGTGATCACGCTGCACCGGCCCGAGCACAAGAACGCGTTCAGCGGTCGCATGGGCGTCGATCTCGGACGCGCCTACACCGCATGCGACCAGGACGACGACGTCCGCGCCGTCGTCCTGACCGGTGCCGGCGACGTCTTCTGCGCGGGCGCAGACCTGGCACCCGGCGGGCAGACCTTCGAGAAGCGCGACGAACCCGAGTTCAGCGCGGCCGGTGTCGAGCCGCCGGCCTTCTCGATCCGCAAGCCCGTGATCGCCGCGGTGAACGGGCACGCGGTCGGCATCGGGCTCACGCTCGCGATGCAGTGCGACGTGCGGCTCTTCGCGCACGAGGGCAAGTACGGCTTCCTGCACGTGCGCCGCGGCGTGATCCCCGACGCCTACTCGCACTGGACGGTGCCGCGCGCGATCGGCTTCGCGCGCACGCTCGACCTGTTCTTGACGGGGCGGACCTTTCGCGGTGAGGAAGCCGAGCGCCTCGGCATTGCGAGCCGCGCGCTGCCCGCAGCCGAGGTGCTGCCGGCGGCGCTGGAGATGGCACGCGACATCGCGGTGAACACCGCCCCGCTTTCGGTGGCGCTGTGCAAGCGTCTGTTGTGGGAAGGCGAGGCGCTGTCCAGAGACGAGATCGGACGCCGGGAGACCGCGCTGCACCACGTCGTCATGGGACGTGAGGACGCGCTCGAGGGCGTGCTGGCGTTTCTCGAGCGCCGCGCGCCGCGCTGGTCGCTGCGCGTGCCGGCGGACTGGCCGGAGGGCTGAAGGGAGGGCGGGAAGTGGCCCCGACGGGCCTTGCCGGTCGGGCGGTGCGCGCTCCGCCGCGCTGGGACGGGAGCGCGCCGCCTCGCTTGTGCTCAGTGCGCGACGGTCTCGACGCCGACGACGTTCGCGTCCGCAGGGTCGTCGGTCTTCGCGGTATCGGTCTCGGTGCCGCCGTCGATGAGCGTGTCGGCCGTGCCGTCGATCGCGAACAGCTTGTCGTCGTTGGCCTCGCCGAGGATCGTATCGGCGCCGAGGCCGCCGGTCACCTTGTCGTCGTCGGGACCCCCGGCGACGCGATCGTCGCCCGCGTCGCCGTCGATCGTGTCCTTGCCGGGGCCGCCCTGGATCTTGTCGTTGCCGCTCCCGCCGTGAATCACGTCGTTGCCGGGCCCGCCGCCGATCGTGTCGTTGCCGTCGTCGCCGAAGATCACGTCGGCAAACGTGGCCCCGCTGCCGGTGTCGCCGCCGCACTTGACGGGCTTCTTGCCGACCTTGACGTTCGGCTTGCCCTTGAAGACGTCGCCGCAGATGACGTCGGCGCCCGAGTCACCGTGAATGACGTCGTTGCCCGGGCCGCCCTCGATCACGTCCTTGCCGGGACCGCCCCAGATGACATCATTGCCGCCCTTGCCGTCGATGACGTCGTTGCCATCGAGGCCGCAGATGACGTCGTCGCCCTCGGTGCCGTCGAGGTGAGGATCGTCGCCCGGCGTGCCGACGATCGCGCCCGGGTCGTCGCAGCCCGTGGCGAGCAGCAGGACGAGGCTGAACGTTCCGGTCGCGGGCGCGGTCGCGTCCTCGCCCGCCTGCGCACCGGCGTTGCCCTGCAGGTGATACGAACCCGGCTGCAGCACGCCCTCGATGCGCGCGGGCCCGCCCGGGCCGTCGAGCGCACGGTAGAGGATGACCTGGGGCGACACGCGCTCGAGCACCACGTTGCCGAAGCCGCTCAGTGCCGCATTCACCGGCGCCGACGTGCCGCTGGTATTGACGGTCAGCACGAACGACGTCGCCACCGACACGTCGAAGTAGACGTTGCCGATGTCGTTGCCGAAGCCGACGGCGGCGTTCTTCTGCTCGGGCGGTACCCCCGCCGTCGACGCCTCCGCGGAGCCGCTCATGTCCACACCGCGCAGCAGGCCTGCCTTGGTGCGGTCGAGGAACGCCGTCAAGCTCGACGTCCCGGTCGCGGACAGCGAGATCGGCACGGTGCTCGCGTCGGTCGCGGTGACGGTCTTGGCGAAACCGTTGACGTCGACCTCGAGCACGTCGACCACGTCCGGTGAGGTGGAGGCGTCGGCGGACGCCTCCACGCTGAAGCTCGTCATCGTGATCGTCTGTGCCCGGGCTGTCGCAGCGGTGACGAGGAGTACCGCCACGCCAGCTGCCGCGATCGTGCGCGTCGTCGCGTTCATCACCCGTACCTCCGCAGCGAGCCTTGCACGGCGACCGGGCGCACGGCTAGCCGGGCGGCGTGTCCCGGCCGGGTCCACACGTGGGAGACTTCCGCTCGGACGACTGCCGCGCCGCCGCGACCAGCGCGCGCAGCGCACTTCCCACCCGCCGCGCGACGTCGGACGGCGGCTGCTGCGCCAGCGACGCCGACCAGATCTCGGCCCCGAGCGGCGCCGTGCAGCCGTCCTCGTCCATGGCGCGCAGGAATCCGACCAGGTCGAGAGCGCCGGTGCCGGGCACGAGGCGTCCGCTGAGCGTCGCCGCCATGTAGTCCGGCTCCGGCGCGTTCACCGCGGGCGAATCGCACAGCTGAAGGGCCAGCACCCGCGCGCCCGCGGCGCGCAGGCGCTCGAGCCCGCCCGGCGTCCGCGCCAGGTGCCAGCTGTCGACCGTGAGACCCGCGTTCGGCCGGTCCGCTGCCGCGAGGATCGCGAGACACGCGTCCAGGTCGAGCACCGAGCCGGGGAAGAACTCGAAGTGCAGCAGCAGTCCGGCGTCGGCCGCGCGATCGCAGAGCGCGCCGAAGATCCGCGCCGCCTCGTCGAGCGACGGCAGCTGCCCCGGGCCCTCGACCACGCAGATCGAGCGCGCGCCCACCGCACTCGCGATCGCGAACACCTCGTCGGCGGTCGGTGCGTTGCGTCCGCCGCGTGCACCCGGGCGCCACGCGTTCAGCACCTCGATCTCCGCGACCGCGATGCCGGCATCGGCGAGGTGTGTACGCATGTCGGCGTCGGAGAGCCCGTCGGCGCGTGCGCGCACGTGGTCGCGCACGCGCAGCGAGATCGCAGCGAAGCCGCCGTCGCGCGCGGCCTGGACGCGCTCGACGAAGCTCGCACCGGGGATCGTGCCGGCGCAGAGCACCAGATCGTCGGGCCCGAGGGGGGCGCGCGCGCGTTGCCGCATGGCACCCGGACCGTCGTGCCGCTTCGGGCGGGCTGTCAAGCGCCCCGGTGCGAGCCGCCGGCCGTCGCGTCGCGTCGTGGCGCGCGCCGCGATCATCGGCGCGGGGCGCGTGCCGCGCGGGGGGAAAGCGACGCGATTCCGCGCCTTCCGGATTCCACCGCTCGACCGGCAGCTTTGTTGCAATGGTCCGCCTCAAGCCTTAATCAACCGACCTGCTGCGGCGGACCCGGGCGACCGGTCGGACGTCCGTCCGTACGTCGCTCCAATTGAAAATCTGGGTGCTCGATTGGCCGGGAAACCGCTGCGCGTCTGTCTGCTCACCTATCGCGGGAATCCGCGCTCCGGCGGGCAGGGCATCTACGTCCGGCTGCTGAGCCACGAGCTGCGCCAGCTCGGGCACGAGGTCGACGTCTGGAGCGGGCCGCCGTACCCGGAGCTGGCCGACGGCGTGCGCCTGGTGAAGGTCCCGAGCCTCGACCTGTGGGACGAGACCGCGCTCTTTCGCCGTCCGACGCTGCGCGAGCTGCGCGATCCGATCAACGTCTCCGAGTACGCGCTCACGGTCACCGGCGGCTTTCCCGAGCCGCTCACGTTCTCCCGTCGCGTGGCGCGCAAGTTCCAGCGCGAGGCGCTCGCCCGGCACTACGACGTCGTGCACGACAACCAGTGTCTGGGCCCGGGGCTGCTGGCGATGCGTCCGCACCTGCCGGTCGTCGCCACGATCCATCACCCGGTGACGATGGACTTCCGCATCGCGATGAAGGCCGCGCCGACGCGCATCAAGCGCTGGGGGCTCAGGCGCTGGTACAGCTTCCTGCGCGTGCAGACGGCGGTGGCGCGCAAGCTCGACCGCGTGCTGACGGTCTCCGAGGCGTCGGCGCGCGACCTGCAGAGCGACTACGGCATCGCGAGCGAGCGCCTGCGCGTGGTCGGCAACGGCATCAACCTCGACGTCTTCCACCCGCTGCCCGAGATCGAGCGCCGCGCCGACCGCCTGATCACGACGCTGTCGGCGGACTCGCCGCTGAAGGGCTTCCCGTACCTGCTCGAGGCGCTCGCCGAGCTGCGCCGCACGCGGCCGACGCTCGAGCTGAAGGTCATCGGCTCGCCGGGGCTGCGCACGCAGACCGCGAAGCTCGTCGACCGGCTCGGGCTCGATGGCGCCGTGCACTTCACCGGCCGCGTCGAGGCGGAGGAGATCGCGCGCGCCTACGCCGAGTCGACGGTCGCGATCGTGCCGTCGCTCTACGAGGGCTTCGGCTTCCCGGCCGGCGAGGCGATGGCGTGCGAGGTGCCGGTGGTCTCGACCACGGCGGGCGCGCTGCCCGAGGTGGTCGGTCGCGACGGCACCACCGGGGTGCTGGTCGAGCCCGGCTCGGCGCCCGCGCTCGCACGCGCGATCGGCGAGCTGCTCGATGCGCCGGAGCGGCGTCGCGCGATGGGCATCGCCGCGCGCGAGCGCGTGCTGTCGCTGTTCACCTGGCGGCGCGCGGCGGAGCGCACGGTCGAGTCGTACCGCGAGCTGATCGAGGCGCGTCCGCAGACGAACGCGCAGGCGCCGGCATGCTGACGGTCGAGTTCGAGCGCCTGAACCTGAAGCCCGGTACGCGCGTGCTCGACGTCGGCTGCGGCGGCGGGCGGCACACGCGCGGCGCGCGCACGCTGCCCGGCGTCACCGCGGTCGCGCTCGACTTCGGCAGGAAAGAGGTCGTCGACACCGCGGCGTCGCTGCGCGAGCTCGACACCTTGCCGCCGGCCGCCGGCGGCGCGTCGCCCGACGCCGGTCCGTGGGGCGCCTTTCAAGGCAGCATCTACGAGCTGCCGTTCGCGACCGGCGCCTTCGACTGCGTGATCATCTCCGAAGTCCTCGAGCACCTCGCCGAGGACGAGCGCGCGCTGCACGAAGTGTCGCGCGTGCTGAAGCCCGGCGGCGTGCTCGCCGTGTCGGTGCCGCGGACGCTGCCGGAAGCCGTGTGCTGGGCGCTGTCGAAGCGCTACCGCAACACGCCGGGCGGGCACGTGCGCATCTACCGGCGCTCGTCGATCGAGGGCCTGCTCGAGCGCAACGGCTATCGCATCTTCGCGAGCCACTTCGCGCACGCGCTGCACGCGCCGTACTGGTGGCTCAAGTGCCTGGTCGGCGTCGATCGCGACCAGGCGCTGCCGGTCGCGCTCTACCATCGGATGCTGGTCTGGGACCTCATGTCCCGGCCGCGCATCACGCGTCTCGTCGAGGAGGCGCTCAACCCACTGATCGGCAAGAGCATCGTGCTCTACGCCGTCAAAGGATGACGCCGATGCGAGGACGCTCGAAGCTGGGCATGGAGCCGACACGTGGACCGCTGACCCGCGGCGAGTTCGAGCAGAGTGCGGCGTGGATCGCCTCGCAGCAGCTGCCGAGCGGCGAGATCCCGTGGCAGCGCGGCGGCAAGAGCGATCCGTGGGACATGGTGCACGCGGCGATGGGGCTCGCGGTCGCGGGACGCCACGCCGAGTCGAGCGCGGCGTACCGCTTTCTCGCGCGCACGCAGAACGAGGACGGCTCGTGGCCGGCCGAGTGGCGCGGCGAGGCGGTGAGCAGCGCCACGCGCGAGACCAATCATGCGGCCTACGTCGCGACCGGCGTGTGGCACCAGTTCTGCGCCAAGCCCGACGCCGACCTGCTCGCCGAGCTGTGGCCGATGGTGTCGAAGGCGATCGACTTCGTCGTGCGCCACCAGCTGCCGTGCGGCGGCATCGCCTGGGCGCTCGACCCGCACGGCAAGCCGTGGCGCTCGCCGCTGATCACCGGCACGGCGTCGATCCACGGCAGCCTCGTGTGCGCGGTGCGGATCGCGGAGCGTCTCGGCATCGACCGCCCGTCGTGGCGCGAGGCGCGCGAGGGCATCGTCAAGCTGCTGCGCTACGACCGCACGCGCTTCGAGAAGGACGACCTGCCCGAGCCGCAGGGCCGGCACTCGATGGACTGGTACTACCCGGTGCTCGGCGGCGCGCTGCGCGGCCGCGAAGGCCGCCTGCACCTGCTCGACGCGGTGCAGAACACGGCCTTCCTCGAGGACGGCGTCGGCTGCCGCTGCGTCAAGGACCGGCCGTGGTACACCGTCGCCGAGAGCTGCGAGCTCGCGCTCGCGTTCGACTCGGTCGGGCTCTCGGGCCGCGCGCGCCAGATCGTCCTGTGGATGCGCGACCAGCGCCTGGAGAACGGCAGCTACTGGACCGGCACCACGCACCCCGACCGCATCCGCTGGCCGGAGACCGAGCAGACGACGTGGACCGCGGCGACCGTCCTGCTCGCCCACGACGCGCTCGCCGGCGTCACCATGACGCGGACGTTCTTCCGCGATCTCGCGGGTGACGATCTCGGCGCGGTCGAAGCGCCGGCGCCCGCCGACGATGTGGTCGCGGAGGACGAGCCGCCGCTGCACGTTCCGTCGCACGTCGACGACGCCGACGCGGATCACGTGTAGTCGCGACGAGGGCGTCGAGCTCTGAAATCGACGGGCGTGCGCCGCGCCGGCGCGCGCCCCTGCTCCGGATCTCTCGCGGGGCGCCGGCGGCGTATCGCGGGCGAGCGCTCAGGGTGAGCAGGCGAGCGGGCTCGCGCTGCCGAGGTGCCCGCAGCACGACTCCGGGCTCGAGCCGTTGGTGTTGCTGAAGGTGTCGTCGGGGCAGCGGGTCGCGCTCCAGGTGACGTTGCCCAGGTTCGCGCCGTCGATCCGCAGCCCGAGCACCGCGTTGCTCAGGTCGGCACCCGTGAGGTCGGCGTTCTCGAGGCTCACGCCCGCCAGGTAGTGCCCGGACAGGTCGGTGTCGCGGAGGTTCGCGCCGGTGAGCGGTGCGAAGAGCAGCGCTCGACGCAGGTCGGCGCCTTCGAGGTTGGTCGCGGCCGCGATCGCCAGATCGAGCGGGACGTCGCGCCCGATGAAGTCGACCAGGCAGTCGGGGGTGTTCTCGAACGGTCGGCTGGCGGCGACGAAGCAGTTGCCGACGTCCGTGTTGATGACGATCGAGATCGGGAACGGCTCGCCCCGGAGGCGTCTGCTCAAGGCGTTCGCGAGACACACCGCGAATCCGGCAGCGGCATTGTTCTCCTTCATCAGGCAGCGCTTCTGTGCGTCCGTGGTCGCCATTGCGGCGTGCAGCGCGTCGAGCACGTCGGCCGCGACCGCATCGACGCGCTGCTCGACGGCGGCGGCGTTGCCGGTGACCGGACAAGCCCCGGGCTTCTCGGCATTCGCGAAGGCGCGCGCCAGCGTCGCGTGGCACGCGCTCGGGTCGGATGGACGGCCGAGCAGGAGGCGCTGGTGCTCCTTCGCGAGACACTTCAGCGCGCGTGCGGCGGCCTTGTTCTTCGCGTCGACGCAATGCAGCGCCGGGTCCAGCGCCGACGCGGCGGTGGCGAGCTGCAGCAGAAGGAGGACCGAGGAGCAGAGACGAGCGAGGCGCATGGGTTCCCTCCCGATCGAGCGCACGTGCGGCTCCAACGTCCGGAGCGGCGCGTGGACAATGCGCCTCCGGCCTGCGGCGGGCAAGCGCGCGGACGCCGACCCTCCCGCGCTCAGCCGCCGAGCGCCGCGACCACCGGTGAGGCCGTCGCTCGCACGAGACGGTAGATCCGCACGTCGAGCGCGAACGCGGCCGGCAGCCGGACGAAGCGGATGGTGCGCGGTGCATGTCGCATGAGCCCGCTCTGCACCAGCGCCACGCCGAGGCCGGCGCCGACCAGGGTCAGGACGACTGCCGGGTCGGACGCCTCGATGCGCACCTCGGGCTGCGCGCCGATGCGCCCGCACGCCGCGAGCAGCTCCGCGTGGCCCTTGGGCGAGAAGGCCTCGGGCAGCGTGATCAGCGGCAGCTTCGCGAGCAGGAGACGTGCGCTGCGCGCCTTCTCGCCGCGCGGCACGGCGAGCACGAACGGCTCCGCGACCAGCAGCTTGCCGTCGTCGCCCGGCGCGTAGGCGTAGCCGACGTCGATCTCGCCGCTCGCGAGCGCGCGCACCTGCTCGTGCGAGCGCATCGGCCGGAGCTCGAGGGTCGCGCGCGGCGCGCGGCGGCGCAGCCGCTCGAGCGCCGTGACCAGCACGCCCGCGTAGATCGCGCCCGCGACGTAGCCGATCGTGACGTGACCGGCCTCGCCCTTCGCCCAGGCGCGGGCGCGCTGCTCGACGCTGTCCGCGGCGCGCAGCAGGCCTTCGGCGTCGGCGAGGAACGCGCGTCCGGCGCGCGTCAAGCGCAGGCGCTTGCGCTCGCGCGTGAACAGCGCCACGCCGAGCGTGTCCTCGAGGGCGAGGATCTGCCGGCTCAGCGGCGACTGCGAGACGTGCAGCAGCTCCGCCGCACGGGTGACGTTCTGGGTGCGCGCGACGGTGACGAAGGCGCGCAGGCGCTCGAGCTCGATCATCAGACCTCCACGGTCTGAACCTAGTCGAAATCAGTCCTTCTCCAAACGGCGCGCCGGGCGTAAGGGCCCACCCATGGCACTCACCAAGCTCGGCTTCATCGTCACCGGATCGGATCTCGCGTCGCGCATGATCATGCGCTCGCCGACCTTCGAGATGATCGCCGTCGGCATCACGTCGCCGGCGGAGGGTCCCGCGGTCGCGTGCGGCCTCGTCGAGGAGGGCGTGCAGCTGATCGAGCTCTGCGGCGGCTTCGGCCCGCTGTGGACCAGCCGCGTGATCGATGCGATCGGGGCGCGGGTGCCGGTCGGCTCGGTGTCCTACGGCCCCGAGGCGATCGAGGGCCTGCACGCGATCTTCGGCCCGCAGGCCTGACCGGCGGCGCGCGCCGGACGCTCGACCGGACGAGCGGCTGCTGCCGGTCGCCGCGGGGTGGCCGGCGGAGCGGGCTCGACCGTCAGATCGCGTCGGACACGCCGCGCACGAACAGCGGCTCGACGCCGTAGTCCGCCGCGTCGCGTGCCATGTCCTCGTCGCTCGGCTCGACCACCGGCAGGCTCGCCGCCTCGAGGATCAGCGGCAGGAGCGTCGCGTCGCTCGAGCTGTTGAGGAAGAGCCCGGGACGCGCCAGGACGAAGTGCACGGCGCGGCGGATCGCATCGCGGTCGCGCAGCGGCATGTACCAGCTGAAGTGCTTCTCGGTGTCGGTCGCGCGCCAGCGACGCCGCGCGACCGACTTGATGGTCTGCAGCGCGACGCCGCGCTCGCGGCAGATCGTGTCGAGGCGCTCGAAGTCCGCAGCGTACTCGGGCTCCGCCATCATGGCGTGATTGTACGGCGCCAGCACCGAGTCGAACGGGAAGCGGTCGAGCGCGCGCACGTGCATCGCGGCGACGCGCGTGCCGTGGCCGGTGACGCCGATGAAGCGCACGAGGCCCTGGTCGCGCGCCTCGACGAGCGCCTCCAGTGCACCACCCGGCCCCAGCGCGGTCTCCCACTCGCGCTCGTCGACCAGGTTGTGCAGCTGGATGAGATCGACCTGCGTCACGCCGAGGCGGTCGAGCGAGCGGTGCAGCTCCTCGCGTGCGCCGGCGGCGGTGCGCTGGCCGGTCTTGGTGGCGAGGAAGAGCATCGGGCGGTGGCGCCTCAGGAACGGCGCGAGGCGCAGCTCGGCGTCGCCGTAGCTCGCCGCCGTGTCGATGTGGTTGACGCCGGCCGCGAGCACCTGCTCGAGCACCGCGTCGGCGCGCTCCTGACGCATGCTGCCCAGCGCGGCCGCGCCGAAGAGCACGCGGGTGCTGTGGTGTCCGGTCCGGCCGAAGGGAATCCGCTCGATCATCGCTCACCCCCTGCGTGACCGCGATACCACAGGTGCGCGACGCGTGGCGCCCCTTCGGGGCGTCTTGCGAGCGGACGGTGCCGGACGTGCCGCCACCGCGGTGGCCGCCTCGGGAGCGTCGCCGAGCAGGTAGCGCGGTCCGGCGCCGAGACGCGCCGCGGCATCCGAAGGGTTGTAGAGTGCGCACGCCTTGAACGAGAGACACCCGCAGCCGATGCAGGAGGTCAGCCGGTCACGCAGGCGCTGGAGGGTCGCGATCTGCTCGTCGAGGCGCGGCTGCCACGAGCGCGACAGGCGTGCCCAGTCGTCCTTCGTCGGTGTGCGCTCGGCCGGCAGCGTGCCGAGCGCAGCGCGCACCTCCTGGATCGTGAGGCCCACCCGCTGCGCCACGCGCACGAACGCGACGCGCCGCAGGACGTCGCGATGAAACCGCCGCTGCCCGCCGCCGCTGCGGCGGGCGCGGATCAGGCCCTCCGCCTCGTAGAAGCGCAGCGCGGAGGGGGCGAGGCCGGCGCGGGCCGCGACCTGTCCGATGGTCAGCCAGTCGGTGTCGTCCACCGGCGCAGAAAATCACGGACAGACCTTGACCTCAAGTGAACTTGAGGTGGTAGCGAGTCCGGCATGACCCTCGCGAACGTCGAGCCCAACGCCCCCGGACGCGCCGACCGGCCCCGCACGGGACTCCCCGACCACCCGTCCGCGTCGAGCGATGCACAGCTCTGCGACGAGGTCGCCGCCCGCGTCGCGCGACCCAAGCAGGCGCCAGCCGATTCGTTCGTCCTGCACGCTCCGCTCGAGCTGCTGGCGCGCATGGCGC
>JAIEPK010000097.1 GCA_019749875.1 Candidatus Binatia bacterium | reverse complement strand
GGGCTCGCCGGCGCGAGCTCGTCGAGCGGGCCGAGCGCCTCTTCGATCCGGCGCCGCGTGTCGCGGTTCGACACGAACCGGTCGGTCGCGAGACGTGCGCATTCTCCGCCGCCGAGCGGCATGAGCTCGATGAAGCGTACGTGCCAGTCGCGGGTCTGCGTCAGGCGGGCGAGGTCGACGACGTCGTCCTCGTTGTGCGCGGCGACCACCACGCAATTGAGCTTGAGGGGAGTGAAGCCCGCGGCGCATGCCGCTTCGATGCCGGCCCAGACGTCCTCGACCTTGCCCCAGCGCATGACGCGCGCGAAGCGGTCCGGATCCAGCGAATCGACGTGGACGTTGACGCGTCGCAGCCCGGCTTTCGCCAGTGCGGGCGCAAGCTTCGGCAGCAAGATGCCGTTGGTCGTCAGCGCGACGTCCGCGATGCCCGGCACGCCCGCGATGCGGCGCACGATGTCGACCAGATCGGGGCGGAGCGTCGGCTCTCCGCCGGTGAGGCGGATCTTGCGAAAGCCGACCCCGGCTGCTGCGCGGACCACGCGCTCGATCTCCCCCGCGGTCAGCAGTCCCTCGAGCGGTGCGTATGCCGCACCGTTCAGCGGCATGCAGTACACGCAGCGCAGGTTGCAGTGATCCGTCAGGGAGATGCGCAGGTAGTCGATCTCGCGTTGGAACCGATCGAGTGGCATCCGACCTGCGACGATAGTGGGCTCGCTCGGCCGACGCCAGAGCGGACGCCGACTCAGGTGGTGCGGGCGAGAAGGTCCTCGGCGAGCTCGGCGAGTGCGGCGCGGAAGGGCGAATGCGCGAGCAGCGAGAGCTGCGCGCTCGCACTGCGGATGCGCTCCGCAGCGAGGCGGCGCACGTGGCCGATCACCGGCGAGGTGCGCAGCGCATCGAGCGCGCGGTCGACCAGGGCGGACGTCGGCGGGTCGGCGACGAACGCGGCGCGGACGTCGGGCAGCTGCAGCCCGAGCACCGTCGGCAGTGCAGGCGCTCCCTCGCGCAGATCGCTGCCGACCGGCTTCCCGATCAGCTCCTCCGGCCCGAGCACGTCGAGCAGGTCGTCGACCATCTGGAAGCCGAGCCCGAGCTCGTAACCGAGGCGGAACATCGCCTCGACGACCTCGCCCGACGCGCCGGCGAAGTGCGCGCCGATGCGCGCCGCCTGGCTGAACAGGGACGCCGTCTTGTTCCCCGCGATGACGAGATAGTCGTCGAGCGTCGCGGCCGGATTGCGCTTGAAGCGCCGCTGCATCACCTCGCCCTCGCACAGAGCGACGCAGGCATCGGTGGCCCAGCCCACGACCAGCTCCTCGAAGCGGCCCGCCACGCCGAAGGCGCGCGTGAAGAGGAAGTCGCCCGTCACGAGCGTCATGCCGACCCCGTGGCGCGCGAGCGGCGAGGGCTTGCCACGGCGCGTGCTGCCGGAATCCAGGATGTCGTCGTGCAGCAACGTCGCGGTGTGGATCAGCTCCAGTGCTGCGCCCACGTCGATCGTGTCGGTCGGGTCACCCCCGCCGGCAGCACGGAACACGAGCAGCGACAGTGCCGGCCGCACGCGCTTGCCGCCGGATGCGATGAGCTCGTTGGCGATCTGCGTGAGCTGCCTCTCCTGCGACGACGCCAGATCCTGGATGCGGTGCTCGACGCGAACCAGCTCGTCGGCGATCAGGCCGAGCGGCGTGACGTCATTGCGCGACGCGCGGACGGTCGAAGCCGGATGGGTAGTCATGGCGGCAGGCTCGGCGGATGATTTCACCGTCTGGGTCTCTGTCAAGATTTGGTGGCCAACGACTGCCTGTTATAGACACCTCCCGTAGCCGAGGCGATGAGCGACGACAAGCCGACACAGGATCTCGTGCGCGAGCTGCTCGGGCGGGTGAAGTACCCCGGCTTCCCGCGCGACGTCGTGTCGCTCGGACTCGTCGCCGAGGTGCACGTCGCCGGGGCGGACGTATCGATCGCGCTACGCCTGCCCGGCGGACGGAGCGACGTCCCGCCGGTGCTGGAGCGCGACATCGCAGCGGCCCTCGCAGAGCGCGGACTGCGCGCGCGGCTCACCGTCGCCGGTGGTGCGACCGGGCCGTCGTCGTCGCGTCCGGGTCCGCCGACGGCCGAGGGCGCAGAGCTGCCCGGCGTGCGCGCGGTGCTCGCCGTCTCGAGCGCGAAGGGCGGCGTCGGCAAGTCGACCGTCGCGACCAACCTCGCGTGCGCGCTCGCGCGCCTCGGCTTGCAGGTCGGCCTCCTCGACGCAGACGTCTACGGGCCGAGCTTGCCGATCATGATGGGCACCGACGCGCGCCCGCACGCGGCCGGCGGCAACCGTTTCCACCCCGTCGAGCGCTACGGCGTGCGGTGCATCTCGATGGGATTCTTTCTCGACGAGACCTCGCCGGTCATCTGGCGCGGGCCGATGGTGGCAGGGCTGGTGCGCCAGTTCCTGAACGACTGCGTCTGGGGTGAGCTCGACGTGCTGGTGATCGATCTGCCGCCGGGCACCGGCGACGCGCAGCTGACGCTCGCGCAGCAGGTGAAGATCGACGGGGCGGTGATCGTCACCACCCCGCAGGAGGTCGCGCTGCGCGACGTCGTGCGCGGCGTGGCGATGTTCCGCCAGCTGCAGATCCCGATCGTCGGCGTGATCGAGAACATGAGCCTGTTCGTCTGCCCCGAGTGCGGCGACGAGGACGAGATCTTCGGTCGCGGTGGCGGCGACATGGTCGCTCGCGCGGCGGACGCGCCGCTGCTCGCGCAGATCCCGCTCGACGTTCGGATTCGCGAGGAAGGCGATCACGGGCGACCCATCGTGCTGGCTGCCCCCGAGACGAAGCCGGCGCAGCTCTACCTCGAGGTTGCGCGCGCCGTCGCGGCACGCGTCGGTGCTGCCGCCGGGCCTCCCGTCGCACACGCGTGAGCCGCTCGATCCAGATCCTGGTCTCGGTGCTGATCTCGGCCGCTGCGCTGTGGTTCAGCGTGCACGGGGTCGAGCTCGGCTCGTTCTGGTCGGATCTCGCGAGCGCGCGCGTGGTGTGGCTCGGCCCCATGGTCTTGTTCGCGGCGATGGCGCTGGTCGTGCGGGCGGCACGCTGGCGGGTGCTGCTGGAGGGGGTGGGGCCGCTCGGTGAGACGTCGGTGTTCTACGCCACGTGCATCGGGTTCATGGGCAACATGGTTCTGCCGCTCCGCGCCGGTGAGGCGATCAAGCCGCTGGTGGTCGCGCGCGACGGGCGCATCACGATGCCCGCGGCACTGGCGACCGTGGCGATCGAGCGCCTGCTCGACATGGTGATGCTCGGACTGTTCGCCGGCGTCACGCTGATGCTCGTTCCGGCGGGCGACTTTCTGCGTCGCGCCGCGCAGACGTTGGTGGTGGTGGTCGGAGTCGCGATCGTCGGCCTGTTCTTCGTGATCCGCTACTCCGACTGGATCGAGCGCCAGGCGGAGCGGCTCGCAGGTCGGCTGCCGCGCTTCCTCGGTCACTTCCTGCGCGAAGGTGCGCGTGGCTTCCTGCGCGGCCTGCACGCGCTGCGTGACCCGCGCACGCTCGCGATCGTGTTCGTGTACTCGGCGCTGGTCTGGCTGTGCGCCGTGTTCGGCTTCGTGACCGCGGCGCTCGCGCTCGAGATCCCGGCACCGCTGCTGCCGCTCGGCTTCGCCAGCACCGTGGTGGTCGCGGCCGCGGTCTCCGTGCCCTCCGCGCCCGGATTCATCGGCGTGTTCTGGGCGGGGGCGGAGATCGCCCTCGGTCTCTTCGGCGTGCCGAAGTCGATGGGCTTCACGTTCGGCGTGCTGAACTGGCTCGTGCAGATGGTGACCATCATCAGCCTCGGCATGTGGTCGCTGTCGCGCCTCAACCTTTCGCTCGGCGACGTCCAGGCCGCGCCGGGCTCCGCGGTGGGCGAAAGATGAACCTCCACGATCGCTCGATCGTGCTCGGCGTGAGCGGCGGCATCGCCGCGTACAAGTCGGCCGAGCTGGTGCGCGCTCTGCGTCAGCGCGGCGCGCGCGTGCGCGTGGTGATGACCCGCGGCGCGCAGCAGTTCATCACGCCGCTCACGCTGCAGACGCTGTCGGGACAGCCGGTCTCGACCGATCTGTGGGATCTCACGCAAGAGTCCCAGATCGGGCACATCGAGCTCGCCGACTCCGCGGAAGCGCTGCTCGTCGCGCCCGCGACCGCGAACGTGATCGCCAAGCTCGCCAGCGGCATCGCCGACGATCTCCTCACGACCATCGCGCTCGCGACGCGAGCGAAGTTGGTGATCGCGCCGGCGATGAACGTCCACATGTTCGAGAATCCGGTCGTGCAGGAGAACCTCGGCCGACTGCGCGATCGCGGCGCGCGCATCGTCACGCCCGACAGCGGCGCGCTCGCCTGCGGCTACGAAGGGCTCGGTCGGCTGCCGGATCCGGAGGTCCTGATCGAGGAGCTTCGCGGAGCGCTGTCGCCGCAGGACATGACGGGCGAGACGGTGCTGGTGACGGCGGGGCCGACGCGAGAGTACCTGGATCCGGTGCGCTTCCTGTCGAACCGATCGTCGGGAAAGATGGGCTTCGCGGTCGCCCGCGCGGCGCTGCGCCGCGGAGCACGCGTCGTGCTCGTCACCGGTCCGACGGTGCTCCCGAGCCCGCGCGGCAGCGAGACCATCCGCGTCGAGACCGCGGACCAGATGGCCCGCGCGGTCGACGAGCATGCGCCCGCGGCGTCGATCGTGGTCGCGGCGGCGGCGGTCGCGGACTATCGCCCCAAGCACCAGGCCGGCGAGAAATCGGCCAAGGTGAAGGGTGCTGCGACGCTCGAGCTCGAGACGACGCGAGACATCGTCGCGACCATCGACCGCGGACGCCGCGACCGCATCATCGTCGGCTTCGCCGCCGAGACCGGCGATCCGGTCGCGAAGGCGCGCGGAAAGCTCGAGCGCAAGCGTCTCGACCTCATCGTCGCAAACGACGTGACGGCGGAAGGTGCGGGCTTCGACGTCGAGACCAACGTCGTCACGCTGGTCGATGCGTCGGGTGCGACGAGCTTGCCGATGCTCGACAAGGACGACGTCGCCGACGCGATCCTCGATCGCGTGATCGCGCTTCGTGCCGAGCGCGCGCGTCCGGCGCGGCCCGGCGCGCGCGGGCGTGGCAAGGTCGCGTCGATCGCGCGCGCACGCCGCAGGCGCTGACCGGCCGACGGCGTCGCCGTTTCGCGGCTGCACCGGCGGCTGAACGTCGATCGCCGCGCGGTCGGCGAAATCGGCGACGGCATCCGTCGATCGTGGCGATGTGTCGCGGACGATGGACGGCGACGACGCAAAGCGCAGCGGACGGACGTCAGCCCACGGTGGACGGCAGCTGCGCTCGCTCCTCGAGTGACGCCTCGAGCTCCGGGATGAACCCCTGGACCAACGCTTGCTCCCTGTCGGCGTCGAGCGCGCCGCGGCGCGCGAGCGCGCGCAGGCGCTTCCGGATCAAGTTCGCGCGGCCCAGGTTTTCCTCGCCCGTCGGGTCGGCGGATTGACACGTCGAGTGCTCGCCCCGCACCATCAGATCGACGATCGCGTCGGCGCAGAGACCGTTGAAGCGTTCGATGTCGTCGCGGCCGAGCGGGTGCTTCTGGCTGCCGGTCACGCGCTGCATGACGTTCTGCCAGTACTCGAGACGCTGCAGTGCGAGCAGCGAGTCGAAGATCCGCTTGTTGGTCTTGAACGAGAACAGCGTGCGCTCGACGACGCGCTCGACGAGGTCGTCACAGTGCGGGTAGACGTGAGCCGCGACCAGCGTCAGAACGGGCCAGCGCTCGGGCTCCTGGTTGGCATCGAAGCGTGCTTCCCAGTAGACGTGCCGCATCGGGCCGGCGCGGAAGCTCGTGATCAAACGGATCGGGAGATAGTAGTTGTGCGAGAAGGTGTCGCTCGCGAGATGCGACAGATAGCCGTAGGCGAACGCGCGCTCCGGGGCCGTTCGAGCGGCCTCGAGCACCGACCATCCGGTCCGCCAGTGGTGGCAGTGGGTGTACAGAGTGCGCGTGAACTTCTTCGCCTGGATGATGTCCGCGCCGATGCAGCCGTAGAGGTACTCGTACGGATGACGCGCGAGCAGCTCCTGGAGAGCGGGTGCAAGCAGCGGCAGCCGCTCGAGCAGCATCGAGCCGTGCACGAGGTGCGTCACCGGTCCCCACGCCCACGCCTCGGACGGAACGAGGAGCACGGTGCACGCGATCGCGGCCATGACCAGGGAGACGAACATCTCTTCCGCGAGCGTAGGCACTGTGCGGAGGTGGCTCAATAGATGGACCACGAGATTCGCAAGCTTGCGTGGCAGCTCGCTGCCCACGCCGAATGGCAAGCGATGTCGGGCACGCGCGCGATCCCGGTGGGTCTGCCGGCCATCGCCGGCGCGGCGTCACCGGATGGATCGCTCGCGGAGGTCGCGCTCGATCCGGCGACCATGCGGAGCGCCGCCGCGTTGCCGTCTTCCGAACGACTCGCCGTGGCGGCAAGCGCGGCCGGGGCGCCGAGCGCGCCGTCGGAGCCGGTAGCGTCCTCGCGGACGCTCGACGACCTGCGGGGCGAGATCGGCGACTGCCGGCGGTGTCGTCTCGCCGGCGGTCGTACGCAGATCGTCTTCGGCGTCGGCAACCCGCGCGCGCGTCTCATGTTCGTCGGCGAAGGACCCGGCCGGGACGAGGATCTCAAGGGCGAACCCTTCGTCGGGCGTGCAGGCATGCTGCTCACCGACATCATCGAGAAGGGCATGCGGCTCTCCCGTGCGGACGTCTACATCTGCAACGTCGTCAAGTGCCGCCCGCCGGACAACCGCAACCCGGAGCCGGACGAGGTCGAGGCATGCTCGCCGTTTCTCCGGCAGCAGATCGCGCTGGTGAAGCCGGAGGCGATCGTCGCACTGGGCAAGTTCGCGGCGCAGACGCTGCTCGCGACCAAGACGCCGATCATGCGCCTGCGCGGCAACTGGTTCGCCTACGAGGGCGTGCCACTGATGCCGACGCTCCACCCCGCGTACCTGCTGCGGAATCCCGGCGACAAGAAGCTCGTCTGGCAGGACATCAAGCAGGTCATGTCGCGGCTCGGTCTCGCCTCTTGATGCGGCAGCGGGCGCCCTTGCGCTCGCGCGCGGGCATCCGCCTGCTACGGCCTCTGGGCGATGGAAGGCTCGCGTGACGCGCACGCCACGACGGAAGGCAGCTTTTCGTACGATCTCCCGCCCGAGCTGATCGCTCAGCATCCGGCGCCCGAGCGCGACGGTGCGCGGCTGATGGTCATCGATCGCGGGTCCGGCGGACTGCCGGTGCACTCGACGGTCCAGGCACTGCCGAGCTGGCTTCGCTCGGGCGACTTGCTGGTGGTGAACCGGAGCCGCGTGATTCCGGCGCGGCTGCACGCCCGGCGCGCGGGCGGCGGTGCGGCCGAGATCCTCCTGATCGCATCGCTGGACGCGTCCGATCCGGACGCGGGCGATGACGGGACACGCTGGCGTGCGCTGGTGCGGCCGGCGCGACGGCTGCGCGCCGGGAGCATCTTGACGCTGGTCGATCGCGAGGGGGAAACGCCCACCGGGAAGCCGGTGGAGGTCGGGATCGTACGGCATCTCGAAGGTCAGGCGATCGTCGCGCTGCCGGCGGGCACCGACGCGATGGCGCTGCTCGACCGCTTCGGCGAAACGCCCTTGCCGCCCTACATCCGGCGGCCGCAGGGCGCGTCCGAAGAGGACCGCGTTCGCTATCAGACGGTCTTCGCTGCGGAGCCGGGGTCGATCGCCGCACCGACGGCCGGTCTGCACCTGACCGAGCGGCTGCTCGCCGAGCTGCGCGCGTCGGAGATCGAGATCGCGGAGGTCGTCCTGCACGTCGGTCCCGCGACCTTTCTCGCCGGACGGCCGGGGCGGGCGCCGCTCGCGGTCGAGCCCGAGCGCTACGAGATCCCGACCGCGACGCGGCAGCTGCTGCGCGCAGCGGCCGGCAATCGGCGTGTGGTGGCCGTGGGGACGACGACGACGCGCGCGCTCGAATCCGCTGCGCGGGCGGGCTGGCCGGAGGGAATGCAGGAGACGTCGCTCGTCTTGTCGCCCGGGGTGCGCTTCGCCGTGGTCGGCGCGCTGCTCACCAACATGCACCTGCCCGGCTCGTCGCTGCTGGCACTCGTGAGTGCGTTCGCCGGGACGGACGTCGTACGGCGAGCCTACGAGGAGGCGGTCGCTCGGCGCTACCGGTTCTACAGCTACGGGGACGCGATGCTCCTCCTGTGATCTTCGTCCGAGCGGTCTGTCGCGGCGCCGCGCGGATCTGCTAAACGCCCCCGGATGTCCCCGGTGACTGCCGCCGTGCTTCCTCCGCCGGACGCGACGCCCAAGCCGGGCTTCCGCGTGCTGTCGCGAGATGGCGACACGAGTGCGCGACGCGGGCGGCTGTCGACGGCACACGGAACCGTCGAGACCCCGACGTTCATGCCGGTCGGGACGCTCGGCACCGTCAAGGCCATGGCACCCTGGGAGCTCGAGCAGCTCGGGGCCGAGATCATCCTCGGCAACACCTACCACCTGGCCTTGCGGCCCGGGGCGGACATCATCGCGCGGCACGGCGGGCTGCACGCCTTCGGCGGCTGGCGTGGTGCGATCCTCACCGACAGCGGCGGCTTTCAGATCTTCAGCCTCAACAGCCTGTGCCGGATCGACGAGGACGGCGTCGAGTTCAAGAGCCACCTCGACGGAAGCCGGCACTTCTTCCGGCCGGAGGACGTGATCGCGCTGCAGGAGACGTTCGGCGTCGACGTCGCGATGGTGCTCGACGAGTGCGTCGCGGCAGACGCGCAGCCCGACGCGGTGCTGCGCGCGATGGAGCGCACGACGCGCTGGGCGCGCCGCGCCATGGACGCGCGGACCCGCGCCGATCAGCAGGTGTTCGCGATCGTCCAGGGCGGCATGGACGTGGCGCTGCGCGAGCGCAGTGCTGCGGATCTGGTGCCGATGGGCTTCGATGGCTACGCGGTCGGCGGACTGTCGGTCGGCGAGCGGCGCGACTTGACGCACCGGGTGGCCCACAGCACGGTCCAGCTGCTTCCCGAGGAGCGGCCGCGCTACCTGATGGGTGTCGGTACGCCCGACGAGCTCGTGCGCTTCGTCGCGATGGGCTTCGATATGTTCGACTGCGTGATGCCGACCCGCAATGCGCGCAACGGCACCGTGTTCACGTCGCAGGGCAAGCTCGCGATCCGGAACGCCGAGCACCGCGACGATACCGGCCCTCTGGACCCGGAGTGCGCGTGCGTCGCGTGCCGGCAATTCTCGCGTTCGTTCATCCGGCACCTCTTCGTGTCCGGGGAAATTCTCGCCGCGCGCTTGCTCACCACGCACAATCTCCACTTTTATCTGGAACGGATGGCCCGGCTGCGCCGGGCGATCGAGCGCGGAACGCTGCGAGCGGAGGCGGCCGCGATGGGTGTCGATCTCGATGCCCCGCCGGAGTCGGCGTCGCCGCAGGGAGAGCAGAGATGAATTCAGGTCCCGGAGGATTGATCGGACCGGGGAGCCCGCTCGTGCAGCTGGCACCGTTCGCGATGATCCTGGTCGTGTTCTACTTCTTGCTGGTTCGCCCGCAGCAGAAGAAGGCCAAGGAAACCGAAGAGATGCTCGCCAATCTGCGCGTCAACGACGACGTCGTCACGATGGGCGGGCTGCATGGCAAGATCGTGAGGATCGCCGACAAGGTGCTGGTCCTCGAGATCGCTCCCAAGGTTCAGGTGAAGGTCGATCGGCCGGCGGTCGCGCAGGTGCTGCGCGGGGGCAAGGCAGAGAAGGGCAGCGAGGAGAAGTCCGCATGAATCCCGGCAACGTCGTCTATCGTCTCGCAGCGCTCGCGGTGCTGATCGTCGCTTCGCTGGTGTACCTGTCGCCGCTGGTTCTGCCGGCCGACGTTCCGTTGCCGAAGTTTCTGCAGCGCGAGCCGCTCCACCTCGGCCTCGACCTGCGCGGCGGTACGCACCTGCTGTTCACCGTCGACGTCGAGAAGGCGGTCGAGAACAACCTCGCGCGTACCGCCGATGAGCTGCGCCGCGAGTTGAAGGACCAGAAGATCCAGACCGGCGACATCACGCAGGAAGGCAAGACGCTGAGTCTTTCACTTTCGTCGCCCGACCAGCGCGCCGCGTTCGACGAGCTGGTCAAGAACCGCTTCCCGAACCTGGTGATGAGCGTACAGGCGTCGGACGGGCCGCCGGTGATCCAGCTGTCGCCGAGCCCACGCGAGCAGGAGCAGATGCGTCGCTTCGCGATCGACCAGTCGCTCGAGACGATCCGCAACCGCATCGACCAGTTTGGGGTGTCGGAGCCGAGCATCCAGCGCCAGGGGGATCAGGACATCGTCGTGCAGCTGCCCGGCGTGCAGGATCCGCAGCGCGCCAAGGAACTGATCGGCAAGACCGCGGTGCTGGAGTTCAAGCTCGTTGCGCAGAAGCTCGGACCGGGCACGGAGAAGCTGCAGGCGGCAAACCCGCTACCGGGTGCCGCGAAGGACTATGATCTCGAGAAGAAGGTCCTGATGACCGGCTCGGCGGTCGCCGATGCGCGCGTTCGGCCCGGCACGCAGCTCGAAGGTCCGTATGTCGAGCTGATCCTGTCCGATCGGGGCGCGCGCGAGTTCGAGGCGATCACCGCGGAGAACGTGACCCGTAACCTCGCCATCGTCCTCGACGGCAAGGTGTTCTCGGCTCCGGTCATTCGCGAAAAGATCGCCGGTGGTCGCGCGTCGATCACGGGTAGCTTCGACATCAAGGAAGCGCGCGATCTCGCGATCGTGCTGCGCGCCGGCGCGTTGCCGGCGCCGATCAAGATCGCCGAGGAGCGCACGGTCGGACCGTCGCTCGGCCGCGATTCGATCCGTCAGGGCGTCGTGTCGTTGCTGGTCGGCGGTGCACTCGTCGTGCTCTTCATGGTGTACTACTACCGCGGGGCCGGCCTTCTCGCCGACGGAGCTCTGGTGCTCAACGTCCTGTTCATGATGGCGATCCTCGCCGCGTTCGGTGCGACTCTCACCCTGCCGGGCATCGCCGGCATCGTGCTGACGCTCGGCATGGCGGTCGATGCGAACGTGCTGATCAACGAGCGCATCCGTGAAGAGCTGCGTGCCGGCAAGACGCCGCGCGCGGCTCTCGAAGCGGGCTACGATCGCGCCTGGGCGGCGATCCGCGACTCGAACATCACGACGCTGATCTCGGGCTTGATCCTGTTCCAGTTCGGCTCGGGACCGGTGAAAGGCTTCGCCGTCACCTTGTGCATCGGCCTGGTCACGACCGTGTTCACCGCGGTGTTCGTCACGCGGATGTATTACGACTGGAAGCTGTCACGGCGGCAGCTGCTCTCCGTCAGCGTCTGAAGAGTCCGGGGTGTCGCGGGGCGAGGGCGACGCGCGCCGGAGGCCCGCCTGTATCTCCAAGTGTTTGAATTATCGATATATTTCGTGCGTCTTGCATGAAGCTGCGGACGACATCACGGCACTCTTGGTTGACCCTGCCGATGACCGCATGGTAGCGAACCCCATCCCTTCAGCGTGGACGTGGGTCATGATTGAGAGAGACGACATTCTGCTGAACAGCCGCGACGTCGCGAGGCTGCTCGACATGAGTCCCGACACCGTCAACGAGTACGCGCGAAAGCAGATCCTGCCCGCATTCAAGACCGGGCGTCAGTGGCGGTTCCGAAAGCAGGACATCGCATTCTTCAAGCGCCAGTTGCGCGGCGCGACCGCAGCCTGATCAGGGGCCAGGTGACTTCCCCACGGCGATGACGGCTGCCGCACGCATGGCTGGTGCGCTGCCCGACGGGCTTCTCGAGCGCGATGCCCCTGGGAGGGACGCATGGCTTCCCCGATAGCACACCCGCACGAGAGCAAGATCTACTCGGAGTTCTCTCGGTACTACGACAAGATCTTCGAGAACGTCTTCTTCCCCCGGATCAAGCGCGTGATCGGGGGCCTCGGCATCGAGCCTGGCTCCTCCGTTCTGGAAGTCGGGGTGGGAACTGGTCTCGCACTGTCCGCGTATCCGACCAGCTGCCACGTCACCGGCATCGACCTCGCTCCGGACATGCTCGAGCGCGCTCGCCGGAAGGTCGACCGCGAGGGATGGAAGCACATCGACCTCGCCGTCGGCGATGCGCAGGATCTGGACTTTCCCGACGACAGTTTCGACTACGTGACCTCGTTCCACGTGGTGAGCGTCGTTCCCGATCCCAAGCGGATGATGCGCGAGATGGTTCGCGTCTGTCGTCCGGGCGGTACGATCGTCATCATCAACCACTTCCGCAGCGAGCGGCCGGTGATCGCATCCGTGGTCGACCGGCTCGATCCCGTCACGCGGAAGCTCGGATGGCGGACGACGCTGCGGATGAGCGAGCTGCTCGACAGCGTCTCGCTCGAGCTCGTACGGCGCTACAAGACCTCGCCCCAGTCGCTGTTCACCGTGATGATCGCGCGCAAGCCCACCGCGGCCAGCGCGCGCGCCGCGTCCTGACGACGAGCGAGTCCGGACGTCGCTCGCCGATCGTTGCCGAGCTCGGGTGCTCGGCAACGATCGGCACGAACGTCAATGGTGCGATTTGCTCGGTTCCGCGGGAATCAGCCCGCGCGCCACCAGCAGCGAGGCATCGTTCGCCCCGCGGGTCAGGAGCCAGCGGCGGTAGATGCGCAACGTGTCGCGATCGCTCGCGAACAGCTCGCGGCTGCTGATCTCGCCGAGAACGCGGACCAGGTCGAGGAACTGGAGCGCCAGATCCGCGAACATCTCACGCACGCGTGAGCTCCCGCTACCGGACACCCGCCGATACGCGAGCCGACCCAGCTCGACGTAGTAGACCGGCTGCACCACGGAGCGCTCGAGACAGTCGGCGAACAAACCGGCGATGAACAGGGCCGTGTCTCCGACCAGCTTCAGACGCTGGAAGCGCTCGACTCCGGCGGCGCTGCTCGCCTCGAGAAATTCGAGCGCGAGCGGCCGATCGAGCAGGTCATCCCGCATGCGCAAGTGATGCTGGAGGAGCTGGACGAGGTAGAATTCGGTTTCTTCCCCGGACGTCACGCCCTGGGCGTGCATCGCCTCCTGGACCAGCCCGCGGAAGAATTCGACGGGATGCGAATCGATGATGGACCCTCGCTCTGGCATCGAGACCTCTCGTGCGCGGGAATCCCTCTGGCGGGACTCCCGCCTGATCCAAACCCCTCCTGACTGAAAGCGTACGCGCTTCGCTGCAGTGATGCCATCTCCTCGACACCCCGTGCGTGGAAGTTTACCGCCCGTGTGTTCGCGTCAGCTGCGCTTCAGGACCTGAAAGCTGGTTGCGTCGCCGCGCTGGACGAGTAGCAGGACGTTGTCCTTCTTGTGCGACTGCAGCGCCTTGCGCAGATCGGCACTCGATTCGACCGGCGCGCGGTCGACTTCGCGGACGATGTCGCCCGGCTGAATCCCCGCTTCTGCTGCGGCTCCGTCGGGCTCGACGTCGGTCACGACGACGCCGTGGTCGCGGGCGAGACGGTGGCCTCGCGCGAGCTGCGGCGTGATGTCGGCGACGGCGAATCCCCAGGCCGCGCTGTCCTCCCCGGAACCGCCGTCACGAGAGGACAAGCGGCGCTCGGGATCCTCGGGAAGAGCTGCGATCGTGACGTCGAGCATCTTCTTGGCCCCGTTGCGGAGGACCGTCAGGTGCGCCTTGCTGCCGATCCTGGACTCGGCGACCAGGGCGGGCAGCTGGTGGCTTTCGGAGATCGGCTTGCCATCGAATTCCACGATGACATCGCCGCGCTCGATACCGGCGCGCGCAGCCGGGCTCTCGGGCGAGATGTTCGCGACCAGCGCGCCGGTGGTCTCACCGAGATCGAGCGAGCTCGCGAGCTCCGGCGTGACGTCTTGGATGCCGATGCCGAGCCAGCCGCGCTCGACCTTCCCGGAGTCCCGCAGCTGATCGAGGATGCTCTTCGCCAGTGCGACGGGAATCGCGAAGCCGACGCCCTCGTTCCCTCCGGAGCGGCTCGAGATCGCCGTGTTGATGCCGACCACGCGTCCTTCGCCATCGACCAATGGTCCGCCGGAGTTGCCCGGGTTGATCGCGGCATCGGTCTGGATGAAGTCGTCGTACGGCCCGGCGCCGAGCACGCGAGCCTTCGCGCTGACGACTCCCACGGTCACCGTCTGCTCGAGGCCGAACGGGCTGCCGATGGCCATCACCCACTCGCCGACCTCGAGGTTGCTCGAGTCGCCGAGGGTGACCGGCTGCAGCGGCTCCTTGGGCTCGATCTTGATCAGGGCAACATCGGTCTTCTCGTCCACGCCGATGATCTTGGCGGGATACTCCTTCTTGTTGGCGAGCCGTACCGTCACCTTGCTGGCGCGCGCCACGACGTGCGCGTTGGTCGCGATGTAGCCGTCCGGCGAGACCACGAAGCCGGATCCGAGGCTCCGCGCGGTCCGCGGCCCACCCTGACCGCCGAAGAAGCGGTCGAAGAAGGGGTCCCCTTGCCCCTGCGGGCCTCCGGGCGCGACCTCGGCGGTGATCGAGATGTTGACCACGGATGGGCTCACCGATCGAGCGACGCCGGTGAACGTCGGCAGGGCTGCGACGCTGGCCCCCGCTGGGGACGCGTGCACGGCCGGGAGAACGGCAAGAGCGCAAAGGAAGAAGGTCTTCAGCACGGTTCTCGGATCCACGGATTTCACCTCTCGGTTGCCGGACGAGACTCGGATGCCCGTCCACGACGCCGTTTAGACGGGCCTCGCCGAGGAATCTTCGGCCGGCGCACGCCTTCGTCGCCTTGACTGGCCGGGGACCCATGCGTACCCAGAAACTCCAATGAGTGAAGCGACGCTGACCCAGCAGCACGGCGAGGCTTCGGCGGTGGGGGGCGATGTCCTGCTCTCACCGACCGCCGTCGCCAGGGTAAAAGTCCTTCTGCAGCGCGAGAAGCGCGCCGAGCCGGCTGGCCTGCGGCTGTCGGTGGTCGGCGGCGGCTGCTCGGGGCTGCAATACTCGCTCGAGCTCGACGACGCCCCACGGGACGACGATGCCGTGTACGAGATCGGCGGCGTGCGGGTCTTCATCGACCCGACCAGCGCCCCGTACCTTGCGGGAACCCGCGTCGACTACGTCGACGGGCTGCACGGCGCCGGGTTCAAGTTCGTGAATCCCAACGCGGACCGCACCTGCGGCTGCGGATCTTCGTTCTCCGTCTGAGATTTCGCCACCTCATCTTCGATCTCGACGGCACGCTGATCGATTCTGCGGGCGATCTCGTCGCGTCGGCCAATCACGTTCTGGAGACGCTCGGCCTGTGTCCGCTGCCGGCGGACACCATCGTCGGCTTCGTCGGCAACGGGATGCGGAACCTCGTCGCGCGTTGTCTGGTCGCTTCGCTTGGTAGGGAGGTCGCCGATTCCGAGGTCGAGCGCGCGCTCGGGCTTCTCATCGAGCATTACCGGGCGCACCTGCTCGACTCGACCACGCTCTACGACGGCGTGGCCGAAGCGCTCCGCGAGCTGCACGCGCACGGGGCGGTGCTCACCATGGCGACCAACAAGCACGAAGCCATGGCACGCGCGATCCTCTGTGGCCTGGGCGCCGAGGAGCTCTTCGTCGAGATTCTCGGCGGCGACTCCTTGCCAGTGCGCAAGCCCGACCCGGGCGTCGTCTTCGAGCTCGGGCGTCGCACCGGGATCCCTGCTCCCGATACTCTCTTCGTCGGCGATTCGACGGTCGACGTCGCGACCGCACGTGCAGCCGGGGTCGCGGTCTGCGTGGTGGCGTGGGGCTTCACGCCCGCCGACGCTCTCGTCGACGCGGCGCCAGACTACCTGATCACGCAGCCGCGCGAGCTGCTCGGCATCGCCCAGGGGCGCGCGCGCTAGCTAGCCGGGCGCGACCGATCGAACGTCAGCGCGCCGGTGCGACGGAGCGCTGTTCCGCGCGCGACTCGAGCGCGATCGTCAGCACGTCGTCGATGTCGTTCGCGAAGGCGAACTGGAGCTCGCCGCGGACGTTCTCGGGCACGTCCTCGAGATCCTTCTCGTTGCGCTTCGGCAGGATGACCGTACCGATGCCGGCGCGGCGTGCGGCAAGCACTTTCTCCTTGACGCCGCCGATCGGCAGGACGTTGCCGCGCAGCGTGATCTCCCCGGTCATCGCCACGTCGGCTCGGACCGGGCGACCAGTCAGGAGCGAGGCGAGGGCGGTCGCCATCGTGACGCCAGCGGACGGCCCGTCCTTGGGAATTGCTCCGGCAGGTACGTGCAGGTGCAGATCCGAGGTCTCGAAGAAGTCGGGGTCGATGCCGAGCCTCTCTGCGCGCGACCGCACGAGCGACAGCGCCGTCTGCGCAGACTCCTTCATCACGTCGCCCAGCGAGCCGGTCAGGGTGAGGCCCTTCTTGCCTTTCATCCTGGTCGCTTCGATGAACAGGATGTCGCCCCCGTTGGGCGTGTAGGCGAGCCCGGTGACCACACCCGGCTCGCCGGTGCGCTCCGCGATCTCGTTGAAGAACTTCTCCGGTCCGAGGAACTCGCGAACCTTCTCGGGGGTGATCAAGGTCAGCTCGGTGCGGCCTTCGGTCACCGCCCGCGCGACCTTGCGGCACACGCGTCCGATCTCGCGCTCGAGGTTGCGCAAGCCGGCTTCGCGCGTGTAGTCGCGGATGATCTTGACGAGGCCGGCGTCCTCGAAGCGGATCTTCTCGTCGTCGAGGCCGTTCTCGACGATCTGCTTCGGCACGAGGTGGCGCTTCGAGATCTCGAGCTTCTGCTCTTCGGTGTAGCCGCTGAGCTGGATCACCTCCATGCGGTCGCGCAGCGCGTGCGGGATCGGATCGAGGTAGTTCGCCGTGGTGATGAACATCACGTGCGACAGGTCGAACGGGACGTCGAGGTAGTGGTCGACGAACGTCGAGTTCTGTTCGGGGTCGAGGACTTCGAGCAGCGCCGACGACGGGTCGCCGCGGAAGTCGGCGCCGAGCTTGTCGATCTCGTCGAGCACGAACAAGGGGTTGTTCGAGCCCGCGGCCTTCAGGCTCTGGACGATGCGTCCGGGCAGCGAGCCGACGTACGTCCGCCGGTGGCCGCGAATCTCGGCCTCGTCGCGCACGCCGCCGAGCGACAGCCGCATGAACTTCCGGCCCATCGCCCGTGCGATCGAGCGGCCGAGGGACGTCTTGCCGACCCCCGGAGGACCGGCGAAGCAGAGGATCGGGCTGCGCGGATCCTGCCGCAGCTTGCGTACCGCGAGGTACTCGAGGATGCGGTCCTTGATCGTCTCGAGATCGAAGTGGTCCTCGTCGAGGATCTTGCGGGCGTGGATCAGATCGAGGTTGTCCTCGGTCGACACCGCCCACGGCAGGTTGGCGAGCCATTCGAGGTAGGTCCGCACCACCGAGTGCTCCGCCGACTCCGGCGGGATGATCCGCAGGCGGTCGAGCTCGGTGTCGGCGGCCTTGCGCGGTGCCTCCGGCAGCTTGGCCTCGTCCAGGCGACGGCGCAGCTCTTCGAGCTCCGCGGAGCGGTTGTCGCCCTCGCCGAGCTCGCGCTGGATCGCGCGCATCTGTTGTCGCAGATAGAATTCGCGCTGATTCTTCGACAGCTCGGTCTGCACCTGGCTCTGGATCTTCGAGCCGAGCTCGAGCAGCTCGATCTCACGGTTGAGGATGACCGACAGGCGCTGCAGGCGGCTGCGCACGCTGAGCGTGTTGAGCAGATCCTGCTTCTCCTCGAGCGAGATGTTGAGGTTCGAGGCGATGAGGTCCGTGACCTTGCCCGGATCCTTGATGTTCATCACGACGAGCTGCAGCTCGTCGGGGAGGTACGGAATCATCGAGACGAACTTCGCGAACTGGTTCACGAGGTGCGCCTGGATCGCTTCGAGATCCTTGCTGTCCTCGTACTCGTCGACCAGCGCACGTGCTCGGCAGACGTAGTACGGCTCGGTCTGCTCGTAGGCGTCGATCTCGATGCGCCGCAGGCCTTGAACGAGGATGCGCACGCTGTGATCGGGGTAGCGCAGCATCTTCAGCAGACGACCTGCGGTGCCGCGGGTGAACAGGTCGCCCGGATCGGGGCGCTCCTCGTCGGCGGTCTTCTGCGCGACCAGCCCGAGGATCTTGTCCTCGCGCGCGAGACACTGCTCGACGAGCTGCAGCGAGGGCTTGCGCGAGATGGGCAGCGGCACGATCGCCGAGGGAAAGATCACCACGCCGCGCAGCGGCAGCACCGGCAAGCGCTCGGGGATCTCGATGGAGCTGGTATCCTCGTCGAAGCCGTAGAACTTCTGGCCCATCTCCGTCGCGCCGGATTCTTCGTCTGCCATGCCTTAGACCAGCTCCTTCGCGCTCCTGACGAGCGACGATGTCCCGAGCCTGCCGTCAGACGGTGTCATCGGCCAGATCCCCGGCCGCATAAAGTCTCGGGCAGGCGTTCAGCTCTCGTCGGCGAGACGCATGGCGGTCAGGATGAAACCCGTGTGCGCCACCATGCGATGATCGGGGCGAACCGAGTTCGGTGCAACGTGCCACGGGCGGTGCAGCGTTTCGAACGTTTCGACCAGGGCGTAACGAGGCTCGGCACGCAGCGCCTGCCCGATCTGATCGATCTGGATCGTCGTCGGCACGTAGCACGTCAGGACGCCGCCCGGACGGAGCGCCTGCGCCGCGGCGCCGACCAGTGGTCCCGGCTCCGGCAGGTCGAGGATCACCCGATCGGCGCGCAGGCCGGGCAGGGCGTCCGCGGCTTCGGCGACGACCAGCTCCCAGTTCGGGGCTGCGCCGTGAAAGCGCGCGACGTTGTCGCGCGCCATCTGGGCATGATCGTCGCGCCGCTCGACGGACGTCAGATGTCCGTGTGGTCCGATCGCCCGCAGCAGCGCCATGGTCAACGCGCCCGGGCCGACGCCGCTCTCGACGACGCGCGCACCGGGATAGATGTCGCCCCAGATCACGATCGAGGCGGCGTCCTTCGGATAGACGACTTGCGCTTGCCGGGGCAGGTTCGGAATCAGCCGCGCGTAGCCGGGTCGGAAGGCGAGGAAGCTCTGCCCGAGCGAGGATGTGATGCGCGACCCGTCGGGACGACCGATGATCGCATCGGCGTCGACCACGCCACAGTGCAGCGAGAAGCGGCGTCCGGGGCGCAGATCGCGCAGGTACTCGCGGCCCTTCGGATCGATCAGCAGGATCGCCTCGCCGGCGGCGAGGGGAGCATCCGGCGATGGACGCTCCTCAGTCGCGGCAGGCGTCTCGTCGCTCATTCGGCCACCGCTCGGGGCGCGGCATTGGTGCGGAGCGCGAGCTTGCGGTCGACCTCGGCACGCAGCGAGCAGAACGAGCACAGCTTGCCGTACGACGGCATGCCGCAGCCCTCGCACGTGCCGCCGACGTCGCTTTGCTCGGTCACCGGCGCTTCGAAGGCACGGCTGCCGCGCGCGACGAAGTCGCGCACGAACCCGACCTTGGTCCCGGGCGACGTCGTCTCGAGGCGATCGAGCGCAGCCTTGTAGTCGAGCTGCGACGCGCCCGCTGCGTTGGGGCATTCCTCCACCACGTAGTCGATGCGCTTCATGAAGGCGTAGGTGGCGGTCTCGTACTCGCTCGTCAAGTAAAGAGGTTTCACCTTGCGCACGAACTTCTCGTGCCGCGGCTGCATCACCGGCTTCTGGCGGGCGAGATACTCGGTCTGCCAGTGCAGGACGTTGCCGAGAAGCCGTGCCGCTTCGTCGTCGAGGTTGTGTCCGGTGGCGATCACGTCGCAGCCGAGCTCGAGCGCTGCCGCGTCGAAGTAATGTCGCTTGATCGTGCCGCACGCCGAGCACGCCGGGCGTCGCGTCGCAGAAACGATGTCGGGGATCGCGAGGCGCTCGTCCGCGAGCGCGTGCACGCTGAGCTCGAGGCCGTGCTGCGCGGCGAACGACTCACAGCGCTCGCGCGAGCGCTGTGAGTATCCGCCGATGCCGAGCGCCAGGTGGAAACCGACCGTCTGGTAGCCCTCGCTCGCGAGCACGTCCCAGAGTGCGAGGCTGTCCTTGCCGCCGGACACGGCGACCAGGATGCGCGACGAGCGATCGAACATCTTCTCGTGCTCGACCGCGCGCGCCACGCGTCGCTGGAAGAAGAACAGGAAGCACGCCCGGCAGAAGGCCGAGTTGTGGGCGCGCAGCTTCACCTCCGCGGGCGCCTTGCATCGCGTGCACTTCACGACGTCGTCCCCCTCGGAGCTCTGGCCGTCATCCGCCGCTGACGACGGCGCGGAGCTCGATCTCGTCGGCCGCATCGAGGCGCGCGTCGTCGGTGAGCAGCTGATCGCCGCGGATCACGAGGACGGTCCCCGGCAAGATGTCGAGGCGGCGCAGCAGGTCCTCGACGCGAGAAACGCCGTCGACGTCGAGCTGGCGGCCCTGCGGATTCAGGCAGACGCGCACGCTCGGCGGCTACCAGACCCACCCCGGACACGCCACCTTGATTTCGCGGGGGGCAATCCCGAAGATCGACTCGACCCGGGTGGACGTGCAGGGAGACGGCACCCGGGCCGCGGTCACAGCCGTGCCGCGCCAAGCGTGATCGAGCGTGGTCCGGCCAAAAGCTTTGCTTGGCGGAAGACCCACACAGCGAAAGAGGACGCGCGATGCCTCGGACCAGCGGCAAGAAGAAGGCGGCGACGAAGGCGAAAGCGCCGAAGAAGGGCTTCAGCATCTTCGACGAGGAGGATCGGCCACGCGGCGAAGAGGAAGACCTTCCCAAGGACGAGGTCGGCCGCCGCAAGATCAAGCGGCAGTACGAGGAGCTGCTGGGGATCCGGATCGACAAGCTGAAGGGGCGAATCCTCAACCGGGAGCGGATCGACAAGACGGTCGAGGGAATCTACTTCGTCTGTGCGGTCTGCAAGAAGGTCTGCCACAACCTCGACGAGGGCCTGGTCGAGGACCCCGACAACGTCAAGAACATGTGCGACCCTTGCGCACCGAAGAAGGGCGACAACGGCAAGGAGTCGAAGGGCGGCCGCGCCGCCTGACGCGTCCCATCGCCCGCCTGCTTGCCGCCCGTGGAACGGGCTGGTAAGCGAACGTTCGTTCAGGTCGGGCCATGCCGGGCGAAGCCGCGAAGACCGTCCCTTCGGAAGCGGGGGGCACCGCGACGCGGATCCTCGACGCCGCGGAGGCCTTGTTTGCCGAACGCGGCTTCGCCGGTGTCTCCGTCCGTGAGATCGCCGGCCGCGTCGGGCTCAACCAGGCCAGCATCTACAACCACTTCCCGAGCAAGCAGGCGCTCTACGAAGCGGTTCTCGAACGCGGTCTCGCGCCGATCCGCGATCTGCTCGTCGAGGGGCAGGGCAGCTTCCCGTCGCGCGACTTCCAGGAGCGCCTGCTCGAACGACTCGTCGACCACCTGTGGCGTACGCCCCACCTGCCGAAGCTGATCCAGCGCGAGGTGCTCGATCGGGGCGAGTACCTCGAGCGACTCATCGATCACTGGCTGACCCCGATCTACCGGGAGGGCCGGAAGGCGATGGAGGCGACGCCCGGGCTGGTCGACTGGCCCGAGCGGGATCGACCTCTCCTGATCCTCGGCCTCTATCATCTCCTGTTCGGCTACTTCGCGTCCACGGCGCTCTATGCCCGCGTCCTCGGCGAGGATCCGCTGTCCCCGGAGATGCGCCGTACCCACCTCGAGTTTCTACGGCGCGCCAGCGACCGTCTCTTGCATCAGGACGTCAGCGGGCCGCGCTGACGTCGGCGCCGAGCCAGCGCTCGAGCCACGGCACGATCTCGGCGTTCATGTCGGCCGACAGGTTGTGCCCTTCCTCGGGGGCCGCGACGAACTCGAAGTGATCGGGCACGCCGGCCGCCGCGTAGGCGGCGCGAAACCGGACCACGGTGTTCTCCACGCAGGCGAGTGGAATGGCGCGGTCGCGCTCGCCGGCCATCAGCAGCAGCGGCCGTGGCGGATAGAGGTCGGCGTGGCGGATCGGCTCGCGGGCGGCGATCTCGACGGCGTAGTCGGGGTCGAGCACGAGCTTTCCACCCGGCAGCCAGCGCGGGTCGTCGTCGAGCGCGAGCGACGACGACTTGAGAAACGTCAAGTAGTCACCGCAGGCGACCCGGACCACGCCGACGGCGATGCGCGGCTCGGCGGCCATGCCCTGCAGTGCCGTGAAGCCGCTCGTCGAGCTGCCGGTGAGCGCGATGCGTCGCGCGTCGACTTCCGGGCGGGTGACCAGCCAGTCGACCACGGCGGGCAGCGACGTCTCGGCGTCCGCGGTGATGAGGTCGAAGTACCCCCGCCCGACGATGCCGGGGCGAGGCGCGGTGAGCAGCCATTTCCCGACCGCTTCGGCCGTGGGTTCCGGGGGGCGGGGCTCGCTCGGTGTCGGGGACGGAGCTGGAGTCGGTTTCGCCAGCGCGAGCAAGGCCTGCCAGTTGGTGTGGAAGCGAGCGACGGCGAAGCCGTGCGCGAGAAACTCTTCGTCGGGCAGGATCGGCGAGATGACCACCGGAAACGGCGCGGAGCCGGTCCCGGGCAGGGTGAGGGACACGTCGATCCACCCCTTCTCGAGCTGCGCCGTGATCGTCTCCGGTTGCGTGCCGTCGGCGGACGGCCCCGAGGGGAGCGGTGGGGGAACGCTCGTCTGCCGGACCGTACTCTTGCACCCGAAGCCGGACGCGAGAAGGATGAACAGGATGAGGGAGATTCGTCGCACGGTCGGTGTCGCCTCGAGCACCGATAGATGACGCGGCCCGGTGTGAAAAGCTTCAGCAGGTCGAGCCGGTGGGTGGTGGGCTGCCTCCTCGTCGTCGCGACGACGGGTGCCGCGTGCACGCGGCCCCTGCTCGAGCGCGCGATCGCGGCCCGCGGCGGTCCTCTCGAGAGCCTGTCGCGTGAGTCGACCGCCGACGTCTACCGGGGCTTCCCCGGCACCTGGGCCTGGCGGTTCGATTACCTCGTTCCGGACCGCTTGCGCTGGACCATCGAGACGTACGGCGAGGAGCAGAGCGTCGCCTACGACGGCACTCGGGTGCGCTACTTTCTCGGCAGCGGTGCCTTGCCGGACGTCCCCGCAGCACTGAGCGACTTCGCGTCGATCGTGCGCTGGACGTCCGTCACCACGCTCGATGCGCTCGCGAGTGATCCGCGCGCCACGGTGCGCGAGCTGTCTGCGGCCGAACGTCCGCCGGATGCCGCTGCGGCGCTCGAGGTTCGCTACGACGACGGGGCTCGGTACGTCCTCGCGTTCGATGCGCGCGATCGCCTGGTCGCCGCCGAAGGCCCGATCGTCGTGCCGACGGTTGCAGCCGGCCGGATGCACGCGACGTACGCGGACTTCGCCGATACCGAGGGGTACGATCTGCCCGCCACCTGCAGCTACTCGATCGACGGCCAGCCGTTCTTTCGCGAGCAGGTGCGACGCTGGTGGCCGAACGACCCGCGGCTCGGCACGTCGAGCTTCGCGGGTCCGCCGGTGAAGCGTCGCTGAATCACGCGCGCCGGATCGGACGGGGCCGCCATCCGATCGCCCGGTCGGCGCGCGGCGTCCGCGCCATGCCGGCTCCTCGCGCCGCCGGCGGACCCGGTGCGGACGTCAGTCCATGCCCAGCTTGGCGCGGCCCTCGGGCGAGATCATGTTGGGATTCCAAACCGGGCTCCACACGATCTCGACCTCGGCCTCGCCGACGCCCGGAAGCGCGAGAATCTTGTACTTGGCGTCGGCGGCGATCGAGGCGCCCATGCCGCAGCCCTGGGCGGTGAGGGTCATCTTGACGTCGACGCGGCTGCGGCCGTCGTCGAGCGGCTGCAGCTGCATGTCGTACACGAGTCCCAGGTCGACGATGTTGACCGGAATCTCCGGGTCGTAGCAGCTCCGGAGCTGCTCCCAGACCATCGGCTCGAGCTGCTCGGTGGTCACCGGCTCGCCCGTGTCGACCGGCTTCTCCGTCTCGGGCGGTGCGGCCAGACCGATGGCATCGGCGTCGCGATTCGAGATCCGCAGCAGGCCGCCGTATTGCGGCACGTGCAGGGTGTATGACCCGCCGAGCGACTGGGTCACGACGGCCTTCGTGCCCTGCGGCAGCAGGACCGTGTGGCCGGCGGGCACCATGACCGCCTCGCAGTCGCGGGAAAGCTCGACCCATTCGTTTTGCTCGCTCATCATCTCTCCTCGAGCGCCCTCCCGGTGGTCGGGGATGGCGCTCGCTGATGTCGGTGGAGGCGCCGTCGTGGACAACCACGGCGCGGTGGGCAAAGGATAGCGGTCGCCGCGCGCGAAACCAGACGACCCGCCCGGGGCTGGCGCGACGCGGGGTTCCTCGCTAACGAACAAACGTTCACTTGGAAGCTGGCACAGCGGGCGAAACGGCCGCGCGCGACGAGGGAGTCGAGACCATGGCGTACGAGCACGGGAAGATCACGAACGAGGGCATCGCGAAGGTTCGTGAGCGCATCGGCAAGGGCTTCGAGGGTCGGCAGCCGTGGCGAACGGAAGTCAGCCGCGACACCATCTGGCACCTCGCGCACGCCATCGGCGACCTGAGCCCGCTCTACACCGACCGCGAGTACGTCAAGAAGAACACCAAGTGGGGCAAGCTGCAGTGCCCGGGTGTCGTCCTGCGCTGCTACGACACGCTGAGCGCGCCCGGCTCGGCCGGACTTCCCGAGGGCCTGCCCGGCGTGCACTCGATCTGGTCGGGCTCGCACTACGAGTGGTACCGGCCGGTGCTCGAGGGCGACCAGATCCGCGCCGAGAGCTACCTGAAGGACGTCGTCGAGAAGACCAGCAAGTTCACCGACGGCCGCACCGTGTACATGACGTACGAGGCGGTCTACTACGATCAGACCGACGCCTGCATCGGCAAGCGCAGCGACACCTACATGCGCGCCGACCGCAACAAGACGCGGGAGAAGGGCGTGTACAAGGAGGTCGAGCCGCTCGCGCACTGGACGCCGGCCGACATCGACCGCTTCCAGGAGCAGTACCGCAACGAGAAGCGCACCACGCAGCGCCTGTGGGAAGACGTGAACGTCGGCGACGACATCGGCCGCGTCATCAAAGGCCCGCTGACGCCGACCGCGGAGATCGCCTTCGAGTCCTTCTTCGGCGTGTATCTGGTCGGCAACGTCGTCGCGTCGCGGCTGCTCGACAAGCACCCGATGCTGATGGTGCCGAACGAGCAGGGCGTTCCCGAGCCGCCGCAGCGTGTGCACTGGGACAACAAGTTCACGCAGGACACGCTCGGCCTGCCCGGCGCGTACGACCTCGGTCTCGAGCGCCTGTCGTGGATGTGCCACGCGGTCACCAACTGGATGGGCGACAAGGGCCACCTCGCGTTCATCGATGCGCGCTACAAGCGCTTCAACTACCTCGGCGACGTGACCTGGGGCGGCGGGAAAGTGGTCGAGAAGTTCGAGCGCGACGGCAAGAAGATGGTCAAGCTCGACGTGCACACGATCAACCACCGCGACGAGATCACCGCGACCGCCGTCGCGGAGGTGGAGCTGGAGAGCCGCGCCGGCTGAGGGCGCCGCGATCGACGTGACGGCGAGGGCGACGCGCGGCACTGCCGCCGTCGCCCTCGTCGCTTGCGGGCGATACAGGTCTCGTCGGTCGTGGCGCAGGCTCGCTTCGGGGTCGGCGCTGCCGCGTGCCTCGCGGCAGTCCGCGCCACGACGCGTCGGTGCCGTGCTCGCGCCGCGCGGCCCCGACCAGCGGTCGCGGCACGCGGCAGCGGTCGCGGAACCGCTCAGCGCGGTGCGGCGCCGAGGTCGGCGGTGACCAGCTCGGCTACGCGGCGCGCGACTTCCGGGTAGCCGAGGGCGACGCTGCTCGCCCCGCCGCCGTCGATCGGCGTCGCGGGTAGGTGCGCGCTCCACACGGTGCGTCCCTCCCGGTCGACCAACGCTGCGTCGAGCGCGACGGCGACGTACAGCAGGTGGCTGCGCGACGTGCTCTCCCAGACGCGCAGCGTGGTGCGCAGCGCGAGCGGATCGGGTGCGTCGGTGGACGAGGCGAGCAGCCGAGCCATCTCGCCGACTTCCGAGACGGCCGGCGCGCCCACGGAGGGCACGGCGATCGATGCCTCGACCCCGCGTCGTTCCAAGGCGCTCCGGAGCGCGTCGGTGAGGAGATCCGGCGCGGTGACGGGTCGACGCGACGGCTCACGGCCAAGGATGCTCAGCAGCAGCGGGCCCTCCGCGTCGAGCGGGCTGCCGGTCCGGTTGTCCACGGGCAGAACGACCACGGTGCGCAGATCGGACGGGGCGGGCGTGGTCACCAGCCGGCTGCAGCCCGGAACGAGCGCGGCCAGCAGGCCCAGCAGCAGCGCCCGCGCGAGCGCGCGCTCGTACGCCCGCGCCGACGCGGGGGAGCGATGCGTTACGCGTGTCTGCAAAACGCCCGCGTGACGCGCGCAGTCTGCCGTCGTGACGCTGTCGATCGCCGGACCGGCGTGGTAGCGTCCGCACGCCGGCTTCCGGCGCGGCAAAAGGGCACGCGAGTGGCGCACAAGAAGCAAGCCGGTCGACGCAAGCCGGGAGCGCGAGAGCGTGCGCTCGCCGAGATCCGTGGCGACATCCGCGCCGCCGGCATGCGCGGCACCGCACCGCGCATCGCGGTGCTGGAGCGGCTGCGTCGCGCACGTGCGCCGCTGAGCCATGCCGAGCTCACCGCGGAGCTGGTTCCGCTCGGCTTCGATCGCGCCACGATCTACCGCAACCTGGTCGATCTGGTCGAAGCTGGTCTGGTGTCGCGCATCGAGCTGGGGGATCACGTCTGGCGCTACGAGGTCCGTCACCGCGACCATGCCGTGGGCGAGGCCGAGCACTCGCACTTCGTCTGCAACGACTGCGGCACGGTGTCGTGCCTGCCCGAGGTCAGCATCGCGATCCGCCCGGCACCCGGATCGCGGCGCTCGGTGGTCGCGGAGATCTCGGACATCGTGCTCAAGGGACGCTGCGAGAGCTGCTGAGCGCCGCACCTCACGCCCCGCCACGACGTGCGCGCACGAAGCGTGCAGCCCACGCGGCGACCAGCAGCATGCACTGCGCGAACGCCGTCGTCTGACCCGGCGGGAAGTCGAGGTCATGTGCCACGACGAAGGCCACACCGGCAGTGGCGAGGCTCGCGACCGGTGCGACCCAGAGCATCGCGCGCACCTCGCGACAGAAGCTGCGCGCGGCGAGCGCCGGCAGCACCAGACAGCCGAAGGTGAAGATCGCACCGGCGACGCGATTCGAGAGCCCGACCACCAGACCGAGCCAGACCGCGAGCACGCCGTTCCACAGATCCACGCGCACGCCGACCGCTTCGGCCATCTCGTGATCCATCACCACCAGCACGAGCTCCGCGCCGCGCAGCGCGAGCGTCACGGCGGTGAGCGTGAGCAGCAAGGCGAACACGCCGACGTCGACCGGAGTCGCGCCGATCAGCGTGCTCGACAGCAGGCGGTTGATCTCCTCCATGCCGTGCGGGCTGTGCGCCATCAGCAGCACCGCGGCGCTCGAGCTGACCAGGAACACGAAGCCGGTGATGGACTCGTGGCTGTCGCCGCGACCGGCGCCGCCGGCGGTCGCGAGTGCGGCGAGGATGGCGAAGGCACCGGCGGACACCGACACCACGAGATCGCCGTCGAGCCACGTGACCCCGGCGAGGCTCAGCCAGGCGGCCGCGCGCAGGGCGCTCGCGATGCCGAGCAGCGAAGCTTGGGAGACCGCGGCACCGACGAAGATCTGGTCCCGTGCCACGACCAGGACCCCCAGCATCGGCAGCAGCAGGGCGAGCAGCCAGCCGGCGAGATAGCTGTCGCGAAACAGGCTCCACGATGCGACGAAGTCGTGGATCACGCGGCGCCCCCCGCCGGATCGACCGCCCGCGTCGTGACGTTGCCACGGGAGAACGTCGCGACGTGCGTCGCGTGACGCTCGGCCATCGCGACGTCGTGCGTGACCAGCAGCAAGGCGAGGCCGTCGCGGCGGTTGAGCGCCACCAGGTCCCCCAGCAGCGACTCCTCCGCGTCGGGGTCGAGGTGGTTCATCGGCTCGTCGAGGATCAGCAGCAGCGGCTCGCGGACCAGCCCACGCGCGACCAGCGCCCGCTGGCGCTGGCCACCCGACAGCGCCCAGTAGTCGCGTCCGGCGAGCGCGCCGAGACCGACGCGCTCGATCGCGCGCGTCACGCGCGCACCGCGCTCGCTGCGCGGCACGCGCAGCCCCACCAGGCCGAGCGAGACGAACTCGCGAATCGTCGTCGGCAGGGAGGCATTGATCTCGGAATGCTGCGGAACGAACCCGATTCCCTCGCGACCGCGCAGCTCGGGGCTCAGCCAGAGCCGACCGGCGCGTGGCTTGACGATGCCCAGCAGCGCGCGCAGGAAGGTCGTCTTGCCCGAGCCGTTGCCGCCGAGCAGAAACCAGAATTCGCCGCGTCGCACCTCGAGCGTCGCTCCGTGCAGGATCTCCCGAGCGCCGTAGGCGAGGCGCAGATCGGTGGCCCGCAGCAGGACGCCGTCGTCACCCGCGAGGTGTGGCAACCCTGCTGCACTATGGTCGCTCGCATGGGGCGGTCGGGCCGTCGCGCGCTCGTCGGCGGTGCTCATCGGGACCTCATGGCTTCGCGGCCAGCGCGGTCGCCACTTGCCCGACGTCGTAGTCGATCATGGCGACGTAGCTGCTCGCGGCCGGCACCGACTCCACCTGGTTCGCCATGCGCAGCACGGTCGCCTTGGTGGCATCGCTGACGAACTGCGCGTAGCGCGGGTCGTAGTACGCCGACGCGAGCACGATGCGTACGCCGTCCGCGCGCATGGCGCCGATGATCTCCTCCAGATGCTTGGTCGTCGGCGGCACTCCGGGCAGCGGCTCGAGGTGTCCGATCACCTGCAGGCCGAAGCGGTCGGAGAAGTAAGCCCAGATCGGGTGATCGTCGACCGCCTTGGCCCCGACGTACGGCAGCAGGGCGGCGAGCCATCCGCCGAGCGCCGCACGCTCGCCCTGCTGCTCGAGGAACGAGCCCAGCTTGCCGTGCTGGAAGAGCAGCGCGAGCTTCGCGACGTCGGGGCCGTACTTGACGGCGAGCGTCTCGCCGACGAGGGCACTCCACACCCGCCGCTGGAACGCTTCGAAGTTGGCGTCGAACGTGGCGCGCGAGGCCGGACGCAGATCGCCGAGCTTGCTCGCGATCGCGCGTGCCACCGCGATGCCGCGCAGCGGATCGAGCAGGTAGTGCGGATTGCCGCCGGGATGAAGATCGCCCATGCTGCGGTCCACGACACCGGTCGGGCGGTCGAGGGCGCCGCCCATCACCAGCGACGCGTCGAGGAATCCCGCGCTGCCCGGCTGAACCGCGGGGTTGCGCGCCTGCTGCAGCAGCAGCGGCGCGTAGCCGGCCTCGAGGTCGAGACCATTCTGCACGAAGAGCTCGGCGTCGTGCAGGGCACGGATCAGGCTCGGCTTCGCTTCGGCATGGTGCGGATCCTCGGGGCCCTTCACCACGACCGTGAGCGATACCTGGTCGCCGCCGACCTCGCGCGTGAGCGCCGCGAGGTCGGGTGTCGTCGCGAAGACGCGGATCGCTCCCTCGTCGGCAACGGCATCCGCGGAGCCCGTCGCTGCACAAACGCACGTGGCCAGGACCACGAGCGCGACACAGCGCCGCAGCGGGCGCTGCGAGAGCTTCATTGCGGGGATGGGCGAGACGGCATGTCGTCGCACGATTCTCTCCTCACCACTGGTGCGCGGGGTGCGCACCGAACAGCAGCTCGAGCCCGACCCAGACCGTGCTCGCGGTCTCGCCGGGCAGCGCCGTCGAGTGATCGAAGTTGTACTGCAGGCGGATGCGCGAGAACTCGGACGGCTGGTACTGCAGCAGCGGCGAAACGCGCAGCCGATCGTCGCGCGTCGGATCGTTCGAGCGGCCGCCGACGCTCTCTCCGTGCCCGCTCACCCATTCGATGCGCACGCCGGTGGCCCACGGGTGCTCGAAGCCGTAGAGCAGCTGGCTGTAGAGCCCCCAATCGCGCAGGATCTGCCCCGGAACCTGCACGCCGGTCTCGGGAGTCGTCGTGTCGGTCGCCGACGCGTGCGCGAGCGGCGTCATGCCGAGCGCGGCGGCCTCCGTCGTGTCGGTCGACGTCTGCTCGACGAACGGCTCGGCCGTGTAGTCGCGCATGATCGCCTCGCTCTGCCAGAGGACGAACGGCCAGCCGCGGAAGTTCTCCACCGGACGCCACTTCAGCGTGAAGTCCGTTCCGTAGATGAACGTGCGCGCCGGTCCGCCGGTCGAGTTCGGTCCGAACAGGCCCGAGAAGCCGAGCAGCGTCGACACCTCGTCGCCGAAGTTCCACGCGTTCGCCCAGCGCGCCAGATACAGGAGGTCGCCGAAGTTGCGCGTGTCGGTGCGCGCCGCGGGGTAGCCGCCGATGCCCTCGTCGGCGAGGAAGCTGGTGGTGTACTCGCCTTCGTTGGCGTTCTGGATGCCGACGTAGAGCTGCGAGTAGAACGGCAGCGGCATGAGCCACGACGTCTGCACGCCGGTCGAGCGCAGCCCGTCGCCGCCGAACATGCGCGTGATCACGATCGGCTGGTCGATCCACGCCCACGCGTGCGGGTGCGTCGGATTGATCCGCCCGAACTCCGTCAAGTAGTAGCCGGCCTTGGTCTGCAGGCCCCACGGCAGGCGCTGCGTCGTGCCGTACGCTTCTTCCAACTCGACGCCGTCCGGTTGGAAGACGATGTGCGTCTCGGCGGTGAAGTACGGGTCGACCGCGCCGTAGAGCGAGAGCTCGCCCTGCTGCAGCGTGAAGCCGCGCCGGTTCGGGTCGTGCGCGCCGCCTTCCAGCGTCTGCAGCTCCGCGTCGTCGGCGGTCGACCAGCCGCCTGCGACCATCACGTCGAAGGAGGGCTCGAGGAGCCGCAGCGTCGCCTGTCCGGGCAGCGGACGCTCGAGCAGAGTGCCCGGAACCGCGGCGTTGCCCGGTGTGCCGAGCCATGCCGTGCCGTCGCTGCCCGACGTGCTCGCAGCACCCGCGGCGCCGCCCGTCGACGCGCCGGGCGCGGTCGCCTCGCGAACGGCCTCGTCGAGCGCGCGTCGCGCGTCCGGTGCTGCCGA
>JAIEPK010000227.1 GCA_019749875.1 Candidatus Binatia bacterium | reverse complement strand
CGGCTCGTCATGCCGCCTGCGGCGGTCGCACCGGCGCCGGCGGCAGCGCCGTCCGACGTCGTCGCACCGGCCCAGCCGGGCGCGGACACGACGGCCTCCCTGCCGGCGGCAGGTGCCGGCGCACCCGAGCCCGCACCCTCGTCCGAGCCCGAGGCGTCTCGACCGAGCGTCGTACCGGACTCGGCTACGCCACCCGGCGCACAGCGTGCCGCGGCCGGGCCCGGTACGCGCAAGGTCAAGCCAAAGCGCGCACCGCAGGAAAGCCTCACCGAGCAGGATCGTCGCGCGCTCGATGCGCTCGTCGAGCAGGCCGGGAAGAGCGCGCGCTGACGCGCGCCGTGTGCCGGGGGGCGCTGCAGCACGGCGTGCAGGCGCGCGCGATGCGCGCCGCTGCGGCGCCCCACTTGCCGAACACACCCGACCGGACTAGAAGGCCATCCCTTCCTGCAGTTCCGAGTTCGAGTTCGTCATCGGTTCGTCGCGCGCGGCGCGCAGCAGCACCCGGAGGTTGGCGGTGAGTGAGGAATCGTTCGGGCCGGGACGCGTTCCCCCGCAGAGCATCGAAGCGGAGGAGGCGGTTCTCGGTGCGATCCTGCTGGACAATCGCGCGCTCGACCGCGCGAACGAGATCCTCACCGCGGAAGACTTCTACCGCGAGTCGCACCGACGAATCTTCCAGGCGCTGAACGACCTCGACGACCGGCGCGAGCGCGCCGACGTGATCACGCTCGCCGAGTGCCTGCGCCGTCGCGGCGACCTCGAGGCGGTGGGCGGCGCGGCCGCGCTCGCGGAGCTCGTCGAGCGAACGTCGACCGCCGCCAACGTCGACCTGTACGCGCAGATCGTCAAGGACAAGGCGGTGCTGCGTGCCCTCATGGAGGCGTCGACCGACATCGCGCAGCGCGCCTCGGGCGGCGCCGGCGACGTGGCGGAATTTCTCGACGACGCCGAGCGCATGATCTTCGAGATCAGCCAGCGCAAGATCCGCCAGCCCTACGCCAAGATCGAGTCGATCATCGTGCACTCGATCAAGACGATCGAGGCGCTGTACGAGAAGAAGGAGGCGGTGACCGGCGTCCCGACGGGTTTCTACGAGCTCGACCGCATGACGTCCGGGCTGCAGCCGTCGGACCTGATCATCGTCGCCGGACGCCCGTCGATGGGCAAGAGCGCGTTCGCGACCAACATCGCGCAGTACGCGGCGGCGAACTGCGGCGGCAAGGCCGTCGTCATCTTCTCGCTCGAGATGTCGAAGGAGTCGCTGGTGCTGCGCATGCTGTGCGGCGAGGCGCGCGTCGACGGCGGCAAGGTGCGGACCGGCTATCTCGGCGACCGCGACTTCCCGCGTCTCGCGATGGCCGCGGGACGCCTCGCCGACCTGCCGTTCTACATCGACGACACGCCGGCGCTGTCGATCCTCGAGATGCGCGCGAAAGCGCGCCGTCTGCAGCGCGAGAAGGAGAAGGACGGCGGCGTCGGGCTGATCGTCGTCGACTACCTGCAGCTGATGCGTGCGCACAGCAAGACCGACAATCGCGAGCAGGAGATCTCGCTGATCTCGCGCTCGCTGAAGGCGCTCGCGAAGGAGCTCTCGGTTCCCGTCATCGCGCTCTCGCAGCTGAACCGCGCCGTCGAGTCGCGCGCCGACAAGCGGCCGATGATGTCCGATCTGCGCGAGTCGGGCGCGATCGAGCAGGACGCGGATGTGATCGCGTTCGTCTACCGCGACGACTTCTACAACAAGGCATCCCCCGACGAAGGGACCGCGGAGATCATCATCGCCAAGCAGCGCAATGGGCCGCAGGGCACCGTCAAGCTCGCATTCCGCAAGGAGTTCACGACCTTCGAGAACCTGAGCTCGCGAGACGACGACGAGCAGGCGGCGCAGTTCGACGAGGCGGAGCTGTAGTAACGTATCCACGAGGGGGCTCGCGCCCCCTCGCCCCGCCGGGCACAGCCCGTCGGGGGCCCCACTCCCCGCGCTCCCTTCGGTCGGCCGCTCGGCTTCGCCTTCGCGGAGGGGGCGGTGCCGGGCGGACCGGTGGGTTTGTGGGGCTGTGCTTGACCGGTCGGCCGGTCGTCGTTGGTCGTTGCTTGGCTCGCCTTCGCGGAGGCGGCGAGCGTGATGTCGCGACGCGGGCGCGGCCGCCTTCAGGTTCGTCGTGGAAGGGCGAGGATGCGGGCGCAGAGCTCGGTCGGGTCGGGGGACGTCGCGAGCGCGCTGATCATGGCGACGGCGTCGGCGCCGGCGTCGAGAATCGCGTGCGCGGACGCGGGCCCGATGCCGCCGATCGCGACGATCGGGATGCGGATCGCGGCGCGCACCGCCCGCAGGCCGTCGAGCGTGCGCGGCGTGAGGGCGTCGGCCTTGCTCGTCGTCGGGAACATGGGTCCGAAGCCGACGTAGTCGGCGCCGCCGTCCTCGGCGGCGCGCGCCTCCGCCACGTCGTGGGTCGAAACGCCGATCACGAGACGGTCGCCAGCGACGCGGCGTGCCGCGTCGAGCGGCAGATCGTCTTGGCCCAGGTGCACGCCGGCGGCACCGCTCGCAAGCGCGACGTCGAGGCGATCGTTGACGATCACGCGACAGCCGGCTGCCGCGGCGCGCTGCACCACCTCGCACGCCAGCTCGAGGAGCGGGCCTCCGGCCGCGTTCTTCCAGCGCAGCTGCAGCCAGGGTGGCCGCGCCTGCACGAGCGCGTCGAGAAGCACGCGCAGCGGCGCCAGCTCGCCTGTCGTGTCGAGGATCGGGTAGAGCGGCGCACAAACGAAAGCGGGCCGCCGCTCGCGCGACGGCCCGCCTTCCGGTTGGGACGCTTCGCTCAATTCGTCCGCTTGAGCGGCATCTTCATGCTCGGGTAGCCGCGTCCACCGCGCGACAGGTCCGCGTTCGGCACGAACGGGAACATGCGGCCCCACGGCTTCTTGCGCCAGCCGCCGGTCGGGGTCGGCGGCACGAACGGCGAGGTCGGCGTCGGCGTCGCGAGTGCCGTCGGCGTCGGGCTGCCGGTGACGTTCGGCGTCGGCGTCTGCTTGGGCGTCGGCGTCGGTGGCACGAACGGCGAGGTCGGCGTCGGCGTCGCGAGCGGGGTGACCGTCGGCGTGTTCACCGGCGTCGCGGTCGGCGTGTGGACCGGGGTCACGGTGGGCGTGACCGTCGGCGTCCGCGTCGGCGTCACGACGGGCGTGCCGGTCGGCGTTGGCGTGACCGTCGGCGTCCGGGTGGGCGTCGGCGTCGGCGTCACCGTGTTGGTCGGCGTGGCGGTCGGCGTCGAGGTCGGGGTGGACGTCGGCGTCGGGGTCGCCGTCGGCATGAAGGGCTGCGTGGGCGTCGGAGTCGGCGTCCTGGTCGGCGTGGGCGTGGGCGTCCTGGTCGGCGTGGGCGTCGGCGTACGGGTCGGCGTCGGGCTCGGCGTACGCGGCAAATGCACGCCGAAGATGAAGACCTCGATGCCGTACGCGTTGCCGATGAACACCGAGCGCACGCCGAACTCGAGGTTGGTGTCGTTCGGCGCGACCATCTGTCCGATGAACAGCGAGTTCGGGTTGTTCAGCGAGCCGTTGCCGATTCGATTATTGACGCCCTTGGTGTTGATCCGCAGATCCGCGGGATCCGAGCTGTCGGGGAAGACGTCGGCGTTGATCTCGCTGGTGAAGATGCCCTGGACGTTGACCACGCTCGCCGCCAGTGCGACCAGCTGGCCGCCCGACGACGAGGTGCTGCCCTCGACCAGGACGTTGCGGAAGATGTAGTTTCCGCCCGACAACTCGAGCACCGCGCCGTCCTTGACGTCGAGGTCGCGATAGCAGCCGGGGGCGAGGGTCTTCGGTGAAACGGCGAGCGTGACCGTGACGTCGGACGCCGAACCGGTGCAGGGATCGTTCACCGCGGCCGGAAGGGTTGGCGCGACGATGCTCAGCGGAAACGAGAACGGCGTGGTCTTCGTGCCGCGCACCTCGGAGGTACCGTTGAGCACGATGTTGTTGACGAACACGTTGTTCGCCGACGCGCCGTTGGTGAACTCCATGTTGTCGGCAGCGAGGAAGCTGTCGGCCGGCACGTCGTTCTGGAACGCGTTGGTGTCCAGCTTGAGCAAGCCACCGGGCTGGATCACCGCGAAGTTGCCGCTGACCTCGATGTTGGAGCCGATCTCCAGCCGCTCCTCGGCGATCGCGGTGTAGTCGGTCCAGACGCTGGGCAGCGCCGCGACGATCGGGCTGCGCGCCCCGAGCTGCAGCTTGGCGAGCGGCGCCTTGCGGACGGAGCCTTGCGCGCCGGCACGCGCTGCGGGAACGACCATCGCGAGTGCGATCAGCGGGACCAATCTTCGTAGCTGCCTCCGCTGCGATCGCCGCCCGCGCGAGGCCAGGGGATTGAGGGAATTGCGAGATCCTCGACGGCCGAGCCTCATCCTGACGTTCCTCTCGTGCGACGACCCAGGACTCCGGCGCCGTGCCGGAGTTGGCGTGCTGTCGGCGCTCGGATGATTCGCCCGAACGAGCGGGGATTGCAAGTCACAAGGCAGCCTCATTCGCACTTTTCCGAGCTTGCGCATGGACTTCCGCCGGAGAGAGTGCAGTGTTGCACGATCCCGAACGGTCCGCGTGGCGGAACGCGTCAGACGCCTTGCGCTGATGCTGCGTCGCCGGGCGGCGGTCGCAGGCCGAGCCACGAAGGGACCAGATAGCGCACCAGGTACAGGGCGAGCTTGATGGTCTCGTTCGCGACCTGGATGAGCGGTCGCTCCTCCAGCCACCAGAGCGATCCCGGCGACGCCGGCTCGCCGCACGTGACGACGGCGATCTCGATGCCCGAGGCACGCTCGACGAGATCGAGCGTGAGCCGCGCGCGTCGCGAGTGGATCGGCGAGGTCACGGCGACCACGGAGCGCACGTCGTCGCGCTCGGCCCATCGGCGCAGCACGCCGGCGTCCTCCCAGGTGCTGGTGCCTTCCGGCAGGACGACCGTCGCCTCGATCGGCAGGCCGGCCTGCATCGCGACGGTGGCATTGACGGCGGCGTCGCTCATCGGGCGCTCCACCGCCGCGAGCTCCGGGAGGACCCGGCCGCCGCTGAAGGCGACCCGCGGCGCGACGCCGCGCTTCCAGAGCTCCGCCGCGCAACGCGGCCGGTCCGGCACGTCACCGGCGAACACGAACAAGGCGTCGGCGTGCGCCGGCACGGGATCGGTCGAGGTCAGCAGGCGCGGCAGCCACGGCAGCACCGCGGCGAGGAGCAGCAGCAGGACGAGCGAACGGAGCAGCCGCCGCACCGTCAGGACACGAAATCGCGGTGGGGACGCGTGCTCGCGGCGCGGTCGCGTCGCGCAGCGCTGCGCGACGCGATGCCGGCACGGGGCGTGCGGGGCTCCATCCGCTCAGGACTCGGCCGCATGCTTGTCGCGCGTCTGCTCGATCATGGCGGCATGGCGCGCGACCACGGTCTCGAGGTTGCGCAGCCGGTGGTCGGTGTCGCTCTCGCCGACGAGCGCGCGTCGCCCGCCCTCGAGGAACGTGTTGCGGATGTTGTACGCCGTCGTGTGGCTGACCTGGTAGTAGGCGCAGATCTCGTGCAGCGGGCGCGCGCGTTTGAGCACGTCGAGCGCCAGTGCAACCTTCTCCTCGTTGGTCAGCTTCTCTCTGGCTCTCATGCGACGTTCCTTGCGAGGATGAGGGGCCGGCGGAACCGGCGTCGTCGAGGTTGTGCTCACGAGCGGCTCGCATCGTGACCGCGCAGCACCAGCGGTCGGAGGAACTTGACGGCGACGGCGCTCTTCGGCACCCGGCGCTCGACCGAGGCGAGCGCCGCCGCGAGATCCTTGGGATCGAACAGGCCGGCGGACAGCAGCGCCACCGGGAAGAGCAGGATCAACGGGATCTTGATCAGGATCGACGTCACGACCGAGTGCGTCTCGATCATCGCCGACGCGAAGTAGACCGCGAGCGCCGCGCCGACCATCGCGGCCATGCGGCCGTAGTTGTACGGCACCGGATACACGCCGAGCGACAGGATGAGCGTGGTCGACATCTGCGCGAGGAAGCCGAAGAACGTCGCCCATGCGGCGCCCATCATGCCGTACTTCGGGATGAGCCAGAAGTTCAGGCCGAGGTTGACGACGGCGCCGAGGGTCACGCTCGCCGTGCGCAGCAGCGTCTTCTTCGAGAACAGCGCGCCGATGTTGAACATCCAGCCCATGCCGTCGAGCACCAGCGCGAACGACACCACCGGCACCAGCGCCGCCGCGGGATAGAACTTGGGCGTCGCCATGATGCGCAGCAGCTCGGGCGCGAACACTGCGAGGCCGAGCCAGATCAGCAGCATCAGGGCGAGGTAGTAGGTCGTCATGTCGGCGTAGAGCTGCGGCGCGTTGGGCTCCTTCCGGTTGCGGAACAGGAACTGCGGCCACGACAGCTGGAACGCGGTCACGACGAAGGTCAGGATCTCGCCGAAGCGGTAGCCCAGCGAGTAGATGCCGACCTCCGCGGTCGAGTAGTAGTGCTTGAGGAACCAGCGGTCGGTGAGGTCCAGCACGAACGACGCGACGCCGATCGGCACGAACGGCAGGCCGAAGAACAGCTGGTCCTTGACGTCCTGCCAGTGGAAGCCGGCGCGCAGCGACTGGAACGTCATCTGGGTGAGCAGGAAGCAGAACACCAGCTCGGCGAGGAACTGGCTCAGCACGACGCCGGTCGCTCCGAGGTGGAAGCCCGCGACCAGGACGATCGCCAGCACGAGCCCGAGGAAGTTGCGCGCCAAAGACCACGACGCGTAGCGCTTCGACTCGTCGTGCGCGCGCATGATCGCGAACGGCATGCGCAGCAGAACTTTGCAAAGGACCGTGGCGGTGCCGATGCACATCAGGAACCACAGCGCGCTGTCGCCGAGGATCAGGTGCGCGAGCGGCTGATTGAACAGGAACGGGATCGCCGCCATCGGCAGCGCGAACAGGAGCACGATCCACAGCGACGCCGCGACCACGCGGTCGCGTCCCTCCTGGGTGTCGTGCTCGTAGTAGAAGCGGAACAGCGACGTGCTCTGGCCGAGGTTCATGAGCACGAACATCACCTGCGTGTACATGGACACCAGCGCCATCACGCCGTAGTCGGCGGGCGCGAGATACCGCGTGTACAGCGGGATCAGCAGGAAGCCGAGGACCTTGATGCCGTAGTTGCCGAGCCCGTAGATCAGGGTGTGGCCGAGGAGGCCGCGAAACTTGTTCAGCATGACGGCAGGGGCTCGTGGAAAGGGACTGCGTGGTGCATGGCGATCGGCTAGCAGCGGCTGATGCGACGCGCGACGCCGCGCGCGGCGCAGCCGCGGGAGCGTCCCGCCGGGGCGTCGCGACTGGCGCTGCGTCTCGTGATCGCGGGTGCCGCTGTGCTCGTCGGCGCGAGCCTCGGCATGGCAGCGGAATGTGGTGGTGGACGGGTTTGTCGCTGCGGCGACCGCGTCGTCGCCGACTACACCCTGCCGGCGGACCTCGGTCCCTGCGAGGGCGACGGCCTGCGCGTGCGCCGTGCGGTCGTGCTCGACGGCAACGGACACCTGGTGCGCGGCCGCGGCACGCGCGGCAGCGTCGGTGTGCAGGTGGACGGCGCAGCGAGCGGCGCCCGGGTGATGAACCTCGCGGTCACCGGATTCGAGCGCGGCCTCCGTCTGGTGAAGGCGGAGCGCGTGCGCGTCGAGGCCGTCGCGGCGCACGACAATGGCGATCCCGTCGCACGCGTCGGCTATGGGATCGATCTCGCCGGAGGCTCGAGCCGCAACGTGCTGCTGCGCGTGCAGGTCTTCCGGAACGCCGACGAAGGAATCCACGTCGGCAGCGCCGCGCACGAGAACCGCATCGCCGAGGCGGAGGTCCACGACAACGGGCGCGAGAACGTCTACTTCCTGCGCAATCACGGCAACGTCCTGTCGCGCAGCCGTCTGTGGGGGGCGCCGACGGCGGTGTACGTCAAGCATGCGGCGCGTACTGTCCTCGACGGCAACACGGTCGCGACCGGGAGCATCCATCTGCGGGGCGATTCGCGCGACACGCGTCTCGAAGGCAACATCCTCCAGAGCGGCTCGGTGGTGCTGCAGCGGTACCGCGACAAGGACGCGAAGATCGGCTTGCGTGCGCCGGTCGGAACGAGCGTACGCGGCGGCCGCATCCGCTCCGACGGGTTCTGCGTGCGCGCCGAAGGAGCTGCCGACACGACGCTCGACGACGTCGCGCTCGACTGTCCGCGGCCGCTCGTGCTCGACGACGCGTCGGTCACCGTTCTCGGCGCGCGGCTCGCGTCGCTCCGCTGCGAGGGCAGCGGGCGCGTCGAGCATGGGGTGCGGCGCGAGGTACGCTTCATCGAGGAGGGCGGGAAGCCCGTGTCGGGCGTCGAGCTCCGTCGTGCGGACGGTACGACGCTCGGCAAGGCCGACGAACGCGGCATCCATGAAGGGATCGTGGTGGAGTCGGTGTTCACGTGTCCGGAGGATCGGACGCAAGAGTCGGAGATCGTGCTGGAGCGAGACGGCCGCGCACGCAAGCTGCCGGCGCGCGAGCTGCACGGCGACGTGCGCTGGTGAGCGGTGCCCGATCTCAGTGCCCGAGCTTCAGGGCGATGCGATAGTCGCTGGGACGCTCGCCGAGCCGGACGACGGTTCCGATGCCGATGCCGAGCAGACCCCAGAACAGGATCTGGATCGCGATGTTGTCGAACGGGTCGAAGCTCTGCATCGCGACGCCGAAGCCGACCACGGCCGCCATCACGGCCCACAGCACCGCGCGCAGGCCGGCGTCGTTGGTGCGGCGCTGCGCGCCGTAGAGCGCGGTCAGCGCGGTCAAAAGGATCCACAGCATTGCGGCCCAGCCGAGCACGCCGTTCTCGACCACGAGCCGGACGTTGCCGTTGAGGTGCGGCGCACCGTCCGCGACCGTCATGCCCGCGGGCATCAGCTCGCCGAGCGTGCGCGGGCCCATGCCGAGCAGCAGCGTGCGCGTCGGCAGGTCGCCGAGCTTCTCGCAGACGCCGATCGCGTCGCCGCACAGCAGCTGTGCCCAGCTGAAGTTGCCGTCGGCGAGCCCGTGCGTGATCGACAGGTAGACGAACGGCGTCAGGACGCCGAGGAAGACCGCCGCCCACATGGTGCTGAAGTGGACCCAGAGATACGCCGTCGCGATCAGCGCGAGCGCGATCAGGCCTGCCGGGTGGCGCGTCAGGAGGATGCCGACCAGGCACAGCGTGGTCGCGGCGACCCAGAAGTCGCGCGCCTCGCGCGTCTGTGCGCGCGTCAAGCTGCAGAGCACGCACGGCACGCCGATCAGCAGGTAGGTCGCGAGCGCGATCGGGCTGCCGAGCGTCGACGAGATGCCGACGCCGTTCATGCCGAGGCCGGTGCGGACCGGTCCATGTACGGGCAGGTAGTCGGCCAGGATCAGCTCGAGAATGCCGACCGCGCAGAGTGCCACCGACGTCAGCGCCACGGCGCTGACCGCGCTGCGCACGAAGCTGCGCGTGAACGTTCCGTTGATGATCGCGAGCAGCACGATGAAGCCGGTGATCAGGTGGTACGCCGCTCCGCGCACCGCCTGGACCGGAGCCGCCGACTGGAAGGCCGACACCAGCGCCAGGAGCAGGAAGCATGCGATCGGCAGGTTCAGCGGGCTCCGGTAGAAGCTGATGCGATCGCTCGGTGCGCGCCGCAGGATCATCCACAGCGCGCCGAAGGCGATCACGCCGTGCAGCGGATTGACGCGCGCACCGGAGAAGTTGATGTACAGCCGCTCCATCGATCCCGCCGGGATGAAGGAGACGAAGAGCAGCAGGACCAGCAGGAATGCGCCCAGAGTGATCCAGCGGTTCAGGACCTTGAGGGCGGTCAAGGCCACGAGCTGCGCGTCGAGGCCGATCGAGCGGTGCTCGATGTACAGGCGGTCGTAGCGCAGCTTGTTGCGGGCCGAGGTGAAGTAGCCGCCGCGAACCTGCGCGAGGCCGGTCATGCCGGGACGGACGCGGAAGCGGTCCGCGTAGTGCGGGATCTCGTCGAGGTAGCGCTCGAGGAAGATCGGGCGCAGCGGCCGCGGGCCGACGAAGTTCATCTCGCCGCGCAGCACGTTCCACAGCTGCGGGATCTCGTCGAGCTTGGAGCGCTTCAGGAACTTGCCGATCGGCGTGTAGAAGTCGTCCTGTGGGCTCAGCAGCCGGCCGCCGATCTGCCGCTCGGAGCCCTCGCGCAGCGTGCGGAACTTGTACATCGTGTACAGCTTCTGGTTCACGCCGGTGCGCACGCCGCCGTAGAAGAGCGGGCCCGGGCTGGTCAGCTTGATCGCGATCGCGACCAGCACCAGGATCGGCGACAGCAGGACGAGCGCGGTGATCGCCAGGATGGCCTGCAGGACGTACCGAACGCGCGATTCGGGGGCTTCCGGCGGGAGCGGGATGTGCGAGTCTCGCGACGCGGGGCTCGTCTGCTCGACGGCCGGCGCGGCGGACGGGACCGCGCGGAGGGCAGAATTCCTTGGCACGTGGTTGCTCCAGTTTCCGTTGACGGGAGTAGAAGACTGCCTGACGGGTTCGATCTCGGTCAACCGCGTATTCGGTTCAACCGACCAGGCGCTGCGTCTCGGCGCCCTGCACGCCGCCCTGGCCGATGCGGTCGTACCAGCTCTGGAACATCAGCAGCGTCCAGATGTCCCGGCTGTGGTCGCGCTCGAGCTTCTCGTGCGCGCGGATCATCTCCTGGATGGGCTCGGGGCGGAAGATGCCGGTCGCGGCGATGCGCGCCGGTGAGAGCGTGTCGCGTACCAGCTCGCGCAGCGGCCCGGTGAGCCAGCTTGGGATCGGGACGTTGAAGCCCTGCTTGGGCCCCTGCGTCGTGGTCTGCGGCAGCACGTCGGCCATCGCGGCACGCAGCAGGACCTTGGTCTTCATGCCCTTCATCTTGAAGCGGCTCGGGATCGCGGCGACCATCTCGACGAGCGGATGATCGAGCAGCGGCACGCGGCCCTCGAGCGAGGTCGCCATGCTCATGCGGTCCGCCTTGACGAGCATGTCGCCCTCGAGGCCGAGCTTGGTGTCGATCATCAAGAGACGCGCCAGCAGATCCTGCGGGTCGATGCCCGCGACCGCCTCGTGGTACAGGCGGACGGTCGGTCCGACGGTGCGAGGCTCGCGATAGAGCGCCTGCTTCGCGGCCTCGTCGAAGATCGCCTTCCACGAGAAGTGCGCGTCGACGGCGTCGTTCGACGCGCCGGCGACGAAGCGCTTCGCCATGTAGTCGAAGCTCACCTTGCCGTGCGACACCGGCAGACGATTGACGCCCCAGGCGACGAGGCTGCGCAGCGGCGACGGCACCGCGCGCCGGTACAGCCCCGCGAGCCGCGTCGCGGCGTAGGTCTTGTAGCCCGCGAAGACCTCGTCGCCGCCTTCGCCGGTCAGCGCGACCGTCACCGACTGCCGGGCGAGGCGCGCGACGCACAGCACCGGGATCGCAGACGAGTCCGCGTAGGGCTCGTCGAACGCGCTCACCAGGTCGGGCACCATCGAGACGGTGTCCGGGGTCACGATCATCTCGTGATGCTCGGTGCCGAAGTGCTTCGCGGCCTCGCGTGCGCGGTCGAGCTCGCTGAAGCTCTTCTCGGCGAAGCCGATCGAGAACGTCTTCAGCGCGCCGGTGTGGAACTTCCGCATGCAGGCGACGAGCGTCTGCGAGTCGACGCCGCCCGACAGGAACACGCCGAGCGGAACGTCGGACACGAGGTGGCTGCGCACCGCGTCCTCGACGCGCTCGCGCACGGCTTCCACGATCTCGGGCTCGCTGTGGAAGCGCTTCTCGTCGGGCTCGAAGCTCAGGTTCCAGTAGCGCTCGATGCGGACGTTGCCGCGCTCCGCGATCAGCATGCTGCCCGGCATCAGCTTGCGCGCGGCCTTGAAGATCGTCGCGGGGGCGGGAACGTACGTCAAGCTCAGGTAGTCGTGCAGCGCCTGCTGGTCGATGTCGCGGTCGAGCCCGACCGCGAGCAGGCTCTTCAGCTCCGAGCCGAACAGCAGGCGTCCGTTGCCGACGCTGTAGTAGAGCGGCTTGATGCCGAGCCGGTCGCGCGCGACGATCAGGCGGCGCCGCGGCGCGTCCCAGATCGCGAGCGCGAACATGCCGCGCAGGTGCTCGACGCAGCGCGTGCCGTACTCCTCGTACAGGTGGACGATCGCCTCGGTGTCGCTGTTGGTCTTGAAGCGGTGGCCGCGCTGCTCGAGGTCCTTGCGGACCTCCTGGAAGTTGTAGATCTCGCCGTTCTGGATGACCGAGATGGTCCCGTCCTCGTTCGAGATCGGCTGCTGTCCGCCGGCGAGGTCGATGATCGACAGGCGGCGCATGCCCATCGCGAGCGGGCCGTCGACGAGCAGTCCCTGGCCGTCGGGTCCGCGGTGCACGATGACGTCGCACATCGCCTGCGCGATCGTCTTGGTCGCGAAGACGCCCTGCTCGAGCGAGAGGAATCCGGCGATTCCGCACATGGTGGTGTTCTCCGGTGGGGGTTCAGCCGTAGGACGGCGCGGGGGCGCCGCCGAGGCGCTGGCGGGCGGCGTGCAGCAGGTCGAAGCTGCCGTCGAGCTTGCGCGCGAAGTCGTGCACGGTGTCGTCGCGTGCGACGAACGTTCGGCGGAGCGAGAAGGGGTGGGTGTCCGGCGTGACGCAGCCCGGCAGCGTGGTGCAGGCGATCTTGAAGCCGGCGGCGCGCACGGCTTGCTTGACGCGCTCGTCGAAGTGCCCGCGCGGGTAGCAGAAAGTCTCGGCGGGAGCGCCGACGCGCGCCGCGACCATGTCGCGCGAGCCCACGATCTCCCGCTCGAGCTCATCCGGCGGCAGCTCGGTGAGCGAGCGGTGCGTCAGCGTGTGCGCCCCGAACGCGACGCCGTGCCGCGACATCTCGCACACCTGCTGCCACGTCATCGGCCGGATGCCGCTGCGGTCGCGCAATACCGGCAGCTCGTCGCCGTCGATGAAGCCCGCGGCGAGGAAGATCGTCGCCGGCAGCGCATGCTTCGCCAGCACCGGAAACGCCGCGGTGTAGTTGTCGGCGAAGCCGTCGTCGAAGGTGATCACGACGGTGCGGTCGGGGAACGGGCGGTGCGCGTCGAGGTGCTCGCGCATCGCCGCGAGGCCCATGACGTGGAAGCCGTCGGCGCGGAGGTGGGCCATCTGCTCCGCGAACGCGCGCGGCGTGACGCACGAGCGGTGCTGCTCGTCGTCGATGCGATGGTAGTAGATCACGCGCGCGGTCCCCGGACGCTCCGGCAGGACGCGGCGAACCAGATGCATCGCCTCGCTCGCGAGGACGCGGGCGCCCCGGCCGAGCAGCGAGCGCATGGTCAGGGCGCCCCCGCGAGGCCGCCGGTGCGCAGCGTCTGCGCGAGCTGGGCCACGGTCTGCTTCATGTCGAAGCTCTCCGCCACGCGGCGTCGGCCCTCCGCGGCCATGCGTGCGGCTTCGCCAGGATCGGCGAGCAGGCGCTGCAGGGCGTCGGCGAGCGCCTGCGGGTCGCGCTCGGGCACGAAGAGGCCGCTCTGGCCGTGCTCGATCAGCTCGTGCAGCGACGGCAGCTCGGTGCACACCACGGGCGTGCCGGCGGCGAGCCCCTCGATCAGGATGTTCGGGATGCCGAAGTGGTCCTCGTGGTGCGCGGGCAGGGCGACCACGGCCGCGCGGTGATAGGCCGGGATCACCTCTTCCTGCGGCAGGTATCCCGTCAGGATCACCTTGCTCTCGAGGTGCAGCGTGCGGATGAGCTCTTCGAGTGTCGCGCGCTCCTCGCCGTCGCCGACGATCTCGAGCTCGGCCTCGACGCCGCGGTCGCGCAGGATCCCGACCGCGCGGATCAGGTCGTCGATGCCCTTGCAGGCGCGCAGCGTGCCGACCGTCAAGATGCGGTTCGGCACGCGCGGCGTGCCGTTCTGCGCGAAGCGCGGCAGGTCGACGCCGTGGTAGACGGTCCGGATGCGGTCGGCGCGCTCGGGCGCGATGTCGGCCAGGTAGCCGCGGTTGAAGCGCGTGCAGGTGACGACGAAGCGCGCGCCGTCGATCTTCTCGCGCAGCATCGCGTGGTGCACGAAGATGTCCGTCGCGTGACCCGAGAAGCTGTACGGGATGCCCGTCAGCTCGGAGATCAGCATCGCTGCGGTGGCGGGGTAGGTCGCCCAGTTGGCGTGCATGTGGTGCACGCCGCGCGCCTGCATGTCGCGGGCGAAGGCCAGGCTCTGCGGCACGATCGCCAGCGACTTCGCGAGCGCGTTCGGCATCGAGCGATGGCCCCACGCGATGCGGGCGAGCATCCGCGTGACCTTCGCCGGATGCGCGGCGGTCGAGCCCAGCGCGTGACGCGCGAGTTCGCCCGGCGCCGGCGGGTACACCACGCGTTCGAGCAGCGGCTTCGCGTCCGCGTGGACCTTCCAGCCCTTGGGCGGCGACAGCAGGGAGTAGATCTGGAAGTCGAGCCCGCTCTCGAGCAGCCCGAGCAGCTCGCGCAGGAAGTACGCGTCGACCTGGCGCGGGAACTGGTTGACGATGAATGCGAGCATGGCGTGGGCGATCAGGCCGCGGCGAGGGTCCCCGCGGCGACCAGATCGAGGTAGAGCCGCTCGGTGTGCTTGACCATCGAATCGACCGAGAAGAGATCGTCCGCACGCCGGCGCCCGGCTGCGCCGAACGACGCCATCGTCTCCGGCGACGACGCGACCCGCGCCAGCGCCGCACCGAGCTCGGTCGGCGAGCGCGAAGGAACGAGGAAGCCGGTCTGCCCCTCGACGATCACCTCGGCGTTGCCCCCGACGTCGGTCGCGACCACCGGCTTGCCGGCTGCCATCGACTCGAGCACGGTGTTGGAGAGGCCTTCCTTGACCGACGACAGCACCGACAGATCCACGCTCTGCAGCCACTCGGCGGCATCGGTGCGGAAGCCGGTGAAGTGCACGCGCTCGCCGATGCCGAGCTCGTGCGCCATGCGCCTCATCCGCTCTTCCTCGCTGCCGCCGCCGATCAGCACGAGGTGCAGCTTGGGCACGCGGCTCGAGATCAGCGCCATCGCCTGCAGCAGCGTGCCGTGGTCCTTCGCCGGCTCGACGCGCGCCAAACACCCGGCGAGCACGACGTCGTCGGCGATGCCGAGCTCGCGGCGGCGCTCGCTCGCGTCGCAGCGCGTGCGGAAGCGGTCGAAGTTGACCCCGTTGTAGATCGTCACGACCTTGTCGGCGGCGAGCCCGCCGCGGTTCAGCAGGTACTGCCGGACGGCCTCGGAGTTGGCGATGATGCGATCGGTCGAGCGCGCGAGGAAGCGGCCGATGACGCGCTTGTAGGCCTCCTCCCAGATGTCGACGTTGCGCTCCGAGGCAAGCACCCAGCGGATGCCGGCGAGACGCGCCGCGACGCGCGCCCAGGTGTTCGCGGTCCACAGATAGGTCTGCACGATGTCGAAGCGCTCGCGCTTCATCATCGCGGACAGCCGCAGCACGAGCCCCGGATCCGCCTTCAACCGCTTCGGCTCGTGGATCACCGGCACGCCGAGCGCCTCGATCTCGCGCGCCTTCGCGCCGTGGCGGAAGCAGCACACGTACGGCTCGAAGCGGTCGCGGTCGATGCGCCGCACGGTCTCCAGGATCTGCTGCTCGGTGCCGCCGATGTCGAGCTCGTCGATGACGAAGAGGGTCCGGAGTCGGCTCATGCGGGAGGCCCTGACAGGCGCGCTCGCGGGCGCCCCGTCGCGCGGTCGCAGCGGCACGACCTTGGCGGAGCCGCCGGTGCGGCGCGGGAGTTCTCGAGGGTGGTCCATGCGATTTCTCGAAGCTCGTCGGTGTTGCCGGTCCGAGGTGCTCAGCGCACGCTCGGGCCGTCGGCGGCCATGCCGCGCACCCCGGACGCGAGGTCGACGCGCGGCGTCCAGCCGAGCGCGTCGCGCGCGGCGCTCGTGTCGTAGGTCAGGCTCTCGGTGGCGCGCTTCAGGCGATAGCGGGTGAGCGGCAGGTTGCGCTTGGCGAGACGGCCGAGCACCTCGCAGCCCCACGCCACCGGCCACAGCAGGAACGGCGGCACGAAGGTCGGACGGACGTTCGACACGCCGTGCGCGGACAGCAGATCGAGGTACTCGCCCTGACGCGCGGGACCGTCGATGACGTTGTAGGCGCTGCCCGAAGCGCCGCGGTCGGCGGCGAGCGCGATCGCGTCGCACGCATTGTCGACGTGCGTGAGCGGCAGCAGCGCCTTGCGCGAGCCGACGACGATGCGGCGTCCCTTGCCGCGCGGCACGGGGAACTGCAGGCGGGCGAGGAACGGCTGCGCCTCGCCGCCGTAGAGGATGCCGGGGCGCACGACGACCGTCTCGAGCTTCGACTGCGCCGCGAACGCGCGCACCAGGCGGTCCGACTCGGCCTTCGACCACGCGTAGAAGCCGCGACTCTCGATGCGCGGATCGAGCGGCGTGCGCTCGTCGATCGCGGCGCCTTTTTGGCCCGCGCCGAAGATGCCCGCCGAGCTGACGTGTACGAAGCGGCGCACGCCCGCGGCCTCGGCCGCGCGCAGCAGGGTCTCGACCGCGGCCACGTTGTCGCGCTCGAACGCGGCGCGGCTGCCGCCGCCGCTGACGCGTGCCGCGGTGTGGAACACCACGTCGATCCCCGCCAGCGCGCGCTGCAGCGTCTCGGGCTCGGTGATGTCGCCCCAGACCACCTCGGTGATCTCGCGCGGGATGCGCTTCAGATCCGTCCCCGGGCGGACGATCGCGCGCAGCTTGCGGCCGTCGCGGCCGAGCCGCGCCGCGAGGTGGTGGCCGAGGAAGCCGGTCGCTCCGGTCAGGAGGTCCACACGACACCTCCCTCCGTTCCGGTCGCGAGCGGCCGGGGCGCCGCCGTCGCTGCCGTCAGGTGATCCTGGATCGCGTTCAGCAGGGCCACGTTGTCGCGTCCCTGCTCGCCGGTGACCGGCGGCAGCGCGCCCTCGTCGAGGCTCTTGTAGAAGCGCCGGATGGTCTCGCGGATGCCGGGATAGGTCTTCATGCGGCGGGTCGCGACGGCGATCGCGTTGCCGAGCGCGGACGTCACCAGCTGGGCCGCCGGCTCGAAGTTCGCCATCAGCTTGCCGACCATCTTCGGCAGCTTGCGGTTCTGCTCGGTGATCACGGTCATGGTGTTGAGATTGACGCGCAGCGTGGCCTTGGTGCCGAACACGGCGAGGTGGTTCAGGTACGGCTGGCTGCGCATCGAGAACGCGACGAAGCCGAAGCGGTCGTCGCCTTCGAGGAGGACGCGGATCTCGGGGATCAGCCCCTGGCCATCGGCGGGCTGGAGACCCGCGACCTGGAGCGACTTCACCGGTCCGATGAGCTCGGAGACGAGGTAGAGCGGGTGTGGGCCGAGGTTGTAGAGCGGTGCGAAGGCGTCCTCGATGCTCCAGTGCGGCTTGCCGTTGCCGCCGCCGGCGCCGCCGTCCTCGACCGGATTGACGCCCTGGTGCGCCTCGACCGACACGACGTCGCCGAGCCGTCCGCTCTGGACGAAGGCGCGCACCTTGTTGATCACCGGGTCGAAGAGCCGGTTGTGGTCGACGCAGATGCGGCGGCCGTGCTCGCGCGCGACGGCGATCATGCGCTCGCAGTCGTCGACGCGCATCGCCATCGGCTTCTCGACCAGGACGTTCGCGCCGCCCTGCATCGCGGCGATGGCGAGCTTCGCGTGCGTCGTCGGCGGCGTCACGACGTGGACGACGCTCGGCTCGACGGTGCGCATCATCTCGTGCACGTCGGTGAAGAACGCGGCTACGTTGCGCTCCTTTGCGAACGCCTCGGCACGCGCCGGGTCGGCGTCGCACACGCCGACGATGGTCGCGTTCTTCACGCCGCGGGCGAATCCGAGGTGGACGGCCGCGATCCTTCCCGCGCCGATCAGGGCGACGCGGTGCTGCTTCTTGAATGTGCTCATTGGATCTCGGAAATGATTCGGATCAGCCGATCGTCGGCAGGTACTTCCAGAACTCGTTGTTGAGCGCGCAGCACTTAGCGCACTTGGGGAACAGGCGGCGCTTCTTCAGCGCGCGGCGGAACGTCTGGTAGGCCTCGTTGTTCCAGATGTCGATGACGCTCTGGTCGCGCACGTTGCCGAACGCGACGTCGATCGAGCACGAGTACACGTCGCCGTACGGGCTGATGCGGAACGTCTTCCACGGGTAGAAGCACTTCTCGACGAAGGCGTACTCGTCGTCGAGGAAGCGGCGCTCCATCTGCTCGGGGGTCTTGAGCGGCGGTCCGAAGCCGACCGGGATGCCGTACTGCTCGCCCTTCGCGATCGCCTTCTGCGACTCCTCGTAGAGCGTCTGGCCGTTCACCTGCCGCAGGTACATCGGCAGGTCCTGGTCCTCCTCCTTGTGGTGCACGGGGAGCGGAACCAGTGCCTCGGTCTCCCGGTTGTGCTCGGGCGTGGTGTAGAACATGTAGTCGAAGTCGACGGTGTCGACGCCGGTGTCCTTCAGCCAGTCGAGGACTTCACTGTAGCGGTGCTGGTTGAGCGCCGAGACGGTCACCGTGATGCCGATCTTCGGACGCTTGACGCCGAGCTCGCGCTTCGCCTCCTGGATGTTGCGGATGCCCTCGAGGAGCCGGCGGAAGCTGCCCTTGCCGCGACGGATCTCGTCGTGCAGGTCGTCCGGTCCGTCGATCGAGATCGACAGCGCGTGCGGCTTCAGCGACACCAGACGGCGCGCCTCCTCGGGGCGGAGGAACCAGCCGTTGGTATTGACGCACAGGTGGATCGGCGTCTTGGTGATGTGCTCGATGATCTCGAAGGCGTCCTTGCGGAGGAAGACCTCGCCGCCGGTGATCGTCATGTCGCCGACGCCCATCTTGGCGATGTCGTCGATGACGCGCTTCACCTCCTCGGTGGACAGCTCGGCTGCTTGACGCTCCTTGATGTGATCGTGGTGCGTCTTGTCGTGCATCATGCGCGGGATGTCGAGGGGGCACATCTGGCACGACAGGTTGCACCGTAGCGTGAGCTCGAAGGTCACCGACTGCGGCGTCCAGGCCTTGCCGCCGCCGACCGTGTACGGGATCCAGTACTTGTAGGACTTGAGGTTGCTCTTGGTGAGGCCGCGGTCGCGGAGCCAGCCCTTGACGTCGTCGAGGACGCTGTTCTCGTCGTTGTTCATCGTGGTGCTCCAGATTCCGTGGGATTGTCTCGAACGTCCTGCATATGCCGGCGGTGGCGCGGCCTACAAGAAGCGCCGGCCCTGCTGGCGCAGGCGCAGGCCGTCCTCGCGGGTCGGAAAGGAGAAGTAGGTCGCCTGCGACCGATCGTTGGGCTGCGTCGACGTCGAGCCCTGCTCGAGGCGGTCGATGGCCTCGACCATCAGCCGGGCACCGAGCGTCTTGGTCTTGCGGATGATGGTGTCCTGGGTGTCGTCGGGCTCGATGGTGACCCGCTCCTGGAGCAGGATCGGGCCGTCGTCGAGCTCCTCGTTCATGAAGTGGACGGTGGTGCCGGTCTCGCGCTCGCCGTTCGCCAGCACCCAGAAGCTGGGCAGGCGCCCCCGGTACCGCGGCAGCAGCGCACCGTGGACGTTGATGCAGCCGAGCCGCGGTAGCGCGAGCAGCTCGCTCTTGAACTTCTGGCTCGCATTGATCGAGATCACGAGGTCGAGGTTGAGCCGGCGTAGCTGCTCGAGGTACTCCTTCGAGTTCACGCTGGTCGCCGGGAGGAAGGTGAGGCCGTGGTGCTTGGCGACCGCCTCCACCGAGTAGAACGCCGGCAGCGGAAGCTTGCTGCCGAGGATGCCGAGCCCGCGGCGTGTCGCGTAGCGGATCGACTGGCGCAGGAACTGCGACGGACCGTACAGCGCGAGGTGGTCGCGCAGCGTCGTCGTCCAGGTCTGCTTGGGCATCAGCGCGGGCAGGATGGTGATGCCGACGATGTTCTCGCGCCGGTGGCGCAGCACGTAGTGCAGGAACTGCGGCAGATAGAGGCAGTCTTCCTGGGTGATGATGACGGCTCGTAGGGGCATCTTCGTTCGAGTCCTGTCTTCGTGTGATCGTTCAGGAGGCGAGGAAGCCGCGCTGTGCCAGCACGTCGCTGACGGTCGCGAAGCGGAAGTCCGACAGCAGGCGTCGCAGCTTGTCCTCCATCGCGCGCAGGTTGATGTAGTGCGAGGACACGCCGCGCTTGCCGCGCGAGCGCAGCCGCGGATGGTCGGGGTCGATCTCCCAGGGATGCAGGTAGACGATCGCCGACTGGCCCTCCTTGTTCACCCGTCGCATTCCCCAGCGCATGTACGGGTAGGGCAGGACCCGCAGGTAGGCGCCGCCGCCGAGCGGCAGGTTGCGCTTGCCGACCCGCGTCGTGGTCATCGGGAACTCGACCAGCTGTCGCGCACCGAGCGAGTGGATCACGAACGGGAAGCGCAGCGCGCCGGGTACGCCGTAGAGCGAGTCCTGCACGGGAAAGATGCTCGAGTCGTACTCGATGCCGCACTCGAGCATGACGTCGAGGGCCCACATGGACTTGGCCGTGACCGAGAACGATGGCGCGCGGTACCCGCGCGCGCGCTTGCCGGTGAGACGCTCGAGAATCTCCTGCGAGCGCTCCAGGTCCTGTCGGTACAGGTCACGGCCCTGCTCGTAGACCAGGCGATGCGCGTAGCCGTGCGTCGCGACCTCGTGGCCGCGCGACGCGATGTCCTCGACCAGCTCGGGATGACGCTCGGCATTCCACGTCAAGATGAAGAACGTGCCCTTGACGCCGAACTCGTCGAGCAGCGACAGCACGCGACGCGTGTTGGCGACGACGCGGCTCTCGTAGCGGTCCCACTCCTCGAAGCGGACCTGGGCCTCGAAGTCGGAGACCTGGAACCAGTCCTCGACGTCGACCGAGAACGCGTTGAGGATCTCGCCGGCGGAGCTCGATGCGGCGCTCATTCGCGTGACCCTTCCGCGGTCGCGGCCTGCGGCGCGTTGCTCTCGAACGGACGCTCCGCGGTCTGCCAGCGTCCGAGCTCGGAGCCGGTGACGACCTTCCACCAGCCGAGGATTGCCGCGAGATTGCCGATGCCGAAGTAGACGGCCGGCGACGCGAGGCGCTTGACGGGCCCTTCGGGGAGCAGGAAGCCCGCCGGAATCGCTGCATAGGCGAGCAGCTGCAGGACGAAGAGCGACAGGAAGAACGCGCCGCCGGCAAGGCCCGATCCGACCAGCAGCAGCGCGAACCAGAGCGGCGTCAAGTAGCGCAGCCCCTTGCGCGACAGCAGCTCGAGACCCACCAGCCAGGCGCCCTGGCGCACGATGTCGGGCCACACCGCCGCGATGCCGCGGATGCCGCGGCCGATGATCCGCGAGCGGCGCTTCAGCTCGTCGTTCAGGTTGCGCGAGCCGGCCTCGAACGACAGTGCGCGCGGCTCGTAGAGACAGAGATGTCCCGCGGCCGCCACCCAGATCGGCTGCACCATGTCGTTGCAGACGTCGTTCGGGATCGGACGGCACAGGCTCTGGCGCAGCGCGAAGATCGAGCCGTTGGCGCCCAGCAGGCAGCCGAGCTGGCTCTCCAGACGCTTCTGCATCTGGTCGAGCTCCCAGTAGCGGTTGTACCCCTCGGCGATCGGGTTGTCGTTGAAGTTCTTGTAGATCAGCTCACCGCACACGCTGCCGACGCGGGGGTCGGCGAAGCCCTGCACCAGCGTGCGCACCGCATCGCTCTTGTACATGCCGTTCGCGTCGGTGAAGACGACGATCTCGCCACGGACGCGCGGCAGGGTGTCGTTGAGCACCAGGTTCTTGCCGCGGTTCACCGGGTACTCGTGCAGCACCACGCCGTCGCTCGCGAACGAGCGCGCGATGTCGTTGGTGGCGTCGCTCGAGCCGTCGGACGCGACCACGATCTCGAAGCGATCCTTCGGATAGTCCTGCGCGAGCGCGTTGCGGATCTTGCCGTCGAGAACCTCGGCCTCGTTGTATGCGGAGATCACCAGCGTCACCGACGGCAGATCGTCCTCGCGCGCGTACGACGCCGGGGTGCGGCGGCCCCGCAGCGTCGCGAGCGCCGCGAGCAGCAGCGGGTAGCCCACGTACTGGTAGGCGAGGACGGCGAAGGCGAGCCAGAAGAGGAATGCACCGAGCATGGGGTCGTCTTTGTGGTCGAGGTCAGGCGTGCGTGATGCGATCGTGCGTCGCCGATGCACCTTCGGCGGTCGGAGCCGGGATCTGGAGACCGGCTCGCGCGAGCTCCGTACGGTAGAGATGGTCGAACGCGCGCAGCATCGTGTCGAGGCTGAAGCTGTCGCGCACCCGGCGCTCGCCGGCGGCGCCGAGGCGTCGCGCGAGCTCGGGATCGCGCAGCACGCGCTCCACGGCAACCGCCAGCGCCGTGGGATCACCCGGCGGGACGACGAGCCCCGACTCGCCGTCGATCACGACCTCGGCGCTTCCTCCCGCCGACGTGGTCACCGCGGGGCGGCCGAGCGCCATCGCCTCGAGCAGGGCGTTCGGCATGCCCTCGATGACCGACGACAGCACGAAGCAGTCGAAGCCGCGCATCAGGTCGGCCACGTCGCGGCGCTGGCCGAGGAAACGGACGGTATCGCCGAGCCCGAGGCGCTGCGCCATCTCCTCGAGCTCGCGGCGCTGCTCGCCGTCGCCGACGATGTCGAAGCGCACACCGGGGATGCGGTCGCGCAGGCGGGCAGCAGCCTGCAGCGCGAACTCGTAACCCTTCTTCCAGCTGAGACGGCCGACCATTCCGACCAGTGGTCCGTCGCCGCGCGGATCGTCCGCGGCGGTCGCGGAAGCTGGTGCGCTTGCCGCACTGGCCGGCAGCGCGACGCCGTTCGGGATCAGCACGATGCGCTCCGGCGCGCAGCGCTCGTGCTCGATGGTGACGTCGCGCACCGCGGTCGCGTTCACGGTGACGCGGCTCGCGAGCTGGTTGGACAGCCAGGCCGCCGCGCGTCGATCGAAGCGATCGTAGCGGTCGAGGCTGCGCTTGCTGACGAGCGTGACCGGCGCCCCGGCGAGGCGGCCGGTCAGCGCCGCGAGGAAGTTGCCCTCGAAGAGGTAGCCGTGCACCACGTGCACGTCGCGCGCGCGAAAGTCGGCGGCGACGCGTCGTACCGCGGACAGAGTGCGTGGGCTCATCATGGTGCCGGAGATACCGAACGAGCGGACCGGAACGCCCTCGCGCTCGAACACGGCGGCGAGGTCGCCAGGGTCCTCGGCGGCACTCCACATCTCGAGCGCGTACTCGCGTCGGTCGAGCCCGCGCACCACCTCGAGCAGGTGGCGTTGCGCCCCGCCCACGCGGAGATGATCGATCACGTACGCGACGCGGATCATGCGGGCTCCGGCTCGCGCGGCCGGTAGAGCTGGCGGACCGCTGCACGACGCGCTCCCGGCGTGCCGGCGATCGTTCCGGGCAGGCCACGCCCGCGCAGCTCGTCGTCGAGCGCCCAGCGGCTCAGCACGATCGAGAACGCGATGATGAAGTAGATGTGCACCTCGAGCCACACGTCGGCGAAGATCGAGAAGAAGAAGAACAGCATCAAGTACGTGTTCAGCCAGTTCGGGAAGTGCGGCAGGACCGGATGGTTGGTGTACTTGGGACGCAGCTTCTGGATGCGGCGGTAGAGGTAGCCGAACAGGATCAAGTACAGCAGCGTGGTGAAGATGCCGCCCTCGGCGGCCGACCAGATGTACGAGTTGTGCGGCGGCTTGTACGACCCGTTCAGGTACGCGTTCACCCAGCGGAAGTTGCCGAGACCGACGCCGGTCAACGGATGCGCGGTGATGATCTCGAGCGCCTCGCCCAGGGTGACGACGCGGGTCTCGGTCGAGCGCGCGCCCTCGACGCGCGCCGCCATCGCCTGCTCGGCGTTGAACGGGTTCAAGTTCATGAGCCGCTCGCGGTGCGCGTCGGTCAGCACGAAGAAGAACACCAGCAGCGCGAACACGAGCCCGCCCGCGACCGCGCTGGCCTTGGCGCGCCGCGGCAGCTCGTCGCCGATGAAGAGCAGCAATCCGACCAGGCACAGGCCGAGGAAGCCGCTGCGCGACGCCGTCAAGAGCACCAGCGGCAGCGATCCGACGGCGCACAGCAGCCACAGGACCTTGCCGAGCAGCGGCTTCGTCGAGATCGCCAGATACAGAAAAAGCGCGATGCCGACGTTCATCATGAACGCGAAGCGGTTGATGTTCTCGGCCCAGCCGACGAGCTTGGACGTGATCCGGTACTCCGCCTCGCCCTTGACCATGTCGGGACCGAGGGTCGGGATCACCGCGAGGATGCAGAACGACATCACGTAGAGCACCCACTTGAGCTGGCGCGGGGTGCGGATCCAGTTGACGAAGAAGATCGTGAAGGCGATGCGCGACAGGAGCTCGAAGATCCAGCGGCCGCTGACGTCGACCTCGCCGTAGAACGCCTGTACGCCGCTCTTCTGGACCTTGGGCAGCAGGTACTTGATGTCGGGCCAGATCAGCTTGTTCAGCTGCTGCATCGTGATCAGGACGAGCGCGATCGCGATCAGCAGCCGGATCTCGGGCTCCTTCAGGAACCAGTAGTCGTGGCCGCGATAGAGCTGGAAGGCGAGCAGCAGCACCAGCGAGATGCCGAGCAGGTTGTTGATCGTGAACGGCCCGACGCCGCGCAGCGCCGCCGGGTACGACATCAGCATCGTCGACATGATGACGATCACGCCGACGTGCGGCCGGTAGAGGACCAGCAGCCCGGCGAAGACCAGGCCGACGAGCGCGGTGCCGATGCCGACGCTGGCGTCGCTGAACATCGCCGCGACGCCGAGCGCAAGGCCCGCCACGACGGTGAGCACGAGCGCCCACGCGGGGAACTTCTCGATGCCCCGCGTCGATCGCCGTGTCGCTCCGCCGAATGGAATCGACGAGGCGGTCACGCGCCGATTTTCCCCCGCTCGATGTCGAGAGTGAACTCCGGCATCGCGCCGTGGCGGTTGTAGATGCCGATGCGCTTGAGCGCGAAGGGATCGTCGCCCGCCATCACGCTGCCGGTGACCGACGTGGTCGCCGAGACGAAGTCGGCGCGTCGCACGATGCTCTTGACGGACTCGGTGAGGTGCGCGCTGCCGCGTCCGTTGGGGTACGAGAAGTGCAAGACGCGGGCGCCGATCTGCTCCGCGAGCGCGTCGCGCGAGCCGACGATCTCGCGCTCGGCTTCCTCGGGCGTGGCGTTGGGCAGGTTCGGATGCGTCAGCGTGTGCGCGCCGAAGATCATTCCCGCGCGATGCATCTCGCGCACCTGGTCCCACGACATCATGATCGACTTGAGCGGCGTCACGTCGTGGATGCCGGCCCCCTCGCGTACGGCCTCGAGCAGTGCGAGACGGCGCTCGGTCGGGATGTTCTTCATCGTCACGATGAGCTTGGTGAACGCCTCGCGGCGTTCGAGCGGCGTACGCAGCGGCAGGCGGAACGCCATCGGCTCACGCGTCTCGAGCACCGGCACCGTGGTCGTGAAGACGCAGAAGCGCAGCAGGCCCGTCCACAGGATCTCGCGATTGTCGATGCAGTTGGTGGTCACGTAGAACGTCGCGTTCAGGCCGTGACGCTGAAGGATCGGGAACGCCTGCGTGTAGTTGTCGAGGTAGCCGTCGTCGAAGGTCAGCGCGACGGCCTTCGGCGGCATCGCGGAGTTGCTTGAGAGACGCTCGACCATCTCGTCGAGCGACAGGACGTTGTAGTGCTGCTTCAGGTAGGCGCACTGCTGGTCGAAGTCGGCGGGTGCGACCGCGAGACCGGGATCGAGGCACAGGTGCGTGCCGTCGGCCGCGGTGCTCACCGAGTGGTAGCGCAGGATCACCGCGCGCCCCGCCAGGACGGCGCGCGCCAGGCTCGAGATGCCGCCGTGGTGGATCGCCAGCTTCGCGAAGTTGGTCAGATAGCGACGAAGGGCCATGCGTCGACGACTCCGAGGCGAACCGCGGGCGCGGTCAGCCGATGCGATAGTCGGTGATCAGACCGAGGACGGGCAGCTCCAGCTCGCGCTCGATGTCGGAGCTGAAGTGGTAGGTCTGGTAGAGGAACTCGAGACCGAAGGCGCCCGCGATGCCGACGCCGGCTCCGGCGATCAAGGCGATGATGATGGTCAGCATCGTCTGATCGTTGTCCGGCTTCTGCGGCGGATCGGCACGATCCACGATGCGGATCGTATCGAGCTTGTCCTCGCTCATGTCGAGCGACAGGCGGGCTTCCTGACTGCGCTGCACCGAGGCCTGCAGGGCCGCGCGCGCCTGCTGGACGTCGTCGTCGAGCTGCTGCAGCTTGTAGCCCTTCTGCGTCATGTCGGCGAGGCGCGCGTTGAAGTCCTTGAGGTGCTGGGTGATCGAGTTGTGCTTCGCTTCGAGCGCGCCGCGGTTGGCGCGCGCGCGCAGCAGCTCCTCGGCGAGGTTCTGGCGCACCTGGTTGAGCTGGAAGCGCTCGGTGCCGACGATCCGCGGGGGCTGCTCCTTCACCTTCGCGCGCAGCTCGGCGATCTGCGCCTTCTTGTCCTGCACGCGACGGTCGGCGTCGGTGTACTTCTGCTCCAGGTCGGAGAGCTCGACGGTCAGGATGCCGATGCGCTCCTCGAGGGCGCGCGCGACCGGATTGTCGATCATGTCGACGTCGCTCGCGACTTTCTCCGGCTCGTCCTTCATCGCCTCTTCGAGCTTGGCGATCAGCTGGTCGGTCTGGTCGATCTGGGCGTCGGTCTCCTTGAGAACCAGCTCGCTCGCCATCATCTGGCGAACGGTCTCGTCCTTCTGCTGCTGCAGGGCGACGATGCCGGTGCGGCGCTGGTAGCGGTCGAGGCGACGCTCGCGCTTGCGCAGATCCTGCTCGAGGCGGTCGCTGCGCTTCTCGAAGAACTGTGCGACGTCGGGCGACTCGTAGAGGCTCGGGTGGTACTCGAGATACGTATCGACCAGCGTGTTGACGACCGCCGCGGCCTTGTTCTTGTCGGTGTGCTTGAACGCCACCTCGATCATCGGCGACTGCGGGAACGGCGTGATGCGGAGCCCGTTGTACATCGCGCGGGCCGTGGCGCGGTTGCGCTGGTCGCGGTCGTCGGGAACCGGGTCGACGATGTCGATCTGCAAGCGCTCGGCCGCCGCCAGCAGGAACGAGCGGTTCTTCAGGTTCTCGACCTCGGCGTTCAGTACCTGCGCTTCGGGCAACTGCGTCGTCCGCTTCGAGTCCTGCGGCGACAGGTGCAGGTAGCTGCGGTTGCCGATCACGAGCAGCTTCGCGCGCGCCAGATAGTCGGGCGTGCGCAGCAGTGCGAACGCGATGATCGGCAGTGAGATCATCGCGAACGCGATCACGAAGAACCGCTTCCGCTTGAAGAGGATGTGCAGGAACTCGCGTACGGATTCGTTCATCGATTGCCCTCTTGCGGAATCACGGCGATCTCGACGACGTCCTGCGGGTTCGTGAGGCGGGTCAGGAATTCTGGGATGAACGTCTGGGTACGGTTGAGCACGGCGCCGAGCACGTGCGCGCCGACGCGCTCGAGCTCGCGCAGCGAGATCGCCGGCGCGCCGAGCGGGGTGCTCTCGGCGCGAACGACGAGGATCACGCCGTCGGTGCGCGGAGCGAGGAACGAGCTGTCGGCGTACATCTCCATCGGTGCGCCGTCGATCAGGATGCAGTCGAAGTCCTTGCGCAGGAACGCCAGCATCTCGTCGAAGGCACGGCCCTCGAACATGTACGGGACGCGGGCCGGCCCGCGTCCGGTCGGCATGAAGTAGAGATTGGGGATTTCCGTCGGGTGGTAGTAGATCGGCCCCGGCGTGCTGGGATCCGCGAGTGCTTCGCAGAAGCCGGGCGCGTCGATCCCGCCGAACACGCGGGAGATGCCCGGCGTGCGGAAGTTGGCGTCGATCAGCAGGCAGCGGCCCGCTTGCGCCATCGTCGAGCCGAGCAGGAGCGTCGTGGTGGTGTTGCCCTCACCATGGCGGGAGGACACGAGCAGCATCAGCTGCAGCGAGCGTGCGGCGCGGGAGGCGAGGATGTTCTTGCGCAGCTGCTGGAACTCTTCGATCGTCGTCGGCGGGACCTCGAACGAGAACTTGTGATGACCGTTGCCGTTCCCGTTCCCGTTCCCGTTGCGATAGCGATGGCCGTTGCCGTTCCCGTTGCCATGGCCGTGTCCGTTGCTGCCGTTGCCATTGCCGCCGTTGCGGCCGCGGCTCCAGCTGCCGAAACGGAACCAGCTGCGCTCCACCGGCGTCGGGAGACCCGCGTTGGCCTGGGCCGGCGAGCTCTCCGCGGGCTTGGCGGTCGTCTCGACCGTCGCGGTCGGCGACGTCGCCTGCGCCGCTTTCGCGGCGCGTTCCGCCTCGGCTCGCTTCAATGCCTCGTATGTCTTGCCCACCCGAGGGTCTCCTAGAAAGCCAGAGTGTTGAGGTCGAGGCCGGGCCGGGGCACGGTGGGCAGCAGGCCCCGGATCCACTGGTCGACCCAAACGTCGGCTTCACCAATGAACGTCCGCGGGACGATGATGATGTCGTCCGGGGACATGACGATTTGCTCGGTGGAATCTCCGTCCATGACCGCTTCCAAGTCAAGCCTCTGAGATTGCACCGCATTCCCGACGCGGCTGATGTACAGCACCTCGTCGGTGTTGGCATCATCGACGAAACCGCCGCGCTCGACGATTGCCTGCAGCGGCGTCATCCCTTCGCGGTAGACCACGAACCCCGGCTTGGCGACCTGGCCACCGACATAGACCTTGTGCTCGGCGAGCTGCGCGATGACGATGCTCACGACCGGATCGCGCAGCGTCTTCGAGGACTTCTCTGTGACGACCGTCTCGAGCTCCTTGACGGTCAGGCCGGCCGCCATCACGTCGCCGACCACCTGCAGGCCGATGCGGCCGTCCGGTCGCACCGGGACGCGCTCGTTCTCTTCCGGATGGTAGGGGAACTTGACGTCGATCAGGTCGCCCGGAGCCAGCCGGTACGTGTTCTCGTCGACCAGCTTGTCCGGATCCTGCAACGCGCTGCCACCGCCGACCGTGCCGGGCTTGCCACCGGACGCCGCCTGCGCCGTCATCATCATCGCTCCGGAATCGGCACTGCGGTGCGAGCTGCACGCGCTCGTCAGCGCCGCCATGGCAGCCAGCGCGACGATCGAAAGGACGGCACCGCAGCGCACGCGCGGTGCCCGATCGACCGCGAGCGGCTCTCGTCTATCTGTGCACATAGCTCCGCCCATCTCTCCAAGAAGTTTCTTTCGTCGGGGGGCGGTGCCCCTCCGTTCTGGCCACGAGCGCGCGCTCGTGAAGGGTTGCCCTAGGCGGGCACCACCGCGGATAGGGGCAGCTCGACCCGGGTCTGGCGTCGAAGAACGTCGAGCAGGATCTGGATGCGACCGGCGGCCGAGCTCGGTCGGTCGATGACTGCGAGCAGTCCAGCGAAGGGCCCGGTGCGAATCGCGACCGGATCGCCACTGCGAAAGGCGGGCGGAACGACCACGTCGCCCTGGCGAACCCGGGCGCGCAGCGCATCCACGATCGAGTCCTCGAGGGCGGCCGGCGCACCGTCGGGACCCGATAGCAGGTGCGCGACGCCAGGTGTCCAAGCGGCGAGATGAAACTGGTGGTCGAGGCACAGGCGGGCGAACAGGTAGCCGGGAAACAGCGGCTCGGCGGCACGGAGCCCGTCGCTGCCGAAGCGCGGTGCCAAGCGGGGAAAGAATACCTCGATGGCCTTGCTGCGCAGATTCGCCGCAGCGAATGCCTCGGCGCGCGGCTTCGTCCGCACCACGAACCAGGCATCACGTGAGTCCTCTCCCATCGCGCCCGTGGCCGCAGCAAAAGCAACGCCACGGAGACCCCGTCCCGGATCGTTTCGTGAGCCCCAAAACCTTTCAATTTCCTACACTTCCTCAACCTCGAGCGATCGGCGCCGCAGTGCAGCAATGCAGACTCGGTCGGGAATCGTGCAGGTGCACCAGAGCTGTGCCGTTGCTGGGCCATCAGCTCGGGTCCTTCAGGATGGTTCCCAGCGACTCGGCGATCTGCCTGGCCTGGGCCTGATCTGGGATGTTGCGCAGCGAGACGCGGTAGAGATTGCGGCCTTCGCCGAGTGGAACGGGCTCGAGATCGGCCGGTAGGCGGTAGCGCTGTCCGACCATGCGCTGCAGCTCCTGCGCCTGGCCCAGTGCGGGGGTGGTGCCGACCAGCACGGTGAGGTCGTTGCCGCTGCCGCTCAGGCGTGCCACCGGACCGGGATCGGGGAACACGAGCTCGGCGCCGGCGATGATCCGATCGACGTCCTGGATGCCGGGATTCGCGGAGCGGACCACGTCGAGTGCGGTGTAGGTCGCGGTCCCGTACTCGCGCGCCGCGAGGTTCATCAGCGTGTCGCCGCGCTGGACCAGCACGCGCCGACCGCTGCGCACCGGGCGTCGTGCTGGTTGAAGATCTTGAGACGCGCTGCGCACGCCCGGCGGAAGTGCCGCGATCTGCACGGGCGCGCTCTGTGCGGCGTCGAGCGCCGCCGGAGGATCGGTGCGCGGCGCTGCGGCCGGTACAGCCGGGACCGCGGTCACGGGCGCGCCATCCGCCATCTTCGCTGCTTCCACGGCGGGGTGTGGGGGTTCCGCACCGGCGGGGAGCACGCCGTCGGCGGGCCGCTGGTTCGCAGGCGCGCCTTGTCGTGCGGTCACGTCGAGGTCGGCGGCACCCGCGTCGGCGTCGGTCGCCGGGTTCGGGACCGCGGATCGACTGGGCCCGGCGGTCGATCCTCCGGGCGCCGCGGGGTCGCCGCACGCGCCCCCCACGCATCCCCCGGACGGTGCCCCCCCCGACCCACCCGCCGGTGCGGGTCCGGCCGCTCCGGTCGGAGCCCCAGCCGGTGTTCGGCCGGCGGTACC
>JAIEPK010000141.1 GCA_019749875.1 Candidatus Binatia bacterium | reverse complement strand
CGCCGAATCCGCCGCCGCGCTCCGCCGGTCCGCCGGCGAATCCGCCGCGTGCGGCCCCTTCGAAGCGGTGGCTCTGCAGCGCGCCACGCTGGCGGCTCTGCGCCTCGCGCTGGAGGTCGCCGTTCGGCCCGAACCCCGATGCGGCTGCAGCGCCGGTCGTGTTCACCTGTGCCGGCCGAGAGCGCGTCGACGCGCCTGCCTGCGCGCTCGCGGCGCGCGTCGACGAGGTCGCCGTGCGCGCCGTCCCCCCGCTTCCGCGAGTGCTCGCTGCACTGCCCGCCGTTGCCGCGCTCGGCGTCCCCTGGGCGCTCGACTGCGAGCGCGACGGCGCGTTCACGTTGCTCCAGCCGCCGTCGTCGTACTTCTCCCAGCCGCTGCCGGTGTTCTTGTAGACGTTGCCGTCCTTGCCTGCGTACACGTCGCCGCTCGACGTCTTCGCCACGCCGCCGCTGCCGTACGCGGTGCTGGCGCCGACCGCCTTGCCGCCCGACGACGTCTGCACCGATCCGACGCTTCCGCGCGCGTTGCTCGCATGCTGCGCGTACGCGGTCTGGCTGCCGTTGGTGACCACCGAGCTGCCCCACTGCGCGTACGGGCTCGAGCCCTGTCGCGTCGCCGCACCCGCACCGGTGTAGGGGTTGTACACTCCCGCCGCGGTGCGCGTACCTCCCGGACCGGAGGCGGTCGCGCCGCGCGCGTAGGTGCCGGTGTACGGATTGTAGGCTTGTCCGGCGCTCGCGCTGCCGTACGGACCGTACGCGGTCGCGCCACGTGCGTAGGTTCCGGTGTAGGGATTGTACGTCGACGCCGCCGCGACGCCGCCGTACGGACCGTACGCCGCGGCGCCGACGCCGTAGGCGCCGGTGCGCGGCACGTAGATCGGTGCGGCGACGCCGTACGCGCCGTACGGCACCGGGTACGGCCGGTACACCGGGTAGCCGACCGGCGGGTAGTACACGTACGGCGGGTGGTAGTAGCCGGTGCCGCTCGCGACGACCGCGCCGACCGCGGCCCCCATGATGAACGCGCCGAGGTATCCCGCGGTGTAGCTCGACTGCACCGCACCGCTCGGCGTCGTCACCTGCGTCACGTAGGTCACGTTGTAGACCGGCGAGCTCGGCGGGATCGCGTAGATCTCCTTCGGCACCGACGGCGCCGTCTGCCACGGGCCTTGCGGTGTGGTCGAGACGAACCACACGCCCTGCAGGCACAGGTAGTAGAGGTCGCCGACCTTGATGACCTTCTCGGGCGTGTTGCTCGCGTAGGCGAGCGACGTGCCGGCGATCGGCTCGAACTTCGGCGGGCCGTCGTAGGTCGCGCTCGCCTGCTTGGCCAGCGCGGCGGGGTCCTCGATCGTGGCGGTGGTCGGCACCTGCGCGAGCAGCACCGCGTCCTTCGCCTCGTCGGTGCCGGGGACGGAGGCGCGCACGAAGCCCATCGGCGAGTCCGCCGGGATGGCTGCGAAGTCGGGCGGCAGATCGCCGGTCGCGAACGTCCACGGCCCCTTCAGGTCGGTCGCGCGGAACCAGCGTCCGGCGATGAGCAGGTAGTACGTGCTCGCCGGCGAGTACACGAAGAGTGGCGTGTCGGTGTTCTTCGCGTACACGAGCTGCGTGTCCGGGATCGGCGCGTAGAGCGGCTGGCCGGCGAACACCACGACCTCCGCCGGCCGATCGCTGACGAAGACGGTCGGCGCGGGGCGCGTCGGTGGCGCGGGGATCGCCTTCGCGAGCGCCTTCCACTGCGGATCCTTGGCGAGGGCGGCGACGCTCTTCGGCAGCGCACGGCTCGCCGTCCACGGGCCGTCGAGCTTCGCTGCCGTGAGCCACTGCTGGCCGTCGAACAGCCACAGCGCCCGGCTCGCGGCGTCGCGGAAGAGCGGCCAGTTGGTATTGACGACGAACTCGAGATCGCCGCCCGCGGCCTTCGCGAAGACGGGCTCGCCTTCGATCTGCACGAGGATCGCGGGGCCGTAGCTCACGTAGATCGGCGGTGGGGCGTCGTCGAGCTGCACCGCGGCCGGCACGGCCGGCTTCTCCACCGACGCCACCAGGCGGTCGAGCGAGATCGTGACCGTCTTGTCGGGTGCGAGGAGCGAGCGCACGAGCGCGTTCAGCTTCGCCGCCGCGGGCGGGTCGAGCGACGGGAAGCTGGTGTCGGTGATGGTGAGGTCGTGCAGCAGCACCGTGCGCGCGTGCACGTCGACGTCCGTCCGCGCATGGACCTGCACCACACCGAGAACCGGCTTGCCGCCCTTCGGCGTGACCGATACCGCGAGCCGGAAGTCGAGGTCGGTGAAGTCCTTCCAGTCGTCGGCCTGCGGCTGGTAGTAGACCAGCCGTACGCCGTCCTTGACGACCTCGCGCGGCCAGCCGGGATCTTGCGCCGCGGCACCACGCGGCGAGGCAAAGGCGAGCAGCACGACCAGCAGTGCGCGCGCCGCGCGCGTGCGTCGCGCCGCGACCGATCCCCGATTCGAAGGCATTTCGTGCTCCTCGCCGCGGGCGCCGCCGTCGCTGCAGTACGACGCGTCACGGCGATCCGCTGCGGCGTGACTGTAGCCGGTTCGCCGCGCGGCAGCGATCGCCCAGCCGCTCGCTCCGCGCTTCTACTCGCGCGGCGACGCGGTGTATGGAGTCGTTCGCACTCCGTCGTCGTGCGACGACGCGAACGCTGCAGGAGAGAGCATGAGACCGCCCTTCGGAGGAAAGATCGGCCGCACCTACGACGACTCGACGCCGTGGTGGCCGGAGCTGCCGTCGGCGCCTGCGGGCGCACCCAACGTCATCGTCGTGCTGCTCGACGACGTCGGCTACGCGCAGTTCGGCTGCTACGGCTCCGACATCGCCACACCGTGCTTCGATAGGCTCGCGGCCGCGGGGCGCCGCTACACGAACTACCACACCACCGCGCTGTGCTCGCCGACGCGCGCCTGCCTGCTCACCGGACGAAACCATCACTCCAACGGCATGGCACGCGTGGTCGAGCTGGCGGCCGGCTTTCCGGGCTACAACGCGACCATCCCGAAGGAGAACGGCTTCCTGTCCGAGATCCTCGTGCGCAACGGCTACGCCACGTTTGCCGTCGGCAAGTGGCACTTGACGCCGGCCACCGAGATGACCGTCGGCAGCCCGCGCGACAAGTGGCCGCTCGGACGCGGCTTCGAGCGCTTCTACGGATTCATGGGCGGCGAGACCGACCAGTACCTGCCCGATCTCGTGTACGACAATCACCCGGTCGAGCCGCCGCGCACGCCGGAGGAGGGCTATCACCTCACCGAGGACCTGGCCGACAAGGCGATCCGCTTCGTCAAGGACCTGCGCGCCGTCGCACCGAAGAAGCCGTACTTCCTGTGGTTCACGCCCGGCGCGTGCCACGCGCCGCACCAGGCGCCGGCGGAGTCCATCGCGCCGTACCGCGGCAAGTTCGACCAAGGCTGGGACGCGTGGCGCGAGCAGGTGTTCGCGCGTCAGGTCGCATCCGGGCTCCTGCCGCCGGGCACCGCGCTGTCGGAGCGTCCGTCGTGGGTGCAGCCGTGGGACTCGTTGTCGGCCGACGAGCGCCGTCTCTATGCGCGCATGATGGAGGTCTACGCCGGGTTCTTGACGCACACCGACGCACAGGTCGCGCGCGTGCTCGAGTTCGTCGAGCAGCAGGGCGAGCTCGACGACACGCTGGTGCTGATCATGAGCGACAACGGTGCGAGCGCCGAGGGCGGACCGAAGGGCTCGTTCAACGAGCAGTACTTCTTCAACTTCGTCCCCGAGAGCCTGGAAGAGAACCTGCGCCGCATCGACGACCTCGGCACGCCGCGCGCGAACAACCACTACCCCTGGGGCTGGGCCTGGGCCGGCAACACGCCGCTCAAGCGCTTCAAGCGCGACACGCACGAGGGCGGCGTCGCCGATCCGCTGATCGTGCACTGGCCGAAGCGCCTCGGCACGAGCGGCGGCACGCGCCATCAGTACGTGCACGCGATCGACGTCATGCCGACGATCCTCGAATTGATCGGCGTCACGCCGCCGGCGACGATCAACGGCTTCGAGCAGACGCCGATCGAGGGCACGAGCTTCGCCGCGACCCTCGACTCCGCCGATGCGCCGAGCACGCACGTCACGCAGTACTACGAGATGCTCGGCTCGCGCGCGCTGTACCACGACGGCTGGAAGGCCGTCGTGTTCCACCCCGCGCCGTTCATCGCCTACGACGGCACCGACGTGAGCAAGCCCTTCGACGACGACGCGTGGGAGCTCTACCACGTCGCGAAGGACTTCTCGGAGGTGCACGACCTCGCCGCGGCGGAGCCCGCGAAGCTCGAGCAGATGAAGCAGCTGTGGTGGGACGAGGCCGCGAAGTACCAGGTGCTGCCGCTCAACAACCAGCCCGGACGCTTCATCGACACGCGCCACCGCCGCAGGCGCTACGAGCTGCACTCCGGCGTCGGGCCGCTGCCCGAGGTGATCGCTCCCAACCTGCGCGGGCGGAGGTTCTACATCGCGGCCGAGCTCGACGTGCCCGCGCAGGGCGAGGTCGAGGGCGCGATCGCCGCACACGGCAGCCACTCCGGCGGCTGGGTCTTCTATCTGCACGGACGCCGCCTGCACTACGCCTACAACTTCGTCGGCACCGAGATCACGATCGCGTCGGCGAGCGTCGAGCTGCCGACGGGACGCGTGCTGGTGCGCGCGGCGTTCACGCCGTCGGAGACACGTCCCGGCAGCGGCGGCGACGTGGCTCTGTTCTACGGCGACGTTCCCGTGGGCGAGGCCACCGTGCCGCGCACGACCCCGTTCACCTACGGCGTGCACGGCTTCACGGTCGGCTTCCAGCCCGCGGGTCCGATCAGCCCCGCGCTGGGTGGCCGCGGCGAGATCGCGCCGGGCGTGCTGGGCCGCGTCGTGATCGAGGTCGAGGGCCGCGGTGCGCCGGACACGGCGAAGCGCGAGCGCGTCGATCTCGCGACGCAGTAGCGTCGCCTGCCGGGCACCGGCACTCGCCCGATCGCCGAGGACGGTCGCGGGCGAGGGCCGGAGGCCGTGCGCCGTGCGGGAGCGCCGTCAGCGCACGAGCTCGGCCATCGCGGCGTAGCGCGCGAGCAGCGCCGGCACCGCGGGCGGCAGCTCGATCGCCGCCGGGTCGTAGCGTGGGCTGAAGGTCTGCAGGTAGCGCCGCAGCATCTCGCGGTGCATCGGTGTGCGCGGGCGCGCGGGGCGGCGGCCGAGCGCGCGCGCCATCTCCTTCGCGAGCCGATCGACGTACGAGAGGTAGTGCCACTGCGCGCGCACGCTGCCGACGAGCCGGTACGGGTAGCTTCCGACCAGATGCTCGAACACGTCGAAGGCGACGGTGCGGTGCTCGATCTCCTCGGCCATGTGCCAGGCCCACAGCTCGCCGCCGGGGACGTCGGAGCCGGGCGCGAATGCGCCGTGCGCCGCGCCCGCGAGCGCGCCGGCGCACGTCATGGCCTCGAAGCCCTCCGCGTACACGACGTTGAAGCGCAGCGACTTCGTCCGCGTGAAGCGCTGGTAGTCGTCGTCGAGCGCGGCCTCGATGGCGCGCAGCCGTGCCGCGGTCGCGTCGTCGAAGCGCGCCCGCACGGTCTCGTTGAAGAGCGCGTGGTTCTTGTAGTGATGCGCTTCCTGCTGCGCGAAGCGCCGCACGTCCTCGGCGAGCGCCGGATCGGTGATCTCCTGCAGCGCCGCGTTCATCGTCCGGATCAGGTACGGCTCGAGGTAGGGCATCGTCAGCGAGAGGCCCAGCACCGGCAGCAGCGTGCCGAGGTGCTCGTCGTCGCCGTCGAGGCGCACGGCGTCGTCGAACGGAAAGCGGATCTTGCGGACGGTGATGGCGCTCACGCGGGCATGCTCCGGGGCGCAGTGTCACCGTCCCGACGCCCTGCCGCAAGCTGACGAGAGCGCGGGAGCAAGGGACGCGCGTCGCGGACGTGTCAGCGGTCGACGGTACGGCGGAGGCCGGGATCCGCCGGTCAAGATCGGCAAGGCCGATGCCGATGGAAGTCGCATGCGAATCGACGACCCGGCGGCGACGACGTGGGCCGGCGCCGTCCGCCCGCCGCGGCGGATGCGCTCCTGGATTCTTGCCGCGACCCTCGTGGCGCTGCATCCGATCCTCGCCGGCTACGGCGGGCCGAACCCCTTCCATGTGGCGCCGCTGCTGCCGTCGGGGGACAACTACCAGCCCGGCAACTGGGTCGAGAGCACGACGGTGTCGAGCAAGGACGAGATCACGATCGTGCTCATGGCGAGCTGGTGCCCGCACTGTGCGCGCCTGATCGACCAGCTCGCCGTCGATCCGGACGCGCGACGGAAGGTCGACATGGTGCTGTTCTTCGACGACGAGAACGGCGAAGCCGCGCGCCAGGGCGAGTACGTCAAGTATCCGGCGAAGCTCGCCGGTCGCGACCTGCCGTACTACTTCGCGAAGGACGACGAGTTCTCGGGCCTCTATCGCGGCTTCCCGACCATCCTCGCCTGCACGCGCCGCGGTTGCGCGACCCGGAGCCGTTCCGACCTCGGTCTCCGGTAGCCGCGCGGCGATTCACGCTTCCTCGTCCGACCACCTCTCGCGCCTTGCGCTGCCGCGCGAGTGCCGACGCGCACGGCGTCAGCACTCGACGCCGGCGATGTACCCCATCATGTCGAGCGCCTTGCTCGCGGCCTGCGCGCCGGCCGGCGTCACCAGGTGCCCGGTGACGTACGCCGGGAACTTGCTGGAGCCGAGGAGGTCGAGGAACTCCTTCGCGCCGCAGAAGGCGGCCTTGTTCTCGCGGATGACGACCAGGCTCGACTTCAGCCCGTCGACCAGCGGCTTCGAGAACTCGGCGGCGACCCGGACACCCTTGTTGAGGTCGATGAGCACCTGGAGGGCCTTGGCGCCGCCGCCGATCGACTCGATCGCGGCGATGATGCCGACCGCCTCGGCGCTCGTCGACGCCACCCCGAGGCTCAACGTCAGCGGCACCGCGGCCGACGCGATCACGAAACCGCCGACCGCGAACGCGATCTCCCACATCATGATGTCGAGCAGGATCCGTCCGGAGGCCAGCGCGGCCTCGGTGAGCGTCTTCCCCGACACCACGCCGAGGAAGAAGACCACGCCGACCACCAGGATGTTGATGATGCCCATCACGCCGAGCGTGTTCGCGATGTCGTAGCGCCCGGACGGGTCCGCGTTGTTCACCGGATCGGCGCCGGCGTAGAGGTAGCTGTGCAGGGACGGCGGATCGAAGATCCGACCCTCCTCCGGATCGGTGCTGGTGAAGCGCCCGATCGCCTGATCGTAGTAGCGCGCACGCAGGTAGTAGAAGCCGACGTTCGGATCGAGCTGCTCGCCGGCGTAGAGGTAGACGTTCGGCGACGTGCCGCTCGAGTGCAGCATCATGCCGAACGCGTCGTAGGTGTACGTGTCGCTGACGACACCGGACGGCGTCGTCAGCTGCCGCGTCGAGAGCTGGCCGTCGTAGAGGTGGAACGTCGTCGCTCCGCCGCGCGTCTGGCTGACGAGGTCGAGGCCGTAGCCGTAGGCGACCGTTCCGGTCGGACCGCTCTCGAGCACGACCTGCGCGTGCTCGCGGTTCTTGTCGAGGAGGTAGGTCGTCGTCTGGCCGTTCGACGTGACGCTCGTGCGCATGCCGTCGGCATCGTAGCCGTACGTGACCATCCCCGGGTTCGCGCCGTCGTGCACGTCGGCGGCGACCAGCCGGCCGTCCGCATCGTAGGTGTAGACGTCGGTCACTGCCCCCGTGGTGCGCGAGGCGAGGTTGCCGGCGTCGTCGTAGGTGTACGACGTCGTCGTGCCGCCGGCGGTGTGGCTGATCAGGCGGTCGTTCGCGTCGTAGACGTAGCTGGTCGCGAGGCCGTCGCGCGTCATCGTGGTGCGGTTGCCGACGCCGTCGTACGCGTACGCGATCTGCGCGTCGTCGGCGACGCCGGGCTCGTCGATCAGCTCCTCCACCAGCCGGTACACGGGGTCGTAGGTGTAGAAGACCATCCGTCCGGTCGTCGCCGGGCCGGACTCCACGACCTGCTCGCGGTTGCCCGCGGGCCCGAGCGTGTAGACGTACGACGAGATCGGCCCGCCCGGACCGGTGTTGTCGAGACGGACCAGCCGGTGCAGCGCATCGTACTGGTACGACGCGACGACGCCGTTCGGATAGGTCGTCGACGCGACGTTGCCGACCGCGGTGTACGTGTAGCTCGTGGTGCCGGTCGCGTCGGTGAAGCTCGTCAGCCGGTCGAGCGCGTCGTAGCCGTAGGTCGTCGTGCCGTGCGACGTGGTCATCGACGCGCGGTTCCCCGCCGCGTCGTAGGTGTAGGCGATGACGTCGCCCGAGGCCTTGGTCTCCTGCAGGACGCGGCCGCGGGCGTCGAGCACGGAGACGTCGCCGCCGGCCTGTGTGCGGCGGCCTTCCGGCGTGTAGCCGGTCGTGATCACGCTGCCGCCGGGCAGCGTGCGCGAGACCTGGCGGTTGTCGGCATCGTAGGTGAACGTCGTCACCCGGCCGTCGAAGTCGGTGTGCTTGACGACGTTGCCGGCCCCGTCGTGCTCGAAGCTCTCGCTCTGGCCGAGCGGCCGCGTGCGCACGGTCATGCGGCCGAGCGCATCGTACTGCATCGTGGTCGTGTGCCCGTTCGCATCGGTGATCGCGACCAGGTTGCCTTGCGCGTCCCAGTCGTAGGCCGTGACCTGGCCGGCCGCATCGGTGACGCTGGTGAGGCGTCCGCCGTCGTCGTACGCGAATGTCGCCGTTCTTCCCGCCTGGTCGGTCTCCGAGGACTTGCGTCCGGCGAGGTCGTAGGTGGCGGTCTTCTCGGTGCCGTCGTCGAACGTCGTCCGTACGAGGTTGTCGTGGCTGTCGTAGGCGAAGGTCGTCGTGCGACCGAGCGCGTCCGTCGTCGCCACGCGGTGCTGCTTCGCGTCGAGCACGTGCGTGGTCACGTTGCCGAGCGGATCGGTCACGATCTGCTGGTTCGGCGCGTACGCATAGGTCGTGACGTTGCCGCGCTCGTCGGTCTGCGTGACGATCCGGCCCGCGGCATCGAACGTCTTCACGGTCGACGTGCCGTCCGGATTGACGGTGCCGGTCTGGCGGCCGAGCGCGTCGTACTGGAGGGTCGAGGTGCGGCCGTCGCGATCGACGACGCTCGCGATGCGGCCCTCGGCATCGTACGACTGCTGCTTCGTCGAGCCGTCGGGGTAGGTCGTCCTGATGCGGCGTCCGAAGACGTCGTAGTCGTGCGTGGTGGTGCGGCCGAGCGTGTCGGTGGTGCTGGCGATGCGCTTGCCGTCGCCGAACGGCGCGTAGGTCGTGTGCGTGGTGTTGCCCAGCGCGTCGGTCACCGTGCTCGGACGCCCCGCCGGGTCGTTCGTGAACTGCGTCGTGCGGCCTGCGACCGTGAACGACGTCGGAGCGCCGTTCGCGTCGTAGCCGTAGGTCGAAACCGTGCCGAGCGGATCGACCTGCGAGATCAGGTTGCCGAACGCATCGCGGCCGAACGTGGTCACGTTGCCGAGCGGGTCGGTGGTCGAGGTCCGGTTGCCCGAGGCGTCGTACGTGTGCTGCGTGACGCCGCCCTCCGGGTCGGTGACCTGCGTCAAGTTGCCCTTCGCGTCGTACACGTTCGCCGTCGTGCGCCCATCGGGGTCGGTCGTGGTCAGGACGCGACCGTGCGCGTCGTAGGTCATGGTCGTGGTGTTGCCCTCGAAGTCGGTGCTGCTGAGGAGATTGCGGTCCGCATCCCACGTCTTGGTGGCGACCCGGCCGAGCGGATCGGTCTCGGTCAGCGGATTGCCCGCTGCGTCGAAGGTGTAGCTCGTGACGCCGCCGAGCGCGTCGGTCTTGCGCACGACGTTGCCGACCGGGTCGTACTCGAGGACGGTCACGTTGCCGAGACGGTCCTTGAAGATCTCCTGCCGCGTGCCGAGGTCGTGCGTGATCTCCACGCGGCGGCCGTCGGCGTCCACCGTCGCGATCAGGCGGCCGTCGTCGTCGTACTCGTTGCGCGCGATCCGCGCGCCGCTCGGGTCGACGATGTCGAGCAGGTGGTGGCGCGCGTCGTAGGTGAAGCGCGTGACGTTGCCGACCGGACTGGTGTGGCTGCGCAGATCGCCGCGCGCGTCGTACGTGTAGCTCTGCCCCTGGCCCTTCGCGTCGACCATCTGCGTGATGCGGCCGTCGCCGTCGCGCACGAACGTCACGCTCTTGCCCGACGAGTGGGTGATGCCGAAGGCGCCGATGGTGAGCGTGTTGCCGTTGGGCTCGGTGCTGCTCAGGACGCCGTCGATCCGGTCGATCACGACCGACGTGCCGTCGAGCGCGGTGTAGCGGAAGCGGCGCGGGTTGTACGTGTCGAAGGTATTGTCGTCCCAGAGCTCGACCTCGCTGCCGGCCGGCGCCACGAGCAAGCTCGGATTGTCGAGGCCCTCGAGCGTGCCGAGCGTTCCCGGGCGCGGCACGAAGCCCACGACATTGGTGAAGTCGAGCGTGAACGGCGCCGACGTCGGCGATAGCTGCAGATCGAAGATCTCGACCTTGCCGTCGGGCAAGGTGACCGTCACGAAGTGCGGGTCGAGCGCGACCAGCTGCACGGCGAGGCCCGAGCTCTGCTTCGTCCAGCCCGTGCCGAGGACGCGGTTGGTCTGCAGCTTGAGCGTCTCGACGCCGAGCTGCCAGCCGATGCCGAAGTCGCCCTGCCGCTTGTCCCGGCTGTCGTAGCGGCGCACGACGCGGATCGGGATGCCCGACAGCGCGATCTCGAGATCGACGAACTCGAGCGTGAACGCGCCCACCTTGCGCTCGCGCGAGACCACGTACGCGCTGGTCGCTTCCGTGACGTTGCCCCCGGCGTCGTACACGCGCAGGCGCAGCGTGTAGAGACCATTGAGCAGCAAGGTCGGGTCGAGCTTGCCCAGCGTGCCGCCGGTGACCGGGGCGCCGCCCACCGCCAGCTCGGTGAAGTCGCCCTCGCCCGCGGGCGCGAGCGCGAGCTCGTAGCGCACGAACGTGTCGTCGGTCGCGCTGCCGATCACGTCGACCGGCTCGGTCACCTCGGAGCCGTTCGCCGGGCTCGTGATCTCGGCGAGCGGCGGCGTCAGGTCGCCGGGAACCCGCGCGACGACGGTCAGCGTCGCGCTGCCGGTGATGCCGTCCTGCGTCGCGGTGATCGTCGTCGTGCCGATGCCGAGCGCGCTCGCGCTTCCGTCCGGCGCGATCGTCGCGACGCCGTGCGCGCTGCTCGCCCACGCAACCGTGGACGTCACGTCGCCGCCCGTGCCGTCGGCGAACGTCGCCGTCGCGCGGTACGCGAGCGACTCGCCGGAGAGCAGCGTGATCGCGGCGGGATCGACCTTGATCGACACGACGGTCTCGCCCGGGCCCGGCGGTCCGGTCGACACCACGAGGCTCACCGCCGATCCGGAGACGACGCTCGTGCCGGCGAGCGGCGTCTGCGAGATGACGGAGCCGGCCGGAACCGTCGCGCTGGGCGCGCTGCCGACCGTCCCGACCGTCAGCGACGCGGCGACGATCGCGGTCTGGGCGGCACTCTGCGCGAGCCCGACGACGTCGGGCACCGTGACGGTGCTGCGGACCGTGACGTTCCAGCTCTGGTCGCCGGACGCGCCCGTGGTGTCGTACGCGCGCACCGCCACCGCGAAGCTGCCCGTCTGTCCCGTGTACGGCCGCCACGCGATCACGCCGGTGTCCGGATCGATCGTCATGCCCGGCGGGCCGTCGATCAGCGCGAACGCGACCGCGTCGCCCGGGTCGGGATCGGTGGCATCGACGTCGTAGGCGTACGCGCTGCCCTCGGTCGCGACGATCGGCGGCACCGACGTGATCACCGGTGCATGATTCGCGGGCAGGATCTCGATCGTCACCGTCGCGGTGTTGGAGCCGAGATCGCCGTCGCTCGCGCGATAGGTGAAGTGGTCGGTCTTCCGGCAGCCCGCGCGACGATCGGCGGCGTTCAGCATCATCACCGCGTACTCGCGGCGCTCGCCGCGACCGGCGAGCAGGTCGGGCATCCCGTCCTGATTGACGTCGGCGAGGATCGGGTCGCCGCCGTACGAGATGCCCGCCGGCACCTCGCGCGGCGTGGCGAACGTGCCGTCGCCGCGTCCCGGCAGGATCAGGATGCCGCGGTTCGAGGCGAAGCTGCTGAACGATCCCGCGAGCGCGACGTCGAGGTGGCCGTCGCGGTCGATGTCGGCGAGCGCGATGCTGCCCTCCTCGAGCCAGCTGCCCGGCGACGAGTACGAGACCGCGCTACGGAACGTGCCGTCACCGTTGCCGAGCTGCACCCAGAGCGGTCCGCCGAACGTGTTGCCGAGCAGGTCGAGCTTGCCGTCGTGGTCGAGGTCACCCGCCGCGTAGTCGGCGATGCCGCCGCCGCCGAGCGGCGGCGAGATCGCGACGCCGGGTGCGAACGTGCCGTCGCCGTTGCCGCGGTAGAACAGCGACTGCTGCTGGTTCGCGCCGGGACTGGCGCCGTTGCCCGCGTTGGCGACGAGATCGAGGATGCCGTCGCGATCGAAGTCCGCGGCGACGATGCCGATGCGCGTCGCCGACGATCCGGCGGGGCCGGCGATGCTCTGGCCCGCGGTGAACGTGCGCGTCGCGCCGTTGTTGCACTTGACGTCGATCCCGCCCGCCGTCGTGAGCAGTGCCACGTCGGGGAAGCCGTCGCCGTCGAAGTCGCCCACGGCGTAGTTGCCGGCCCACGGGCCCGAGTAGGGGTACGAGAAGTCGACCGCCACGCCGAGGTTGCCGGTGCCATCGCCGTAGGCGATGCGCACCAGCTGCGGTGCGCCGCTCGAGTTGCGCTGCACGAAGGCGAGGTCGAGGTTGCCGTCGCGATCGAAGTCGGCCGGCTTCATGCGGTAGAAGAAGTCGCCGCCGAGGAACGGCGACGCGACCACCGGGTCGGCGAGGCTGCCGTCCGGCGCGAGCTCGCGACGCGCGATGGTCTCCGTGTTGTAGACGAGGCCGATCGGCTGGTAGCCCTTGGCCGACACGATCTCCGGCAGGCCGTCACCATCGAAGTCGCCGAGCGCGAGGTTCGTCACCGCGTTGAACTGGACCGAGAAGCCGGTGGCCGGCCCGCCGAAGTCGTACGGCAGTGGACCGAGGGTGAGGCCCTGCCCGGAGAAGAAGCGTCCCTCGCCGATGCCGCGCAGCAGCGAGACCGCGACCGTCGAGCCGAGCCCGCCGATGCTGCCGCCGGTGACGACGACGTCGGGGATGCCGTCGCCGGTGAAGTCGCCGGGGATCAGCGCGGTCGAGTAGAAGCCGTCGACGTCGGTGGTGATCGGGCGCGGCGGCGTGCCGGCCGCCGAGGCGATCCAGTGCGCCATGCGGAACCTGCCGTCGCCGTCGTTCAGGCCGACCGAGACGTAGTTCGCCTCGCGGTTGTCGTGGCCGGGCGGCAGCAGCACGTCGAGCGTGCCGTCGCCGTCGAGGTCGACGACGATCGGCTCGGCATAGGCCTCGTCGCCGCCGAGCGGCAGACCGGCGATGTGGTCGTTTGCCGGTGCGTCGAAGCTGCCGTCGCCATTGCCGGGCAGCATCGCGACGCAGCCGGGGAAGCCGTATGCCGGGCTCGGGCGCTTGCCGCCGCCGCCCTCGACGTTGCGCCAGCTGCACGGCGACACGGCGACCGCGACGTCGAGCGTGTGGTCGCCGTCGAAGTCGGCGAGGTACAGCGAGCGTGCGGTCGGGATCGTGAGCGTCGGCTGCGCGACCATCGTCCCGCTGCCGTCGTTCGCGTTCAGCAGCGTGCCGAGGCGCGAGCCGTCGCCGTACACGACGTCGGGCGCGCCGTCGCCGTTCACGTCGCCGACGGCGATGCGTCCGGAGCCGATCTGCGTCGCGTCGCGCAGCACGACCGGGGTCTGGAACGTGCCGTCGCCGTTGCCGCGCAGCGCGGTCAGGTTGGTGACCGTCAAGCTCGTGACGATCGCATCGAGGATGCCGTCGCCGTCGAGGTCCGCGACCTGCACCATATGGCTGCGGCCTGCGGTCGGGCTCGCGACCGGGCTCGCGAAGCCGCCGTTGCCGTCGCCGCGGAAGAACAGCAGCTGGCTGCGCACGTTGTCGACCAGCAGCAGGTCGACGAGCCCGTCGTCGTCGAGGTCGCGCGCGACCAGGCCGAGCAGGCTCGCCTCGGAATCGGGCGCGGTGTGCAGCGTCACCGGCGGCTCGAACGTGCCGTCGCCGTTGCCGAGCAGCATCAGCAGCCGGTTGCCGAGCACGCCTTGCACGCGGTCGAAGACGGTCACGGCGAGGTCCTGGTCGCCGTCGCGGTCGAAGTCGCCGCGCGCGACGCCGTAGCCGCCGCGTCCGCCGGTCTCCTCCGTCGAGACCAGGGTCGTCGGCTCCGCGAACACCGGGCCGGTGGGATCGGACACGCCCGCGCAGGCGAGCTGCGCCTGGTCGGGATCGAAGGTGAAGCTGCCGTCGGGGTTCAGCGACACGGTGCCGAGACCCGGCTCGCTCAGCCTTACCGCGGCCAGCGGATCGAGGTCGGGATCCGCGTCGTTGCCGAGGACGCCCGGGGCCGGCACCGTGAGCACCTGGTCGGCGCGGACGGTGTAGCGGTTGCCAGCCGCACTCGGTGCGCGATTGTCCGGGCGCGGACTCTGGGTCGGCGTCGGCACGGGGGATGCGGTCGGTGCGACGCTCGGTGTCGGCGTCGCGGCCGCAGTCGGCGCGGGCGACGCGGTCGGGACCACCGTCGGTGCAGACGATGCGGTCGGTCCCGGCGTCGGTGCGGGTGACGCCGTCGGCGCCGGCGTTGCGGACGAATGTGCCGTGGGTGCGATGGTCGGCGTCGGGCTCGCGGTCGCCGAGGCCGTCGGCGTCGCGGTCGCTGTGGCGGTGGGCGTGGCCGTCGGCGTCGGTGTGGCCGTGGCGGTCGGCGTCGCGGTGGGCGTCGCCGTCGGCGACGGAGTCGGAGTGGCGGTCGGCGTGTGCGTCGGCACCGCGCTCGGCGTCGCGGTCGGGTGCGGCGTCGGCGTCGGACCGTGCGCACCGGGACGCTCCATCGCGCCGATGTCGAACGCGCTCTCGCCATCGCCGTCGCCGTCCTGCGGACGCGCGCCCTCGGCCGCGTGATCGGCCTCGAGGAGCCGCGCCGGGATCAGCGGCAGCAGCAAGCGCGGGTCGAGACCCGCGTCGATCGCGGGCGCGTCCGCTGCGAGCGCAAACGAGTCGTCGACGGTGTCGAGCAGCGCATCGGGTCCTGCCGGGTCGGCGAGCAGATCGTCGACGATCGCGCAGCGCGGGCTCGCGATCACGCCGCTGCCCTCGCTGCCGGTCGGCGTCAAGTTGCCCACGTCGGCCGGATCGAGCACCGGTCCGACGATCTCGTCGAGGCGGTTGCCGCAGATCAGGTTGTGGCGCAGGTCGACGTCCTGCGGCCGCGGATCCTGCACGCGCTGGCGACGGATGCCGCTGCGTCCGCCGAGGCGCTCGGGCGCCGTGCCATTGAAGGCGATGACGTTGTTCCAGATGCGTGCCTGCGCAGCCCGGCTGATCGCGATGCCGTTCCAGCCATTGCGCGCGATGGTGTTGCCGTAGACCAGGTAGCTGCCGCCGGTGCCGTCGCGGAAGCGCAGACCGTTGCGCCCGTTCGCGTAGACGAGGTTGTTGGCGATGATGGTGTCCGGGTTGCCGCGGCCGACGTCGATGCCGCCCGAGCACTCGCCGGTGCTGCCGCGCAGCACGCGGTTGCGCTCGAGCTCGATGCCGACGTTCTGGCGGCTGCCGCCGCGCAGGCCGACGCCGCGCTGCCCCGCACCGGCGACGGTGAACCCGCGCAACGTGACGTAGCGCGAGCGGTCGAAGTCGACCGCGTAGCCGCCCTCGCAGCGCCCGCGCGTGCCGCGGAGCACGACGCTTCCCGCCGGCGCCGCGGGATCGGCCTCGATGACGATGCGATCGGAAGCGCTCCGGCTCGACGCGTTCTTGCGCTGGATGCGCAGCTGCTCGACGTACTCGCCCGGCAGCACGCGCACGATCTCGCCCGCGCGCGCGGCGTCGATCGCCGCCTGGATGCGCGAGTAGCAGGGAACGTGGCCGTCACAGCCGCCGTGCGCGTCGACCCAGCGCACCGCCGGACCGCTCCCTGCCTCTGCGCGCCGCGCCGCATGCATGGGCATGCTCTGGCCGATCAGCGTCAGCACGAGGGTGCGCGCGATGAGCTGGAACAGTGGGCTGCGGACGCGGGGGTGCGCGAGGGGACGTCGGGATTGCGGCATCGGAGGGCTTTCGGATCGGGCCGGCCCGGCCTCGGGCCGTCACCGCAGCGCCGTGAAGCCGTTGCCGGGCGGCATGTCGTTGCGCAGCAGCGTTGCGCGATGCCCGGTCGCCGACAATACGTCGATCTGCGGATGCGCCGTCGTCCGAGGCGACGCCGGGGCGTGCTGCGCGTTACGGGAGCGCCTGCAGAGCGGCGGCCACGTCGAGCCTGCCATAGCCGAACAGATCGTTCGGAATGTCGGCGCTGGTCGTTCCGCCGCAAGTGCCGGCGGCGCTGACCGCCGGATTCGCACCGGCGTGCAGCGCCTGCTCGGTCACGCCGACCTCGCCCCGGAGATCGGGCCGCGCGCTCCACAAGAGCGCCACGGCGCCCGCGACGTGCGGCGCTGCCATCGACGTTCCGCTGAGCACGCCATAGCCGTCGTGCGGGACGCTCGAGCGCACCGAGACGCCGGGTGCGGCCAGATCGGGCTTCCGGCGGCCGCTGCCGTCGATCGTGACCGGACCTCGTGAGCTGAAGCTCGCGAGCGCGTCGTTCGCGTCCGTGGCGCCCACCGTGGTCGCGGCGGGATAGATGGCCGGCGGCGTCGCGATGGAGCTGCAGGCCGAGCCCGAGTTGCCGGCGGACGCGACCACGAAGATGCCGGCCGCGCGCGCGGCCTTCACCGCCTTGCGCAGGCTCCGCGGCACGCATCCCTCGGACGCGGTGCACGACCAGGAGTTGCTGATCACGTGCGGCGCGCGCGCGGGATCGGGATTCAGCCCGGCTGCGTCCCACGGTGCCAGGAAGAAGTCGAAGCACTCGAGGTAGCGCGAGGGCTTGCCGAAGCCTTCCTCCATGTTGCGGCAGGCGATCCACTTGGCGCGCGGGGCGACGCCGATCTGATTGCCGAGCTTGTCGTCGCCGACCCCCGTTCCCATCACGTGCGTGCCGTGCCCGTTGTCGTCGCACGGCGTCGGCGAGTCGAAGCCGCACGGGTTGGTACCGTTGCCGCTGCTGTCGGAGTGAACCGCGTCCCACCAGCTGTAGGCGTGCTTGGCCTTCTGCTTCGCGGCACGCCAGCCGCGGTAGTGCGTCTTCAGCGCGGGATGATCCCACTGCACGCCGGTGTCGGCGCTCGCATACACGACTCCGCCGCCGCGGTGGCCGAGTGCCCACAGCTCGGGCGCGTTGATCTTGACGACGCCCCACTCGATGCCGGGCGGCAGCGGCGCCTGCGTCGCGGCCGGCGCCGCGACCGGACCCGGCAGATCGATCCGCACCGGCAGGTCGGACTCGATTTCCGCCACGTCGTCGCGGGCGGCGAGCCGCTGCAGCACGTCGAGGGTGACGTCCTCGACGGCGATCGCGTTGACGATGGCGTAGGCGCGGTAGCGTACCGCGAGAGCATCGAGCAGCGCGCGCAGCGGCGCCTGGGTCGCGGTGGCGACCGCGTGCACCGTGCGATGCACGAACGCGACCCGCGCGGTGCGGACCGCGACCAGCTCGGCCGGCGCGAGGTCGGCCTGGTCACGCAGGATCAGCAGCGCGTCGACGGTGGCGCCGTGTGCGGCCGCCGCGCGCAGCTCGGGGGCGATCTTGTCGGCGGTGACGTAGGGCAGCCGGACGCTCGCGGCATCGACGTCGGTGGCGTTGAAGCCGAGCGACGTCACCATGACGAGACAGAGGCGAAGGAGCTGGTCGGGTCGCGACATCGCAGAGCTTCCGTTGAGAGAAGCGTGCCCCGGGCCGCATCGGCGCCGCAAGCCGGCATGCCGCAAATTCGCAATCGGGCAAATCCGCCCCGCCCGGTGCTTCCGATCCGTGCGACCGCGTCGGCAGCGCGCCCGGCTCGGCCGGCGCTCGAGAGCGTGGCGCGCGACCCGTCGCGGGAGTGGCGTGCCCGCAGGACACCGCCTACAGTGCGCCCCCATGATCGACCGTGATGCCGTCGCCAAGTTCCAGTTCGCCGGCCAGGATCTGCCCTGGCTTCTCGACCTCTGGGCTCGCACGCAGCCCGACCATCCGCTGCTGATCTGGGAGCCGAAGGGCGGCCAGCAGCGCCGCTGGAGCTACCGGGAGTTCAACGACGAGGTGGGTGCGATCGCCGCCGGCCTGCACGCGCGCGGCGTGAAGAAGGGCGACAAGGTCCTGATCCACTCCGAGAACTGCCCGGAGATGGTCCTTGCCTGGTACGCCTGCGCGAAGCTCGGCGCCGTGGCCGTCACGACCAACACGCGCAGCGTCGGCGACGAGATCCGGTACTTCGCCGAGCACACCGGCTGCGTCGGCGCGATCACGCAACCGCAGTTCGCGAAGCTCGTCGCCGACAGCGCGCCGAAGCTTTCGTGGGTCGTCGTGACCGACGACAACAGCGGCGAGCCCGCGAGCAAGGACCAGCTCGCGCACGGACGCGAGCGCTTCGCCGATCTGCGCGGCGACGCGGCGTCGCTGCCCGCGCGTGCGCCGGAGCCGATGCTGCCGGTCGGCATCATGTTCACCTCCGGCACGACGTCGCGTCCCAAGGCCGTGGTGCACACGCACGCGAACGCGCTCTGGGCGTCGCGTCAAGGACCGATCAACATCGACATGCGGCGCGGCGACACGTACTTGATCTACCTGCCGTTCTTCCACGTGAACGCGCAGAGCTGGTCGATGTGGACCACGCTCGGCGTCGGCGGGACGATCGTCCTGCAGCCGAAGTTCTCGGCGAGCCGCTTCTGGGAGGTGATCCAGAAGCACAAGGTCACGCACATCTCGCTGATCCCGTTCGTCTTCAAGGCCGTCGCACCGCAGCCGATCCCCGATCACACGGTGCGCGTCGGCGCGTTCGGGCTCGTGATGCCCGAGCTCGAGGGCTGGCTCAAGATGAAGATCGGCGCCTTCTGGGGCATGACCGAGACCGTCATCCACGCCACGCGCGCCGACTTCCAGCAGACCTACCCCAACGGCTCGATGGGCAAGCCGACGCCGGGCTACGAGTTCCTGATCGTCGATCCGGAGACCGGCAAGCTGTGCGACGACGGCGCGATCGGCGAGCTGTGGGTGCGCGGCACGCGCGGCATCCAGCTCTTCCTCGAGTACTACGACAACGCCGAGGCCAACGAGAAGAGCTTCACCGCCGACGGCTGGTTCAAGACCGGCGACATGGTGCGTCTCGGCGCCGAGGGCAACTTCTTCTACTGCGACCGCGACAAGGACGCGCTCAAGGTCGGCGGCGAGAACGTGTCGGCGCGCGAGGTCGAGGACGCCGTCCGCGGCGTCGCCGGCATCGCCGACGTCGCCGTCGTGGCGCGCTCGCACGAGATGCTCGACATGGTGCCGGTCGCGTTCGTGATCAAGGGACCCGGCGCACCCGCGGACGAGGAGCTCGCGCAGCAGATCCTCTTGCACTGCAAGGCGAAGCTCGCCGACTTCAAGGTCCCGCGCGCGGTGTACGTGGTCGACGACTTCCCGAAGGCGACGCTGGACAAAGTCGCGAAGAACAAGCTGCGCGAGATGGCGGAGGAGATGCCGGCGCTGTCATGAAGTTCTGCTGCCACCTCGCGTTCGGCCCGACCGCGCATCTCGTGCCGATGGCGCGCGCCATCGAGGAGGCCGGCTACGACACGATCGCGCTGTCGGACCACGTCGTTCACCCCGAGAGCGTCAAGACGCCGTACCCGTACACCAAGGACGGCAGCCTGCGCTGGGAGCCGTTCACCGACTGGCCGGACCCCTGGGTGTCGGTCGGCGCGATGGCTGCCGTCACGGAGCGCGTGCGCTTCGTGACCGGTGTCTACGTGCTGCCGCTGCGCAACCCGTTCGTGGTCGCGAAGGCCGTCGGCACCGCGGCCGCGATCTCGGGTGATCGCGTGACGCTCGGCATCGGCACCGGCTGGATGAGAGACGAGTTCGAGCTCCTCGAGCAGCCGTTCGAGCGGCGCGGCAAGCGCACCGACGAGATGATCCGCGTGCTGCGCACGCTGTGGTCGGGCGGCATGGTCGAGCACCACGGCGAGTTCTACGACTTCGACCGGCTCGAGATGAGCCCGGTGCCGTCACGGCCGATCCCGATCGTCGTCGGCGGGCTGTCGGAACCGGCGTTGAAGCGCGCGGCGATGCTCGGCGACGGCTGGTTCTCCGACCTGCACACCACCGACGAGCTGCGCGGCTATCTGGCGAAGCTGCGTGCGTACCGCGCCGACTCGCCGCGCGCGGGCGAGCCGATGCAGGTGCTGGTCTCGTGCATGGACGCCTTCGACCGCGACGCGTACCGGCGGCTCGAAGACATCGGCGTCACGCACCTGGTGACGAAGCCGTGGCTCTTCCACGGTGGGACGGAGAGCGATCTCGCGTCGAAGATCGAGGGCCTGCAGCGCTTCGCGGACGCGCAGCTGCGCTGAAGCGCGTCCCGGCTGCTCGACGGCGCCAGCGAGCGCCGCCCTTTCCACTGCGAGCGTCGCCCTCGCTGCTGCGGGCGCGAGTGATGCGCAGCCATCGATCGGCGTCGCGGGGCCGGTGAAGGGGACGAGACGACGGTTGGCGTTGCGGCTGAATCGCGCGGCTGGGCGAACGCTCCCGATCGTTCTTCGGTATTGACGGGAGCCCCGCTTGCGCGTAGCCGTGCCACAGACGGGAGGGAAGCCCATGTCACGTCCGGCCCGCTGCGTAACGATCCTGCTGCTCGCGCTCGGCATCTGGTCGGGGACGGCCCCCGCCGCCGATCACGTCGTCGGCGGCACCCAGCTACGGCTTCGTCGCACCCCCGCCGGAGGCACGCTGACCTTGATGCTCCGCGACGTCGCTGCGATCCCCGCGCCGGGCAGCGCCGACGACCCGTCGACGACGGGCATGCTGGTCACCCTGTTCGGGCGAGGCTCTGGAGAGGAGGCGTCGCTGTCCGCGGCTCCCGGCAAGGGGAGGCCTGGCTGGGTGGTGCAATCCGCTGCACGCGTCACGTACGCGTACGTGAACGCCGACGCCGGACCGGGCAGCAGCACGCTCCAGTCGGCGACGCTGCGCACCGGCAGCGGGCTGCGCCTGCGCGCACGCTCCGCGGGCCTCGACTTGAGCGGTGCCGAGGGCGGCGTCGCGGTCCGTGTGGAGTGGGGCTCCGAGCGCGTGTGTGCGGTCTTCGACGGTGCTGCGATCCGGCACGACGAGGCCGGCTTCTTCCTCGGCGTGAAGGCCGCGGTCCCGGCGCTTCCCGACTGCGACGACGCGACCTTGCTCGGCGCCACGTGCACCGACACCGGAGGCTCCTGCGGCGGCACGTGCCCGGGCGACTCGGTGTGCGGCGGCAACTCGCTGATCGGCTGCTCGTGCGTCTCGCCGCACCAGCCGTGCGGCGACAGCGCGCCGGTCTGCAACGGTGAGTGCCCGGCGGGAGAGGAGTGCTCGACCACCACCGGCGGACCGTTCACCACGTGCGGGTGTCTGCCGGTCGGCAGCATGGCGTGCGGCGATCTGTACGAGAGCTGCGGCGGCGGCGACTGCCCTGCGGGTACGAGCTGCTACGGCTTCACGCTCAGCATCCTGCGCTACTGCGCGTGCGCGTCCGAGCCGCCGACCGATCCCTGCGGCGGCGATTGCCCGGCCGGCTGGAGCTGCGTGGGACCGGTCCCCGGCATGCCGGCGACGTGCATCCCGCCGTTCTGCGGCGGCGGCAGCGGCGCTCCGGCGTGCGACGGGTCATGCGACGGCGGCGTTCCCAACGACACCTGCACGCCGATCGGGGGAACGTGCTTCTGCGTCGAGCACTGCGGCGGTGGCGAGCCGTATCCGACCTGCGGCGGTACCTGCACCTCGCCCGATGCCAGCTGCATCGCCGTCGACGGCAAGTGCCTCTGCAACGGGTGACCCGACTGGTCGACCGGATGTCGCCCGCGTAGCGCGCGCAATTCACTGACGCGTTCACGTCGTCTGCTCCCGCAGCCGCCCCATCGGGCGGTCGAGGAGCGATGCCATGAACCCGTTGCCGATCCGCCGCGTCGTCGTGAGCTTGACGTGCCTTCTGCTGGCCTGCGCGACCCTCGCCGAACCAGCCTCCGCGGCACGCATCGTCGTCACCACCAGCGACGACGTGGTCGCCGACGACGGACGCTGCTCGCTGCGCGAGGCGGTGAACGCCGCGAACCGGAACACGGCGTCGGGCCGCAGGCCCGGCGAGTGTCCGGCCGGTGTGCGCTCGACCCCCGACCTGATCCTTCTGCGCCGCGGCACCACGTACCGCCTGACGCGCCTGCCGATCGGTGAGAACGCCAACGCCGGCGGCGATCTCGACGTCAGCGAGTCGGTGATCATCCGCGGCAAGGGGCCGCGCACCGTGATCGAGAATGCGATCGGCGACCCGGCGATTCTCGGCGACGGCGACCGCCTGTTTCACGTCGATCCGTCCGGCAAGGGCGGCGTCGACGTGGCGTTCGAGCACGTGACGCTCGCGCGCGGCGACGTCGGCTGCACGGGGTCGCAATGCTCCACCGGCGGCAGCGTCGTCGAGCAGCGCGGATCGGGCGCCCTCCGCTTCACCGCGTGCCGCGTACAGCAGGGCTCGGCGACCTGCACGGGCGAGGACTGTGGCCAACCCTTCGACGGCGCGGCGATCCACACGCTGTACGGGGGCGCGCTCAAGCTCCGCAAGACCAAGATCCGGAAGAACCAGGTCGTCTGTGCGAGCGAAGCGTGCACGCTCGGTGCGGCGGCGATCGCGATGACGACGGATGGGGGCGTCAAGCTCGCGCCCGGCGTGGCCTCGTCTGCGCTGGGCGCGCTCGAGATGGAGCGCGTCACGATCACGCTGAACGCCGTGCGCTGCGAGGGCCGGTCCTGCCGCGGCGGAGGAGTGGTCGACGCCGACGCGGCATCGGTCGCGGCCGGACGGCTGCTGATCGCGGACAACGAGCTGCACTGCGCCGGCGACGGCTGTGCGCAGAGCGCGTTGGTCGACCTGTTCGGACGCGGCAGCGCGCTGATCGACGACATCGAGATGAGCGACAACCGCGGCGATTGCCTCGGCGAGCCGTGCTTCGTCGACGCGACGCTGTCGCTCGCCGGAGGCGACTCGGCCACGCTGCGCACGGCGCGGCTGCACAGGAACGACTTCTCCTGCGAGGGCGCATCGTGCATCGTCACCGTGCGCTACGGCGTCGGCAGCGGGATGAACGCGGACGTGCAGTCGGTCACGATGCGCGACGACGATGTGTCCTGTCGGGGCGCCGGGTGCGGCGTGTACGGCTCCTTCGGCGGCGAGGCCGGTGGCGCGATCGGCCTGGCCGACGTCGTGATCGAGGCCAACCAGCAGCTCTGCGAAGGCGACGAGTGCGTGGTCGGCGTGATCACGGGCTGGCGCGCTCCGCAGCTCGAGACCTCGCGCACGCGCGTCGCGGACAATCTCTCCGGCTGCATGAGCGCGCGCTGCCAGGCGGCGATGCTGGTATCGCTCGACGGCGCGAGCGCCAGCAGCCACGACGCGATCGACGTGCGCGGCAATCTGCTCGCCTGCAGCGGCGACAAGTGCCGTGTCGGTGCAGCGCTCTTCGCCAGTGCCGCGAACGGCGATCTGTCGTTCAGGACGCCGCGCATCGAGGCGAACACGGTCGCCTGTGGCGGTGCGTCCTGCTCGACCGATCCCGTCGTCGATCTCGCGAGCGCGGCGATCACCCTCGACGCGCTGCAGCTCGTGGCGAACGAGAACCGCTGCGAAGGCGCTGCGTGCCTCGGCGGCGAGGTCCTGCGGCTCGACGGTGCCGCGCTGACGCTCGACTCGGCGGTGGTCGCCGACAACGTCGCGCACTGCACGGCGAGCGGATGCCGGACACCGTCGGTCGTCGACGTTCGTTCCGGCATCGGCCAGATCTCGCGCTCGTCCTTCTCGCGCAACACGTCGCGCTGCGACGGGGACGACTGTGCGGCCGGGCCGGGCGGTGCGCTGCGCAACCGGGCGATCCGGCTGACGATCAGCGACAGCACGTTGTCCGTGAACGAGACCGACGGCTACGGCGGCGCGGTGTTCAACGATCCCGGCACCGAGCTGCGCCTCGAACGAGCGCTGCTCGCGGCCAACGCGGCGGGCCTGCGCGGCACGATGGAGTTCGGCGGCTTCGGCGGCGCGGTGTACAACGACGCGGCGAGCGGCAAGAAGGCCGTGCTGTCCGTCGTGTCCAGCGAGATCAGCCGCAATCGCGCGCAGCGCAACGGCGGCGGGATCCTGAACGAGGGCCAGGTCGCGTCGCTTGCCGGCAGCGTGGTCGCGGCGAACTCGATCGGCGACTGCGTCAATCAGGGAGGATCGGGCTGCCCGTAGCCGCGCGCGCGCTCGTTCGAGGTCGCCGCTGCCGCACCTTTCGCGGTCGACCGACGCGCGGTGAACGCCGTCGCCGCCGCATGCTGGTGCAGCACAGCGTGGGCAGCTAGAGCCCGGCGTCATGCTCGCACGGCGACGGTCGCGCTCCGGTGGATGGCGTCGTGCGCTGCTGCTCGTCCTCACGGCGGTCCGCATGGCCGCGGCAGCGGATCCGGTTCCGACGTCGACGCCCGCGCTGAACGCCTCCGGCGCGGGCGCGAGCAGCGCCCGCGACATGCGCGCCCTGCTCGCCGACATCGCGCGACGCTCGGCGGAAGAGAACGTCTACACCGGCGACGCGCAGATCGGCACGCTGCGCGCGCTGGTCGAGGATCCACGATCGACCGCGAGCCCGGTCCTGCACTGGCGGCGGCTGCGCACGCTCGCCGCGCAGGAGCTCCGCGTCGGCGAGACCGACGCCGCCGTGCGCCACCTCGAAGAAGCTGCGGCGCTGGTGCCGAAGCTCGGCCGTGCGGTGCCGCAGGCGGACGTCGACGCCGCGCAGTTCGAGCTCGCGGTCGCGTACCTGCGCTGGGGCGAGAGCCGCAACTGCGTCGCGCGGCACACCAGCGAGAGCTGCATCGTGCCGATCCGCGCGTCGGGCGTGCACACCGACCAGGAAGGATCGCGGCGCGGCATCGCGCAGCTCGAGGCGATCCTGGCACGACAGCCGGATCATCTCGTCGCCCGCTGGCTGCTCAACATCGCGTCCATGACCGTCGGTGCGTACCCCGACGGCGTCCCCGAGGCGTGGCGCATCCCGCCGGCCGCGTTTTCGGGCGGCGAGCCGTTCCCCCGCTTCACCGACGTCGCGGCGCAGGCGGGCGTCAATACCAGGGATCTCGGCGGCGGCGCGGCGGTCGAGGACTACGACGGCGACGGCGTGCTCGACCTGGTGGTCTCGTCGAGCGATCCGAAGAGCGGGCTGCGCTACTTCGCCGGACGCGGCGACGGGACGTTCCGCGAGCGCAGCGACGAGGCCGGCTTCACGGGACTGCTCGGCGGCGGCAACGTCGTCCAGGCCGACTACGACGGCGACGGCGACGTCGATCTGCTGGTGCTGCGCGGCGCCTGGCTCGGGCGGAGCGGCCGGCACCCGAAGTCGCTGCTGCGCAACGACGGCAAGGGCACGTTCACCGACGTCACGTTCGCGGCCGGTCTCGGCGAGGTCCACTACCCGAGCCAGACCGCGGCGTTCGCCGACTACGACGGCGACGGCGACCTCGACCTCTACGTCGGCAACGAGGGCGAGGAGAATTTTCGCTTTCCCTCGCAGCTGTTCCGCAACGACGGCGACGGAACGTTCACCGACGTCGCGGCCGCGGCCGGTGTCGCGGGCGGCCTGATGGTGAAGGGCGTCGCCTGGCTCGACTACGACGGCGACGGTCGTCCGGACCTCTACGTCTCGAACTACAACGAGCCGAACCGGCTCTACCGGAACCGCGGCGACGGCACGTTCACGGACGTCGCCGCACCGGCCGGGGTCGCGTTGCCGCTCGCGAGCCACACGGTCGTCACCGGCGACTTCGACGACGACGGCTGGACCGATCTCTACGTCGGCGCGACCACGCCGCTGCACCGGCCGCAGGCGCACGGCACCAGGATCGACCCGCTGTCGCCGCTCGCCGACTACGTCGCGGATCGCCTCGGCCGCCCGACCTCGGGCGAGACCGGCAAGCTCTACCGCAACCTCGGCAACGGTCGCTTTGCGGACGTGACGCGCGCCTGGGGCGTCGATCGCGTGCTGCTGTCGGGCGGCATCGGCGTCGGCGACGTCGACAACGACGGCTTTCTCGACCTCTACGTCGGCACCGCGTGGAACGGCTACGAGGGCCTGCTGCCCAACGTGCTCTACGTGAACCGCGGCGGACGGCGCTTTGCCGACGCGACCGCCGCGGCCGGGCTCGGGCATCTGCAGAAGGACGCCGGCATCGTGCTCGCGGACCTCGACGGCGACGGCGACCAGGACATCTTCGACAACACCGGCGGCATGCTCGGCGGTGACGCGTTCGGCGACGTCCTGTTTGCGAACCCCGGCGGCGCCGGGCACTGGCTCGAGCTCCAGCTGGTCGACCGCCGCGGCGGCCGGTCGCCGATCGGCGCACGCATCCGCGTGTCCGTCGTCGAGGATGGACGTCGCCGCGACGTCCATCGCGTGGTCGGTACCGGCAGCAGCTTCGGAGCGAACCCGCTCCGGCAGTGGGTCGGCCTCGGCAAGGCGTCGCGCGCGGAGACGGTCGAGATCACCTGGCCCGACGGACGAACGCAGACGCTGCGCGACGTTGACGGCGACAGGCGCCTAATGGTTGTAGAGGGCGGCGATCGCCCGAGCGACTGAGCCGGCACCGCGCGGTGGTGGGTCAGGGGCGAAGAAGGGGAGGTGTGCAGTGCGCTGGGTTCCGTTGCTCGTCGTGATCACTTTGGCCTTGACGCTGGGATGTGGTGGCGGCGGTGGATCGAAGCCGGCGGGGCCGGAGCTGACGAACCCCCCGGTGATCGCCAGCGAGAATGGCGTGCTGCGGACGACGCTCACGATCGAGGCCGCGCAGCAGACCGTCGCCGGCGAGGACGTGACGTTCCCCGAGCTCTACAACGGCGTGTACATCCCGCCGACGCTGCACGCGGAGCCCGGCGACCAGGTCGAGCTGCGGCTGCGCAACTTCGGCTACCAGCCGACGAACCTCCACTACCACGGGCTCGTGGTGACGCCGATGGGCACCGGCGACAACGTCTTCCTCGAGCTCGAGGCCGGCCTGACGTTCGACTACTCGTTCCCGATCCCCGCGAACCACGACCAGGGGATGTTCTGGTACCACCCGCACCTCGACCCGCAGCTCAACACGCAGCTCTCGGGCGGCATGGCGGGCGCGCTGATCATCGGCAACATCCTCGAGCCGTTCCCGCAGCTGCAGGGCATCCCCGAGCGCATCATGGTGCTCAAGGATCTCAAGACCGAGGACGGCTTCCCGATGCTGAACCCGGATCCCGCGGGTCCGACCAAGCGCACGATCAACGGGCTCTACCAGCCGCAGATCTCGATGCAGCCGGGCCAGCTCGAGTTCTGGCGCATCGGCAACATGAGCTCGAACATCTACTACGAGCTGTCGCTCGAAGGGCTGACGTTCAACGTCATCGCGGTCGACGGCAACCTGCAGAACCAGGTGATCCCGACCGACACGCTGCTGATGCCGCCGGGTCGCCGCTACGAGCTGCTGATCTACGGACCGCAGAAGGGCAGCTACAAGCTGCGCACCGCGGACTTCGACACCGGCCCCGACGGCGATGCGTACCCCGGTCAGATCATGGCGACCGTGGTGTCGCAGGGCGACCAGGTCGCGCCGATCCCGCTGCCGACGCAGTTCCCGCCGGTGCAGGATCTGCGCGACGCGCCGCTCACCGGTCGCCGCACGGTCGTCTTCGCGGACAGCGCGAACCCGAATCAGTTCCTGATCGACGGCAAGCAGTTCAACCCGACCTGCGTCGATCAGCTGATCACGCTGGGCTCGGTCGAGGAGTGGACGATCGAGAACACGGCGCAGGAGGCGCACGTGTTCCACATCCACCAGCTCGACTTCCAGGTGACGGAGGTCAACGGACAGCCGGTGCCGTTCACCGGACAGCAGGACATCGTGACGCTGCCGCCCGCGCCCGACGACGACACTCCGAGCGTCGTCAAGGCCATCATTCCGTTCGACGATCCGGTGATGGTCGGCGAGTTCGTCTTCCACTGCCACATCATCCAGCACGAGGTGCAGGGGATGATGGCGAGCGTCTACGTCGTCGATCCGAAGGCGCCGCCGGGCGATCTGCCGCCGCTCTGCCAGCCGCCGTACCCCGACGGCGCCGCGGCGACGAAGCCGAGCGGGAAGGCTGCCAAGGACGCGATCAAGCAGGCCGACGACGAAGCTGCGGCCGCTGGAGCGTCACCCAAGGCCTGAGCCCGGTCGATCGTCCGGACCGACGCGGCAGCCGAGCGTCTCCTCCGGATCAACGAAGCAGGTGCAGCACGATGCGGACGCTGCCGTCGTCGCGCGGTGCGAAGCGGGCGTAGCCGCGCGTGCGGCGGTAGCGGCCGGTGCCGCCGACGATCGGTGCGATGGTCGGGCCGTTGTCGAGCGGAAAGCGTCCTTGACCGACGATCGTGCCGTCGTCGAACGTCGCGACGAAGGTGAAGATCCCGCTCGCCTGGTCGTCCGGTACCGACGGCGGTGAGGTCGGAATGCCGAAGACGTTGAGCGTGCCCCGCGGCTGGCCGCCGCGCTCCGACAGGTCGAAGTCGCCCAGATCGTAGGGGCCGCAGCCGCAATTGCCGTCGACCGGTACGCCGATGAGGACGATCCGCTCGCGCATCGCGAGCGCCGCGGGGACCGCGGTCGCCGCCCGCGCCGACGCAGCGGCGAGGGGTGCCGCGAGCACACAGAGCAGCGCCAGGCCGCCGGCCGCGAGACGATGGAACGTGGTGCACGAGTATGCCGCAGCTCGTGGCGCCGTTCGCGAGAGCGTCACGGCACGGACCATCGTTCGCTCGCGCGTCGCACGTCGATTCATCGCTCGCTCCCGCCTCGCCCGCAGGCGCTCGGCCGTCTCCGCACCCGCGTGCAATGCCGAGGCGTCGTCGGAAGATCGGCGGCGTGCCTTTAGCGCCGTCCGGTCGCGGGCGAGCGTCCGTCGCGCTTGTATCTACTCCACGTCCCCACCCGCGATCGGGTAGAGAGCGGGAGACAGGTTCCGGGAGAGGGTCGCCGGGCGCGCGGTGAGGCAACGTCCTCGGCTCTGAGATCGGCGTCCTCGACCGGTGATTCTGGCTCGAACGGTATCCCGAGGCGCAGTCCTCGCATTCACAAGGGCGGGCATGGTCACCGGCTCCGAGGCTCCCGGCGTTCCCTGTCGCGAGGGACGACGATGCACTTCGTGGGTGTGGACATCGGGAAAGAATCTCATGTGGTCGCGGTGGTGGACGAGTCCCAGGCGGTACTCGTGAAGCCGACTACCGTGGCAGCGGATGCCGCTGGGCACAGCAAGCTGCTGGCGCTGCTCGGGGCGCCGGAGTCGGCAGTGATCGCGATGGAGGCCACCGGTCACTACTGGCAGAACCTCTTCGCATTCTTGACGGCCAACGGCTTCGCGATCGCCCTGCTCAACCCGCTGCGCACACGGCGCTTTGCCGAAGAAGACCTGGTGCGCGCGAAGACGGACGCGATCGACGCACTCGCGATCGCCCGCTTTGCCGCCCAGAAGAAACCTCAGGTCACGAAGCTGCCTGACGAGGCCACGACCGAGCTGCGCGAACTGGTCCGGCTGCGCGATCGCTGGGTGCAGGAGCTCGGTGACCACGTCCGCCAGCTGCACCGGCTCGTGGATCTCGGTTTTCCGGAATTCACCCGCCACGTGAAGACGCTCGACAGCGCACTCGCAACGGAGATCCTCGCCCAGTACCCGACTGCTGCGGCCTTCAGGAGCGCCCGCGTCGGCGAACTGGCGAACCTTCGCTACGACAGTCGTCACGCGGTTGGCCGGGGGCTCGCCAAGTCCCTCGTCGACGCGGCACAGACCTCGGTCGGTGCCCATCACTCCGAGGTCTACCAGCTCCAGGTGCGGACACTCTGCGAGGACATCTCGACACTCCGCAAACGCCTGCGTCGCATCGAAGGCGACATCGAGCGCACGCTCGAGTCGCACGAGGTCGGAAAGCTCCTGACGACGATCGACGGCATCGGTCCCCACACAGCGGCACGCATCATCGCCGAGGTGGGCGACCCTGCGAGCTACCGTGACGCGGGCGCTCTCGCGGCCTACGTCGGCGTGGTCCCGGCGACCAAGCATTCGGGCAAGCATCGCCCGCTCCGAGCGCCGATCTCGAATCTCGGCAACGCCAGACTGCGTCACGCCCTGTGGATGCCAACGCTCACCGCAGTGAAACGAAACCCGTGGCTGCGCGCCTTCTACGAGGGGCTGCGCGCACGCGGCAAGCTCGCGAAGGTCGCCCTCGTCGCTGCGATGCGAAAGCTCCTCGCCGCGATCTACAGCGTCGCTAAGAATCGCAAACCATTCGTGCCCAGACTGCAGGCTCCCGAAGCCCCTACAGTCTGACGTACGCTTGACGGAGGTCACGGTATCTCAGAG
>JAIEPK010000400.1 GCA_019749875.1 Candidatus Binatia bacterium | reverse complement strand
CGGCCGCGGCCGTCGCCGCAGCACCCGCACCGGCGCCCCGCCCCGCCGTCGGCGACGCGGGCGCGGCCCTCGAGGAGCGCGTGCCGATGTCGCGGTTGCGGCAGGTGATCGCGCGCAGGCTCGTCGAGGCACAGCACACCGCCGCGATCCTGACGACCTTCAACGAGGTCGACATGACCGCGATCCTCGACCTGCGCGCGCGATATAAAGACCCGTTCCAGAAGAAGCACGGCGTGAGCCTCGGCTTCATGTCGTTCTTCGTCGCCGCGTGCTGTGCCGCGGCGCGCGAGGTGCCGGCGGTCAACGCCGAGATCCAGGGCACCGACATCGTGTACCGTCACTTCGTGCACATGGGCGTCGCGGTGGGGACGGAACGCGGGCTCGTCGTGCCCGTGGTGCGCAACGCCGACCGGATGTCGTTCGCCGAGGTGGAGAAGGAAATCGGACGTCTCGCCGAGCTCGCGCGGACCAACAAGCTGTCTGTCGACGATCTCTCCGGTGCGACCTTCACGATCAGCAACGGCGGCGTGTACGGCTCGCTCCTGTCGACGCCGATCCTGAACCCGCCGCAGTCCGGCATCCTCGGCATGCACAAGATCGAGAAGCGTCCGGTGGTGGTGAACGACCAGATCGTGATCCGGCCGATGATGTACCTGGCACTGTCGTACGATCACCGCATCGTCGACGGCCAAGGCGCGGTGACCTTCCTGGTGCGCGTGAAAGAAGCGCTCGAGGATCCGACCCGCGTGCTGCTCGGCGTCTGAGCGGCCGTCGCACGCACCAGGCCATGCCCCTGAGCACGCGGCGCGCGCCGCAAAGGACGACCTGCGAACATGGGTGACCCGAGCAACGGAAGCTACGATCTCGTCATCATCGGCGCGGGCCCCGGCGGCTACACCGCCGCGAACCGCGCCGGCCAGCTCGGCATGCGCGTCGCGTGCATCGAGAAGGATCCCGCGCTCGGCGGCACGTGTCTGAACGTCGGCTGCATCCCGTCGAAGGCGCTGCTGCACTCGAGCGAGCTCTTCGAGGACGCGCGCGAGAGCTTCGCCGAGCAGGGCATCAAGGTGAGCGGCGTCGAGCTCGACCTGCCGACCATGATGAAGCGCAAGCAGAAGGTCGTCACGATCCTCACGCGCGGCATCGCCGGGCTCTTCAAGAAGAACAAGGTCGAGTGGGTGAGCGGTACCGGACGGGTCGCCGGTCCCGGTCGCGTGACGGTCACCGCCGCCGACGGCACGACGCGCGAGCTCACGACGAAGTCGATCCTGATCGCGGCCGGAAGCGTGCCGATCGCGCTGCCCGGGCTCGCCTTCGACGGCAAGCGCATCATCGACTCCACCGGCGCGCTCGAGCTCGACCACGTGCCGGGCGAGCTGATCGTCGTCGGCGCGGGCGCGATCGGCCTCGAGCTCGGCTCCGTCTGGCGTCGCCTCGGATCGAAGGTCACCGTCGTCGAGCTCACGCCCGGAACGGTCCCCGGCATGGACCGCGAGATGGCGAAGCTGCTCGAGCGCGCGCTGCAGAAGCAGGGCATGAAGTTCCTGTTCGAGACCAAGGTCGAATCCGCGCAGGTCGTCGGCGAGCGCGTGCAGCTCACGGTGCGCGGCAAGGACGACGAGACGAGCACGCTGGAAGCCGACGTGCTGCTGGTCGCCGTCGGCCGGCGCGCCTACCCCGACCTGCTCGGCCTCGCTGACGCCGGCGTCAAGACCGACGCACGCGGTCGCATCGAGGTCGGTCACGACTTCGCGACCAGCGTGCCCGGCATCTACGCGATCGGCGACGTGATCGCGGGCCCGATGCTGGCGCACAAGGCCGAGGACGAGGGCGTCGCCTGCGTCGAGCTGCTCGCCGGCAAGGCCGGGCACGTCAACTACGACGCGATCCCGGCGGTGGTCTACACGTTCCCGGAGCTCGCGAGCGTCGGCATCACCGAGGAGCAGGCGAAGGAGCGCGGACTCGAAGTCCGCATCGGCCGCTTCCCGTTCGCGGCCAACGCCCGCGCGAAGACCATGGGGCAGATCGAGGGCGCGGTGAAGATGATCGCCGACGCGAAGACCGACCGTATCCTCGGCGTGCACATCATGGGCACGCACGCGTCGGACCTGATCGCCGAGGCCGCGGTCGCGATCGAGATGGGCGCCTCGTCGGAGGACGTGGCGCGCTCGACGCACGCGCACCCGACGCTGCCGGAGGCGCTGAAGGAAGCAGCGCTGGCGGTGGACGGTCGCTCGCTGAATGTTTGAACGAGGGGGCACGCGCCCCCTCGCCCAGTTGGGCAAGCCCAACTGGGGCCCACTCCCCGCGCTCGCTCACGCTCGGCCGCGCGCTGCGCGCGCGGAGACGCTGGCCTACGCTGCGGGTAGATCCCGCGGCGGCACGCGCCCCCTCGCCCAGTTGGGCAAGCCCAACTGGGGCCCACTCCCCGCGCTCGCTCACGCTCGGCCGCGCGCTGCGCGCGCGGAGACGCTGGCCTACGCTGCGGGTAGATCCCGCGGCGGTACGCGCCCCCTCGCCCCATCAAGCACAGCTTGACGGGGCGCCACTCCCCACGCTCGCTTCGGTCGGCCGCTCGGCTTCGCCTTCGCGGAGGGACCGGTGCCGGGCGTCCACGGACGCGCGCGGCCGCTTGCTTGACGGGATGGCGCGCTGGCGGGCGCTCAGCCGAGAAGGCGCGAGAGCCGTCGGCGGGGGCGCACGTCGGGCACGACTGCGTCGGGTGGCGGGATGACGCCGGGCTCGCCGGGCGTGCAGCTCGACGGGTTCGCGACCGCGCCGGGCTCCGGCAACGCCGGCGGTTCGAGGAACGCGGGCTCCGCGTCGAGGTCGAGCGTGTCCAGGAGGTCGCTCGCGTTCGCATCGCGCCAGGTCAGCGCGGGCAGATTCCACTTGGTCTCGATGAGCTTGAGGATGGACGTGAGGTCGTGCGTGACGTGCGACACGTAGTTGCGGCGCGCGTACGGTGACACGACGACCGCCGGCACGCGGAAGCCGTAACGGTCATAGCCGCCCGGCAACGTATGCGGGGCGCCTTCGATGCCGGGCGGAACGTCGTCGGGCACCGGCGCGCGCGGCGGATGGACGTGGTCGTAGTACCCACCGTGCTCGTCGTAGGTCCAGATCAAGAGCGTGCGCGGCCAGGCCGGGCCCTGCAGCGCCGCCTGGACGACGCGCGCGACGAACGCCTCACCCTGCTGGACGTTCGCGTCGTTCTCCTCGGACTCGCCGTCCTCGAAGCCCGGATCGACGTACGACACCGCCGGCAACGTGCCGGCGGCAGCGTCGGTGAAGAATTCGTCGATCGAGACCAGATGCTCGCGATTGGCGCTCGCGGTGTCGAGCAGCACACCCGTACCGGGCAGGTCGGTGTAGTAGTTCTTCCACGACACGCCGTACGTGTTCATGACCTCGAGGACGTTCCCGTTGGGCGGCTCGGGCGCGGTGAGAGCGGCCGTCGTGGTCGAGATGATGCCTCCCGCGGAGCCGGCGAGGAGGAAGCGGCGGTTCGGATACGTCTGCGCGAGCACCGAGCAGAAGAAGCGATCGCAGACGGGAAAGACGCTGGCGAGGCCGTGGTAGAGGGGAATGTCGTCCACGGTGAAGTAGCCCATCGCGACGGGACCGCTCGCGAGGACGAAGCCGTCGTTGGTGTCCGTGCCGGTGCCGAGTGCCAGGTGGCTCGCGTCCCAGTTCTGTCCCGGCGCGCGCTCGAGCTGGCATGGCGACGGCATGTGAAACGCGCGGATCCGATTGCCGCGCCCGTCGGGGTTGGCGTTGCGCGCCGTGCCGTCGGGTCCGAACGACAGGCCGTCACCGCGACCGAGCGTGCCGAGGTAGTTGTCGTACGAGTGGTTCTCCATCATCACCACGACGATGTGATCGATCTGCGGCAGCGAGTCGGTGCCGGCCGGTCGTCGTGGATCCGGCAACGAGCCGGGCGGTCGCAAGGCCGCGCCACGCGCGAGGCGCAGCGGCCAGGCCGGCGGCGGCAGGACGAGCCCCGCGCCGACGAGCGCCGACGTGCCGAGGAAGCTCCGACGCGAGATCCGGTGCGATCGCATGCGTCGACTCCTGCGCCACACCGGCGGCGGAGGCAAGCACGCAGCCGACGGGCGCCCGGCGTACCGCGCCGGTTACGTCAAGCACCAAACGACGGCAGGTAGGGCCACAGCCACCACTCCTCCGGCTGCGCGCGCAGGATCGTCTCCACCTGGCGCGCGACCGGCGCGAGCGGATCGTCGCCGCCCGCCAGCACGATCGGCGCACCGTGCGCCATCTCGATGCGCCCGCCGCGCGAGATCGCGCGCAGCGAGCGCAGCGGCACGCGCGTCAGCTCGGCGAGGCGGAAGATTCCGGCCGCGACCCGCGTCGGCTCGCCGAACAGCGTGAGCTTCGTCGAGCGTCCGACGACGTCGCCGGGCACGTCGATCGCGGCGAGCAGGGCCCCGCCCGAAAGAAGATGCTCGCGCGCGTACGCGATCGCCGCCGCGTCGACGGACAGGAACGGCTTGCCCGTGACCTCCTGCACCCACGCGACCTTGCGCCGTCCCCAGGCCTGCTTCGCCGAGGGCATCGGGTTCGCGTCGTCGAGCGCGCGCCCGATGATGCGCGCGTCGACGCCCCACACACGACACAGGTGGACGTAGGCGAGGATCGGCGAGCCGAAGTGCAGGATCGTCCAGATCGTCGGCGTGCGCGGCGGCACGGGGCAGGCGAGCGGACGGTACGCAGCCGCGAGCCTCTCCCACGGCTGCGCCATGAACCAGGCGGTGTCGGCCTCTTCGCGGGCCTCCGACGCGAGGCAGGAGCGGTACAGCGTCGCCGCGGCGCGCGGCGACACGCCGAGCCAGCGCTGCATGCGTGCGCTCGCCGCGGCGCGCCGCTCGCGATCGAGCGCCGACTCGACCAGCGGCACCACACGCTCGTACTGCGCGGCGAAGGCGCGCCGTCGCGCCGCGAGCGGCAGCAGCCGCCCGTAGCGCAGCTCCGCCCACGCGGCGGACGTCGCAGCCGTGCTCATCGGTCGAGGAACACGACGTTGCTCGCGAGCGGCTCGCGCGTGGTTCGCGTGGCGTTGGCCGCGACCGACGGGTCCTCGTAGCCGATCGACACGCCGCAGAGGATCGACAGCTCGTCCGGGATGTCGAGCACGGCCCGGATCACGTCCGGAAAGTTGCGCAGGCTCGCCTGGGCGCAGGTCGCGACGCCGCGCGCCCACAGCGCGAGCATGAACGTCTGCAGCCACATGCCGACGTCGAGCGCCACGCCGCGCTGGAAGTCGCGCGCCATGCAGACGATCGCCACGTGCGGCGCGTCGAACAGCCGGTAGTTGCGCAGCATCGCCTCGCGACGCGCCGCGGCGTCACCGCGCGCGATGCCCATGCTGCCGTAGAGCTCGGCCGCACATGCGAACTGCAGCCGTCGGTACTCGCCGTGGAACGCGTCGATCGGGTCCTCGGGAGCCGGAGGCTCGCGCCGCGCGATCACGTCGTCGAGCGCCGCCACCAGCCGGTCGCGGCGCTCGCCCGAGGCGATGGTCACGCGCCACGGCTGCACGTTGCAGTTGGAGGGCGAGCGCTGCGCCAGCTCGCACGCCGCCTGCAGGATCTCGCGCGGCACGACACGATCGCGCAGGAACCCGCGCACCGAGCGCCGCTCGCGGATCACGTCATCGAGTTCCGGCACCGTCGTCTCGTCTCCCTTCGTCCGCTCTCCCGCCAAGCACGTTCCGCGCGCCGGCGCGAGCGTCCCCGACATCCCGCCGCGACTTCCGCCCGGGGCGTGGCGGGGCGGCGAAATTCCCGTCCTCGCAGGCGTTATGTGGCTTGCACCAGCCACGGTCGCGAGCGAAGGTCACGCTCTGCCAGCTCCGCCAGCCCCGAGCCGCTGTGCTGTCGCATCCCTGCGGCCCATCGTCAGCAGGCCAGAAGACGAGGAGAGGAATTCGTGTACGCATCCCGCCATCGCATCCGGATCGCAGCTCTCGCCGCCCTGATCGCCGCCTTCGCCGTCGGTCGCGCCGACACGGCCAGCGCACAGCGCGAGTCGGGCATCCAGCTGTCGCCGCAGTCGAACCGCTACTTCATCAGCAAGGACGTCGGCAACGAACGCTGGGCGATCACGTACAACCTCGACGACAAGACCGTCACCGGCAACGTCTTCCCGATCAGCGGCGGCGCACCGACCTTCCTGACCTGCGACATCACGCGCGTCGAGCAAGCGCCGAATCCGGCCGACGCCCAGTACTTCCTGAGCTGCCGCGCCTCGGGTCCGTGCGCGGCGGCGCCCTGCGATCCGAACCAGTGGGGCGCGGCGTCGGAGACCGGTCCGATCCCGGGCTCGTTCCTGCTGCCGGCGGAGACCAAGGCGACGCTCGCCGGCAACGTGCAGCCGATCTACAACCAGTCGTGCGCGACCAGCGCGATCTGCCATGCGAACGGCGCCAACTACGTCGTGCTCGCGAACGGCGTGTCGTGGGCGAACACGTTCCTCGTCGAGGCCGACGGCCCCAACGGACCGCAGGGCTTCTTCGTCGATCCGTTCCTGCCCGAGTCGAGCTTCCTGTTCCGCAAGGTGAACGGCACGCAGGGCCCGGGCGGCGGTCAGCGCATGCCCTACAACGGCGACCCGCTGCCTGCCGACGAGATCGAGCTGATCCGTTCCTGGATCGCGGAAGGTGCGGCCAACAACTGAGCGCACGGCGCGCAGGGCGTAACGACCTTGACACCTCGTTTGGCGGCGCCGTATAGGCTGCGCAACCCGCGTCGCCTGCTTCTCCGCCCGCGATGCGCCTGGACAATGCCCTCATGCGATCACCCTCGATGCTCCGTCGTGCGCTTCGTCTCGTCGCGCCCGACGGCGGCAGCGCAACGTGAGTAGGAGAACGCGAATGTCACGATCCGTCCGGCTTCCGATCCTGGTCGCCGCCACCCTGCTCCCGCTGACCTCCGTCGGGGTCGACGTCGCTTCGGCCGCCCGCGTCATCGCGCGGCCGGTCCGGTCGGCGCGGTGCGAAACCCTGGCGCGGCTCGGCCTGGAGGTCAGAGCGCCCCGCCTGTTCGGCGTCCTCGGCCGCGGCTGCGGCGACCAGACCATCACGGTGAACCCGGGCCAGTCGATCCAGGCTGCGGTCGACGCGGCGGAGCCCGGCCAGACGGTCATCGTGAAGCCCGGTGACTACATCGAGACGCACACCAACAGTGCGGCGGTGCGCATCACCAAGCCGCTCAAGCTGATCGCCGAGAGCACGGCCACCAACCCGGTTCGTCTCCTGCCGGGCGGCGGCGGCGCGCAGCGTCAGGGCATCCTGGTCGAGCCGAACAACGCCGGGGACCCCGACATCAACGGCCTCGAGATCAAGGGCTTCACCGTCGAGGGCTTCCGGAACAACGGCATCTGGCTGCGCCACGTGACCAACTTCAACATCGAGGGCAACACCTCGATCAACAACCTCGAGAACGGCATCTGGCCGACGCTGTCCACCAACGGCGAGGTCAAGAAGAATGTTTCGTACGGCTCGCTCGACAGCGCGCTGTGGGTCGAGGCGGTCGAGAACGTCCGCGTCATCGACAACGAGCTGCACACCAGCCCGACCGGCCTCGAGGTCACGGTCTCGAACGACGTCCACATGGAAGGCAACGTCGTCTACAACAACGTCGTCGGCATCGGCCTGTATCCGCCCGCGTCGGCGGGTCTGCCGCCGAGCAACTGGCCGTCGCAGCCGTTCCGCAACTGGAAGGCGGTCGACAACCACGTGTTCGAGAACAACCTGCCGAACCCGGTGACGGGCGGCTCGGTCGGCAATCTGCCGCCGGGCGGCGGCATCCTGGTGCTCGGCGTCGACACCGTGACGCTCGAGAACAACCGCATCGAGGACAACGACTTCTTCGGCATCGCGATGACCGACTACTGCGTCGCGGTCGCCGGCACGTCGATCAGCTGCGAGGACAACCCGCCGATCGTCCCCGACACGGCGCCGGAGAACAACTCCTTCATCGGCAACACGCTGTCGGGCAACGGCAGCAACCCGCCGTCGGGCCCGTTCCAGGATCTCGGCGCCGACATCCTCGCGCTCGGCGGCTCGGACAACTGCGCCAGCGACAACACCTACACGACGATCATCCAGAGCCCAGAGCTGCCTCCGTGCTGAACGCGCCGGGCTCGCAACGACGCCCGGCACACGAGCGGTGCGCCGCCTGAAAGTCGAGGCGGTGTCCGCGCAGGACGACTCGACGAGCCTCCGGTCCCATCATGGGCCGGAGGCCGACGAGCTGACCATCCTCTGCCGTCCCGATCGGGACGCGCACGACCCGGCCGCACAGGCCGAAGCCGCGTATCGAGCGCTCGCCAGGACGCTGAGCGCGCACGCGGCGAACGCCGCCCACGTCGCGAGCGAGTCACTCTTCGTGCGCGACGCCGCGCGCGACGTTCCCACGATCCTCGCCGCACGCGAACGCGTGCTCGACGGCGCGGCGCCCCTGCCCTTCGTCATCGGACAGCCGCCGGCAAGCGGCGCGGCGCTGGAGCTGCTCGCGTCGGTCGTGGTGCCGCGCGATGCGGCGGCGTGGTCCGTGCGCGACGTGCGCGCCTCGAGCACCTGCGGTTGCGCGGGCTGTGCGGCGTCGGGCGCGCGGCTGCTGCGGCTGCGCGGGCAGACCACGCTGCACACCTCGAACCTGTACGGCGCGGGCGGCGACGCCTACGAGCAGGCACGCGCCGCGTTCCGCGCCGGTGATCGCCTGCTCGCGCAGTGCGGGCTCGGCTTCGGCGACGTCGTGCGCGCATGGATCCAGCTGCGCGACATCGACCGCGACTACCATGCGCTCAATGCCGCACGGCGCGACTTCTTCGCCGAGCGCGGCATCGTGCTGCGTCCCGCGTCGACCGGCGTCGGCGGTGTGCCGTTTCCCTCGGAGCATCGGGTGTCGCTGACGCTGCAGGCCGTCCGCCGCGAGCGCCCCCTTGCGGTGGCACGCATGTCGACGCCGCTGCTCAACGAGGCGTGGAGCTACGGTGCCGACTTCTCGCGCGGCCTGCGCGTCGACGAGGCGAACCGGACCACCCTGCACGTCTCGGGGACCGCGAGCATCGACGAGGCCGGGCACACGGTGCACACCGGTGACTTCGCCGCCCAGGTCGAGCGCATGCTCGACAACGTCGACTCGCTGCTCGCCGGCTGCGGCGCAACGCGCGCCGACCTCGCGGGCGGCGTGACGTACTTGAAGCGCGCGCGCGACGCGGCGACCCTGCACGCGATCTACCGGCGGCGCGGCTTCGACGCGTTTCCGTGCGCCATCGTCGAGGCCGACCTGTGCCGTCCCGAGCTGCTCTGCGAGACCGAGGTCGTCGCGTTCCTCGATGCGGACGGCGCGGCGGCGAAGGCGCTTCCGCCAGCGGGCGCCGGAGCGTAGAGAGCGAACAGCAACATGATCCCGACGAACCGTCGTCCGGCCGCACCCGCGGTCGCCGCCGCAGCCTTGCTGATGGCAACGCTGCTCGTGACCATGGATGAGCGCCGTGCGTGCGCCGCCGCGGCCGCACTCGCCGCGAACCCGCCGGCGAGTGCGGCCGCCGAAGGCCCGCTGCGCATCACCTACCCCGCCGACGGCACGCTCTTCCCGCCCGAGATCGTTGCGCCGACGGTCACCTGGGAGGACACGACCGGGAAGTCCGATCGCTGGACGGTCGTCGTGCGCGACGCGGGCGGCGCCGAGCTCGCGCGCGACTCGGTCGACACGCCGCGCTGGCGTCCCGCCGAAGACGACTGGCGCCGCATCAAGGAAAGAAGTCGCGAGCGCGACGCGGAGATCGTGATCATCGGCGTGCGCGCGGCCGAGCCGGCGGCGACCGTCGCATCGAGCAAGGTCCGCATCCGGACGTCGAAGGATCCGGTCGGCGATGCCCTCTTCTACCGCGAGGTGCCGCTGCCGTTCCTCACGGCCGTGCAGGATCCGTCGAAGATCCGCTGGCGCTACGGCACGATCGATCAGGTGAACGGCCCGCCGATCGTGCTGCAGAACTTGCCGGTGTGCGGCAACTGCCACTCGTTCGCCGACAACGGCAGCGTGCTCGGTCTCGACGTCGATTACGGCAACGACAAGGGCGGCTACGGGATCTTGCCGGTCACCAAGGACATGGTGATGAGCGACGACAAGATCATCACCTGGTCCGACTACAAGCGCGAGGACGGACAGCCGACCTTCGGGCTGCTGTCGCGCGTGTCGCCGACCGGGCGCTACGTCGTCAGCACCGTCAAGGATCGCTCGGTGTTCGTCGCGATCCCGGACCTGATGATCTCGCAGCTGTTCTTCCCGATCAAAGGCATTCTGGTCGTCTACGACCGCGAGACCAAGCAGTTCGCGCCGCTGCCCGGCGCCGACGACCCGGAGTACGTGCAGACCAACGCGGTGTGGAGCCCGGACGGCAAGGAGCTCGTGTTCGCGCGCGCGAAGGCGCACCACGTCGACCGCGTCGAGCGGCTCAACGGCGCCCTGCTCGACCAGAAGGACGTGCCCGAGTTCACGGTCGAGAAGCAGCCGTTCCGCTACGACCTGTACCGCATCCCGTTCAACGGCGGGAAGGGCGGCACCGCCGTGCCGGTCGAGGGCGCGGCGAACGACGGCATGAGCAACTACTTCCCGAAGTACTCGCCGGACGGGAAGTGGATCGTGTTCACCAAGTCGCGGAGCTACATGCTGCTGCAGCCCGACAGCGAGCTGTGGATCGTGCCGGCGAAGGGCGGCGAGGCACGCCGGCTCACGTACAACACGCCGCGCATGAACTCGTGGCACAGCTGGTCGTCCAACAGCCGCTGGCTGGTGTTCTCGTCGAAGGTCAACGGCCCCTACACGCAGCTGTTCTTGACGCACATCGACGAGCACGGCAACGACAGCCCGCCGGTCCTGCTGGAGCGCTTCACCTCGCCCGATCGCGCGGCGAACATCCCGGAGTTCGTCAAGCTGCCGGGCGACGCGATCGCCGAGATCAAGGAGCAATTCCTCGATCCGTACTCGTTCCTGCGCGCCGGCACGGCGAACGAGCGCACCGGCGACCACGCCGGCGCGGAGCGCGCGTTCCGCCGCGGCCTCGAGCTCGCACCCAACGACGCGGAGATCCTGAACGCGCTCGGCTGGACGCTGTTCCAGGAGGGACGCACCGCCGAGGCCGTCGCCGAGTACGAGCGCGCGGTCGCGGCGGATGCGCGCCACGCCAAGTCGCACAACAATCTGGCGCTCGCGCTGGTCGAGCTCGGACGCCTCGACGAGGCCGCGAGCCATTTCGAGACGTCGCTCGAGCTCGCGCCGCGCGCCGAGATCTGGAGCGACTACGGCTTCACGCTGGCGCGGCTCGGCAAGACGCAGGAGGCACTCGCCGCCTACGCGAAGGCGCTCGAGATGGATCCCGCGTGTCCGTCGGCGCACCTGAACCTCGCCGTGGTGGCGATCCAGTCCGGCAATCTCGCGGACGCCGAGTCACACTACCGGAGCGCGCTGCCGGGTCGCCCGACGGCCGCGACGCACAACGGCCTGGGTTACGTGCTGCTGCGCCAGGACCGCGCGGACGAGGCCTTCGCCGAGTTCCGGGCCGCAATCGAGATCGATCCGAGCTACACGCCCGCGTACAACAACCTCGCCGACGGCCTCGCCCGGGAGGGCAAGCTCGCCGAGGCCGAGCAGGTCTACGAGAAGTCGCTCGCCGTCAAGCCGACGGCCGCGGTGTACTCGGCGCTCGGCGGCGTACAGCGACGTCTCGGCAAGACCGCCGAGGCCGATGCGCAGCTCGCGAAGGCCAAGGCGCTCGCGACCACCGCGCGCTGACGTCGACCGCTCCGCCGCAGCCCGTTCGCTGCAGCAGAACCCGGCACCCGGCACGCGCCTCGGCGCGACGCGCGTGCTAAGCCTCGGAGCGCGATGGTCTCGCCCGCCGCCCCGATCGCACGCAGCGGAGCCCCCGCACTGTCGCCCGCGCGCGTCCGCCCGAGCGCACGCTGGCGCGCAGCGGCGCAGGCACCGGAGAGCCCGCGCGAACGCTTCGCCGCCGGAAGCTTCGCGCAGAAGGCGCTGGTCTTCCTGCTCGTCGGCCTCTTCCTGCTCGGCTTCGCGATCACCATCGAGGACAAGTTCACGCGCGTCGGGGCGCCCGACGTCGGCTTCATCGTCGACGGCGGGATCGTCTCGCCGACGCGCGACGACGCGTCCGACGCCGGCGTCCGCGGTGGCGGCCGGGCGCTCGCGGTGAACGGCATCGAGGTCACGCACCTCGACGCCTGCACCGAGCAGCTGCGCGGCCTCGACTGGACGCTGGGCGCGTTCAACGTGCTGCGCCTCGAGCGGCCGGACGGCAGCGTGCGCGAGATCCGCCTGCCGGTGCGCCCGTGGACCCTGCACGACGCGCTCTTCACCGAGGGCGGCTCGGACCTGGTCGGGATCCTGATCTTCGCGATCGGCCTGACCGTGTTCCTGCTGCGGCCCTGGGAGATCGAGAGCTGGGCGCTGCTGTCGCTCGCGAGCTTCGCCGGCGGCACGATGCTCACCACGTTCATCCCGATCAACGGCGACCAGAACCCCGTCGCCTCGGTCTACTTCCGGTTCCTGATCGGCCTCACCTGCTACGTCCCGTTCCACATGGCGCTGGCGTACCCGGCACCACACCGTCTTCTGGTACGCGGGCCCGGCGCGCTGCGCGCGATCTACGCCGCCGGGCTGATCCAGGGCGTGCTCAACATCGTCGCCTGGCGCGAAGGCTTCGCGGGCCCGTTCGCCTACAACCGCGTGATCTCGTCGACGCTGCTGTTCGCGTCGATGCTGCTCTTCATCGTGCGCTGCATCGAGCACGCGGTGCGCGGGCGCGACCGGCTGGTGACGCTGCGCGCGCGCATCCTGCTCGCCGGCATCGTGTTCGGCTTCTCGCCGATCGCACTCACGCAGTTCGCGCAGCAGGTGTTCGGCACGCTCGCGATCGACCCGCGCTTCGCGCACTGGGCGGTCGGCATCTTCGCGCTCGCGGTCGCGCGCGTGACGCTCAGCCAGGAGCTGGTGAACACGCGCATCACCGTGCGCCGCGCGCTGATCTACGCGACGGTGGTCGGCATTCTCACGGTGCTCGCGATCGCGCTGGTCTCGGTGCGGCCGTATGCGGTCGCGGCGCTGCTGCTGCCGCTCTTGTACCTGTGGCCGCGCTTCGACGCCTGGCTCGACCGCAAGCTCTACCCGCAGCGCGCGCGCTTCCCCGAGCTGCTGCGCGAGATCGGCAACGACTTCGCGACCTGCGGCACCGCCGACGAGGTCCTCGACGCGCTGTCGCAGGCGCCCGCGGTGCTGTGCGACGCGCGCAGCAGCGTGGCCTTCCTGCTGCCGAGCGCGCACGACGCGACCGAGCACGTGCGCACCAGCGACGGCGTGCCGATCCGTGGTGCCACGCCGTTCGCCGACGAGCCGCTGGTGCAGCTGCTGCGCACGACGCGCAAGGAGATCGTGCGCGAGCGCATCGCGATCGAGCCGACCTACTCGAACATCAAGCACGAGTGCCACGCCGGCTTCGACCGCCTGCGCGCCGAGCTGCTGCTGCCGATCGTGGAAGACGGCCGCGTCGTCGGCGGGCTCGCGATCGGGCCGCGCACCACCGGCGACGTGTATCAGGAAGCCGAGATCCACGCGCTGTCGACGGTCGCGCAGCAGGCGGCGCAGGCGCTGCTGCGCGTCGAGGCGACGGAGCGGCTCCGCGCGCGCGAGCTCGAGTTCGCCGACCTGAAGCGCTTCTTCCCGCCGCAGGTGATCGACACCGTGATGGCGCGCGGCGGCGCGTCGGAGCTCAAGAGCCAGCGCAAGATCGTCACCGTGCTGTTCGCGGACCTGCGCGGCTTCACGTCGTTCTCCGAGACGCACGAGCCGGAAGAAGTCACCGCCACGCTCGCCGAGTACCACGCGGCGATGGGGGCGCGGATCGCGGAGTACGGCGGCACGCTCGAGCACTTCGCGGGCGACGGCTTCATCGTCTTCTTCAACGACCCGCTCGACCAGCCCGATCACGCCGACCGTGCGGTGCAGATGGCGATCAAGATGTGCGCCGACATCCGCCGCCTGCGCGAGAGCTGGCTGCGCAAAGGCTTCCCGATCGACGCCGGGCTCGGCATCGACACCGGCTACGCGACCGTCGGCTTCGTCGGCTACGAGGGCCGGCGCGACTACGGCGTGATCGGCAACGTCACCAATCTCGCCGCGCGCCTCAGCGACGCGGCGGCGGGTGGCGAGATCCTGATCACCGCGCGCGCCTGCGCCGAGCTCCGCCAGGAGGTTCCGCTCGAGTCGGTCGGCGACCTGACGCTCAAGGGCTTCGCCCAGCCGCAGCCGACGTTCCGCGTCGTCCAGCAGGGCTGAAGATTCAGCCCATCACGCCGCCGCGGGTCAAGCGCAGCGGATCGAGCACGCGCTCGAGCTCGTCCGCGGACAGCACGCCCTCCTCCGCCGCGACCTCGCGGATCGAGCGCCCGCTCGCGGCGGCATGCTTGACGATCGCGCCGGCGCGGTCGTAGCCGATCACGGTGTTGAGCGCGGCGCCGATCTGCAGGTTCATCGCAGCGTCGCGCGCGAGCTTGGTGGCGTCGGCCTCGATGCCGTCGACGCAGCGCTCGGCGAGCAGGCGCGCCGCACGCGCCAGGATCTCGATCGACTCGAGCAGATTGCGCGCGATCACCGGCACCATGACGTTGAGCTCGAAGTCGCCGAGCGCGCCGCCGATCGAGACCGCGACGTCGTTGCCCATCACCTGCGCCGCCACCTGACGGACCATCTCGGGGATCACGGGGTTGACCTTGCCGGGCATGATCGAAGATCCCGGCTGCAACGACGGCAGGCGGATCTCGGCGAGCCCGGCGCGCGGGCCCGACGCGAGCCAGCGCAGGTCGTTGGCGATCTTCATCAGGCTCACCGCGACGGTGCGCAGCGCAGCGCTCGCGTGCACGCAGGCGTCGCGCGCGCCCTGCGCCTCGAAGTGGTCCGCGGCCTCGCGCAGCTCGAGCCCGGTGCGCGACGCGATGCGGGCGAGGATCGCCGTCGCGTAGCCGGCAGGCGCGTTGAGACCGGTGCCGACCGCGGTCCCGCCGAGCGCGACCTCGCACAGACCGGGCATGCTCTCGCGCACGCGGCGTCGCCCGTGCGCGACCTGCGCCGCGTACCCACCGAGCTCCTGGCCGAGCGTCACCGGCGCTGCATCCATGAGGTGCGTGCGTCCCGTCTTGACGAGGTCGGCCAGCTCGGCGGACTTGCGCGCGAGGCTCGCGTGCAGGCCGTCGAGCGCCGGCAGGAGATCGTCACGCAGCCCGAGCAAGGCCGCCATGTGCAGCGCGGTCGGGATCACGTCGTTCGACGACTGGCCGGCATTGACGTGATCGTTCGGATGCACCGGCTGCTTGCTGCCGATCACGCCGCCGAGCAGCTCGATCGCACGATTCGCGATCACCTCGTTGGCGTTCATGTTGGTGGACGTCCCGGAGCCGGTCTGGAAGACGTCGACCACGAAGTCGCGGTCGCGGCGGCCGTCGATCACCTCTTCCGCTGCGGACGCGATCGCGTCCGCGACGTCGCGCGACAGGGCACCGCGCTCGGCGTTCTCGAGCGCCGCAGCCCACTTGACGAGCCCGAGCGCCTCGATGAAGCGGCGCGGAAAGCCGCGACCCGAGACCGGGAAATTCTCCAGCGCGCGGCGCGTCTGCGCGCCGTAGTAGGCATCCGCGGGAACCTCGATCGGTCCCAGGCTGTCGCTCTCGATGCGCGTGGCCATGCGGCCACCCTATCGGGAGCCGGCCGGCACCGCGACCAGGGAGAACACGATCTCGACCTCGTCCTGCGTGCGGACGGCACCGAGGAACGCGCTGTACGGGCGGATGCCGAAGTCGCTCTGGCGCACGCGCAGGCGGCCGCGCGCCGTGTACGCGTCGCCGTCGGCGACGATCGCGAGCGGCACCTCGACGCGTCGCGTGACGCCGTGCACCGACAGCTCGCCCGCGAGGCGGAAGCGCTCTGCGTCGCGATCGATCCGCGTCGCCGCGAAGCGGATCTCCGGATGGGCCGCCGCGTCGAGCTGGCCGGGACCGAGCATGTTGTCGCGCACCTGCTGCCGATCGCCGTCGGACAGCGCGCCGTCGAGGCCGTGGCGCGCACGCGTCGCAGGCTCGTCGACCTCGAGCGCGGCCACGTCCACGCGAACCTCGGCGCGCAGCGCGAGCGGCTCCGCGCTCGCGTCGAGCGTCGCCTGCCAGCGCGTCGCGCGCAGCACGTGGTCGTGGGCGAACGCCGATGCCGCGCCCGCCTTGAAGACCTTCACCGCGATCTCGCTGCGTGCCGCGTCGACGTCGTACGGCACGACCTGCGCGGCGCTGCCCATCGGAGCGGTCATGAGGATGCCTCCCGCGAGAATGCCGGCGACGAGCCGGTGACGCCGCGACGTGCCGCGGCCAGTCCGGCGGCCGCGCACTCGCACCGCCTCCGCCGCGCCGTGCGCCATCGCTTCACGAGCGCGGCGCGTCGCCGAAGTGGAGCTCGAGCGCGCGCCGGTACGGCGCACACGCGCGTCGCAGCTTGACGTGCGCCCAGGCCTCGCCGTCGGACAGGCCGCGGTGCGCGCGCAGATACGCGATCGCCACGGTCGGTGCACGGTTGAAGCCGGCATTGCAGTGCACGTAGACGCGTCGACCGGCGACGAGCGCCGCGTCGATCACGGCGAGAATCGCGGGCAGCCGCGCGGCGAGCAGCGCCGCGTCGCCGTCCGCGATCGGGTGATGGTGGAACGCGAGCCCGGCATCGACATAGGCCGCGACGAGCCGTTCGAGCACGAGGTTCTTCGCCGCCAGATCGAACTCGTCCTGCAGGCAGACGACGGTCGCGATGCCGTGCTCGTCGCGCAGCCACGTCGCGTCGTCTGCGGTCGGGTACTCACCGATCAGCAGCGCGTCGTCGATCACGTGCGACACGCCGGGGCGACCGGCGGGTCGCATGAACGGTGAGCCGCCACGGTATGCAGAGGGTCCGAGCACGGAGCACGGGCTAGCCGGCGAGCGCTCGCGACGCAACGCGGCGCCGTCCGGGCGCATTTCTGCGCCCGCCCCTTGCGATAAGTGCGAAAAAGTGGCGCGCGAACGCTCGCGACTTTTTCACGCTCGTGCTCTAGTGCGCGTCCCGCGAGGCTGACAGCGGCGGTTTCATCGTTCGACCAAGGAGGGGTGACGATGTCGCACTCGAGGCGAATCTCGGTTCTACTGGCGACGCTCGCGTTGCTCGGCGTCGCCGGACGGGCCGCGGCAATTCCGCTCAACGAGGAAGGAACCATCAACCTGAACGTCCGCGCATACGTGAATGCGCGCTTCGGTACGGTCGCAAAGCAGTCCACCCGACCGGGCAACCAGCCACCCGAATGCGTGGCGACGCCCAACGCTCAGAACTGCAACTTCGGCGGAACGTACCCGTACTCGGGTGCCGGGAATCTGATCCAGAACCGGTACTTCCTCGAAGCGAAGTGGAACCACGACCTGCTCGACTGGTGGTCCGACGTGCTGCCGAAGAGCGTGACCACCTTCAAGTACAACCTGACGTACCGCGGCGAGTACGACGGCATCTACGACTTCGGCCCGAGCGCGTACCGAAACAACACCGAGTCGCGGCAAGAGATCGCGCAGGCGCTCACCCAGGGCGGCTACTCGCTCGACTCGCTCGACTTCCGCCTGCAGCGCCAGCGGCACCGGCTGCGGCAGGTCGCGGTGTACCGCAACCGTCTCTTCCAGGCGTTCGTCGATTGGGAGCAGGGCCCGGTGTTCATGCGCTTCGGCCGCCAGAACCTGGTGTGGGGTGAGACCGACGTCTTCCGCCTGCTCGACAACATCAATCCGACCGACTCGAGCTTCGGCGGCTTCTTCATCGATCTCGACGAGCGCCGCGTGCCGCTCAACATGCTGCGCGTGAGCTACAACATCGGCTCGGTCGGCCCGCTCGACCAGGCGTTCGTCGAGGCCTACGCCGCGATGGACAACACGGTCGCCGGCATCCCCGGCGCGCCGACCGGCTCGCCGTGGGCGACGCCGCTCGGTCCGCCGACCGGCTCGACGCTGTCGATCCTCGATGCGCCGTCGGTGAGCCTGCACAACACGCGCGGCGGCGGCCGCTTCGTGTTCAATGCGGCCGACATCACGTTCACCCTCGCCAGCTATCAGACGATGTTCGATGTCCCGGCGGTGCACTTCCAGAAGGCCGATCCGAACGATCCGGGCTATGTACAGGGCATCAGCGCCGTCACCGCGGTGCAGACCTACCCGTTGGTCTGGGTGAACGGCGCGTCGATGACCACCGCGCTGCCGTCGCTCAAGAGCGTGCTCCGCTCCGAGTTCGCGTACTTCAAGGACGAGGCGCTGTACGTCGGCCCGGTCGCGGCGCTCTTCCCGGGCAAGGGCGTGACCTCGCAGTTCGCGACCGACTTCCTCGGCCCGGTGTCGGCCGGCACGCTGAACACCGTGCGGCGTCAGGACACGTTCAACATGGCGGTCGGCTGGGACACCAACCAGATGATCCGCTTCCTGAACCCGAACCAGACGTTCTTCATCTCGACGCAGTTCTTCTACCGGCACATCTTCGACTACAAGTTCTCGTGCACGCCGGGTGACTGCGTCGGCCAGTCGGTTCCCGTGCCCGAGCCCAACAACTCGACGCGCGTCGTGCCGATCGTGCAGGACACCTTCCTGCACACGCTCGCGATCAACACGACCTACAACACCGCGGTGCCGTTCACGGACACCAACATCCAGGTCACGCCGGGCTTCAACATGTTCTACGACTGGCAGGGCATGTTCCTGTTCCAGCCGGGCGTGCGCTTCGTGCGCGACCCGTGGCGCTTCATCGTCGACTACACGGCGATCAACAGCGGCGTGTACCGCTACCAGATCGGTCTCGTGCGCGACAAGGCAAACGTTCGCGCGCAGATCGAGTACGTGCTCTAGCCGCCGTCCACACGACGGAGGCACGCGGGCCGCGCCGGGACTCCGGCGCGGCCCGCCGTCGTTTCGGGTGCCGCCCCCGCGCCGTCGCGCGAGCCCGAGGAGGCCTCCGGGGCAGATCCCCAAGTGCGCGGACGACCGAAGCTTCTTTCGAGTTGCCGGGCGTGACGTGACGTGTCAGTTTGCCCTGCCTCCGGTCGTCCTTCCGTGACTCGCGCAGGGAGCCGACCGAGACCATGTCGTACGGAGATCCCCATGCGTCCACGCCCCGCCCGCAAGCTCGTTCCGTTCCTCGTCGGCGCCCTCGCGCTCGCCGGCTGTGGCGGTGGGGGCGGTGGAGGCGGCACCCCGCCGGCGCCGCCGGCCTCGGTGGAGTGGGTCAAGCACTGGAACCACGTCGCGATCGACGCGAGTGGTCTCGACCACACGCCGGTCCGGACCGGCGAGAGCCGCGTCTTCGGCGAGCAGCTCGGTCCTGGTCGCGCGAGCCGTGCGATCGCGATCGTGCAGATCGCCGTGTTCGAGGCGCTGAACGCGATCACCGGGCGCTATCAGAGCTACACCGGCCTACCCCCGGCCGCGGCCGACACCTCGATCAAGGCCGCCATCGCACAGGCGGCGCACGACACGCTGGTGCAGATGTTCCCGTCGCAGGCCCCGACGTTCGACGCGCAGCTCGAGGAGGACCTCGCGCACGTCGAGGACGGCGACGCCGCGAAGGCTGCCGGCGTCGATCTCGGCCAGCGTGCGGCGCGCTCGATCCTCGAGCTGCGCATCGACGACGGCTCGGAGCGTCCCGAGCCCACCGTCGGCGTCGACTACTTCCCCGAGAACAAGCCCGGCGAGTGGACGCCCGACCCGATCAGCAAGAAGAGCGTCGCGCTCGGCGCGTACTGGGGCCAGGTGCGTCCGTTCGTGCTGACCTCGGGCGACCAGTTCCGTCTGCCGCCGCCGCCCGCGCTCGACAGCGCGGAGTACGCGGCCGCCTACGCCGAGGTCGCGCGGCTCGGCGGTGACGGCATCACCACGCCGACCGAGCGTACCGACGAGCAGGGCTCGATCGGCGTCTACTGGGCCTACGACGGTACGCCGAGCCTGTGCGCACCGCCGCGTCTCTACAACCAGATCGTCGGCCAGCTCGCCGAGGAGCAGGGCCTCGACATCGTCGACATGGCGCGCCTGCTCGCGATCGCGAACGTCGCGATGGCCGACGCCGGCATCGCCGCGTGGGACTCGAAGTACTACTACAAGCTGTGGCGCCCGGTGACGGCGATCCGCGCCGGCGACGACGACGGCAACGCCGAGACGATTGGCGATCCGACCTACTCGCCGCTCGGCGCACCGGCGAGCAACGGCGCGGGCCCGAACTTCACCCCGCCCTTCCCCGCCTATCCGTCGGGACACGCGACGTTCGGCGGCGCCATCTTCGAGACGCTGCGCGGCGTGCTCGGCAGCGACGACATCGCATTCACGTTCACCTCCGACGAGTACAACGGCAGCACGGTCGACGCCGACGGCAACGTCCGCGAGCTGAAGCCCCGCAGCTTCTCGAGCCTGTCCGAGGCCGAGGAAGAGAACGGGCAGAGCCGCATCTACCTGGGCATCCACTGGTCCTTCGACAAGACCGGCGGCATCGCCCAGGGCCGCCAGGTCGCCGACTACGTTCTCCAGAACCTGTATCCGCCCAAGTCCTGACCCGGAGCCTGGCGCGCGGGCGGCAGGGACTACCGGCCCTGCCGCCCGCACGCACGTCGCGAGGCGCCGCGATCACGACCCGCGGCGCGGCGATTGATCGCGACCCGCCACCCGTCCTAAGTCGGACGCATGGCACACGATCTGGTGATCCGCGGGGGAACGATCGTCGACGGCACGGGCTCGCCCGCCCGCAACGGTGACGTCGCGATCGACGGCGACACGCTGACACAGGTCGGCGGCAGGACCGGCGCGGGCAAGCGCGAGATCGACGCGCAAGGGCTCGCGGTGAGCCCCGGCTTCATCGATCCACACACGCACTACGACGCGCAGATCTGCTGGGATCGGGCGCTCACGCCGTCGTGCTGGAACGGCATCACCAGCGTCGTCATGGGCAACTGCGGCTTCACGCTCGCACCCTGCGCGCCGTCGGGACGTGAGCGCATCATGCGCATGCTCGAGCGCGTCGAGGGCATGAGCCTCGCCGCACTCGAGCAGGGCATCGACTGGGACTGGACGACGTTCCCCGAGTACCTCGACGCGGTCGGACGCATGCGCCCCGCGCTGAACGTCGGTGCGCTCGTCGGCCACTCGGCGGTGCGCTACTTCGTGCTCGACGACGCCGCCACCGAGCGCGCGGCGACGGCGGACGAGATCGCGCGCATGCGCGCCATCGTCGAGGACGCGATGCGCGCCGGAGCGCTCGGCTTCTCGACGTCGCAGGCGCCGACGCACTTCGGCGGCGACGGCAAGCCGGTGCCGAGCCGCGCCGCGAGCGACGACGAAGTCTTGGCATTGGCCGGTGCGCTGTCCGGCTTCGATCGCGGCATGGTCGAGATCACCACCAAGCATCTCGTCGACGTGAGCGTGAGCATCGCGGCGGCGCGTGCGAGCGGACGTCCGGTGACGTTCCTCGGCGCGATCCGTCCCGACGGCATGGCGGCGATCGAGGCCGCGCGCGCCGAAGGCCTGCGCCTCGTGCCGCAGACCAGCTGCCGCCCCGCTCTCACCGACTTCAAGCTCGTCGGCATGGGCATCTTCGACCAGCTGCCGTCGTGGCGTCGGGTGATGAACGCGCAGCCCGCGGAGCTGCCGGCCGTGTTCCGCGATCCCGCCTTCCGCGCGGCATTCCGGCAGGACGTGACCGGCGAGTACGAAGGCTTCCGTCTGTTCAAGGGCGACTGGGACGCCGTCAAGATCCTCCTCGTGCAGGATCCGGCGCTGCAGGGCCGCATCGGTCGCAGCGTCGCCGAGCTCGCGGCGGAGCGCGGTGCGGATCCGTTCGACGCGTTCTTCGACGTCGCCCTCGAGGACGGGCTGCACACCGAGTTCAGCTACTGCCTCGCGAGCGACCTGCCGCGACGGCCGTCGTTGCTCGACGACGGGTATCTGATCGGGCTGTCCGACGCCGGCGCGCACTTGACGCTGCTCGCCGATCACGCGTACGCGACGTACTTTCTCGGCACGTGGGTGCGCGAGCGCGGCCTCATGCTGCTCGAGGACGCGGTGCGCAAGCTGACCCGGGTCCCGGCCGAGCTGTTCGGCATCCCGCGCCGCGGCGTGCTGGCGGAAGGAAGCTTCGCCGACGTGGTGCTGTTCGATCCGACGCGCATCGCCGCCCGCGCGACCGAGCTGGTCTACGACCTGCCGGGCGGCGGACCGCGACTCGTGACGCAGGCCGACGGCATCGAAGCCGTGCTGGTGAATGGCGCCGTCACCGTCGAGCACGGTGCGCTCACGGGCGCGCAGGCCGGCCAGGTGCTGCGCGGCGCGTGACGCCTCCTCGCGACGCTCGATGAGGCTCCATGGTCCGCACTGAGGACGCGACTCCCGAACGACTCGCGCCCGATCACACCGACGACGAGCGCCGCGGCAGCGACCGTACGGCGCTGGCCGCCGTCCTCGCGCTCTCGTCGCTCGTCACCGTGTGGTGGCTCTGGCCCGGCATCCCGACGTGGGACACCGAGGTCGCCTACGCGATGGTGGGCGGCGTCCTCGGCCGGCTGCAGGAGGCCGACTTCTACTTGAACGCCTGGGCGATCACCTGGGCGTCGCACGCGCTGGCGACCGATCCGACCGCACTCTTCCACGGCAACACGTTCTTCCCGGCGCGCTACTCGCTCGCATACTCGGAGAGCCTGCTCGGCTACGTGCCGCTGTTCGCACCGATCTACTGGGCGACCGGCAATGCGATCCTCGCGCTGAACGCGATGACCGCGCTGACCTATCCCCTCGCGGCGGTGTGCGCGTTTCTGATGGCGCGGCTGTGGCTGCGGCCGGCGCCGGCAGCGCTCGTCGGCATGCTGTACGCGTTCACCCTCGGCCGCTACGTGACCGCGCCGCACTACCAGTACCTCGGCGTCGCCGGATTCCCGCTGATCGTGCTCGGGCTCGAGCAGTGGCTGCGCCACGCGCGCACCCGATCGGCGGTTCTGCTGGTGTGCGCGATCGTGTGGCAGTCGATGTGCTCGGCGTACTTCCTCTACGGGGTGCTGACCCTGCTGCTGGTGCTGGTGCCTGCGTCGCTGTGGCATCACCGCGCGCGGCTCGACCGGCGGCGCATCCTCGGACTCGGCGCCGCCGGCGCCGCTGCGGCGGGCTTCGTGGTCGCGCTCATGTGGCCGTACCTCGTGCTGCGCGCACAGGGTCTGATGGCGGCGTACGACGACCAGACGGAGAGCGCCGGCCTGGTCCCGTTCATCGCGCGGAAACAGCTGCAGGGCGAGCTCTTCGTGCTCGGGCCGAATGCGGTCGCGTGGGTTCTCGCGGCGGTGGGCGTGCTGCTGCCCGAACGCGGCGAGCTCCGCTGGGCGAAGCGCGCCGCACTGCTGCTGGTCGTCACCGGCTGCGTCGCGGCGCTCGGCCCGCGCATGGCGCTCGGCTTCGGAGAGCCCATCTGGAGCCCCTACGTCTTGCTGCGCGACTGGGTGCCCGGCTTCGCGACGGTGCGCAACGTGAATCGCTTCGCGGTGCTGGCAACGCTCGGGGTGGTGCTGCTCGCCGGACTCGGTGCGCAACGGCTCACGCGGCGCCTCGCGACACCCACGCAGGCGGCGCTCGTCGTCGTGACCGTCGTCGTGGCGCTTGCGCTGCTGCGCTTCCCGCCGCTGCCCGCGCACCCGGTTCCCGAGGCGAAGAACCCGCCTGCAGCGCTCGCCTGGCTGCGCGAGCACGGCGACGGCCGCGCGCTCCTCGAGCTGCCGGCCGCGGACAGCGCGCCGCAGCACTCCCGCCGGACGTTCCTCAGCACCGCCCACTGGCATCCGGTGGTCGAGGGCTACGCGACCAACGGCCCGAAGCACGTCGGCATGATCGGCTGGCTGTCGCGTGCGCTCCCCGACGGCAGCGCGCTGCAGCAGATCGTGGATCTCGTCGACGTCGGCTGGCTGCTCGTCCACCGCGGCGAGATGGACGCGCGCAGCCGTGCGCTGTGGGACGGTCCGTTGCCCGCCGGCCTCGAGCGCGTGGCGGCGTTCGACACCGACGTCCTCTACCGCGTCACCCGTGCCCCGCGGCACGATCGCCGTGCGCTGCTGGTCAATGCCACGACGACGCTCGACGGGACCAAGATCGGACCGGTCGCCGCATCCTGCTCCGGCAGCATCGCCTTCGTCGGCTGGAACCGACCGCCGACCGCGGGACAGACGCTGCGCGCGGATCTGACGATCACCAACGCTTCGGCGGAGACCTGGCCCGCGGCCGGATTCCTGCCCGCAGGTCTGGTGGCGATCGATGCGACGGTGGTGGACGCGACCAACGATCACGTCGTCGCGAAGCTCCGCGTGCGCCTCGACCAGGACCTGCAGCCGAACGTGCGCAGCCCGGCCAAGTTCTGGCTGCCGTCACCGCTCGGCGCCGGACGCTACGTCCTGCGCGTGCATCTGGTACAGCCGGTGCGCGGCGCGCTCGACGACTGCGTGCCACCGATCGAAGTCCCGTTCGAGGTCGCGCCGAGCACGACCCCGCCTGCAGGCCTCGAGGCCGGCAAGGCCGCCCCATCCTGAACAGCGGCTGTCGTCCGAGGTGCAGGCTACGGCGTGTCGCGCCTCCATCCGACGGCCGCTGTTTCCCGAAGGCCGACGCGTCGGCAACGTTGCGCTCGACGCACGATTCGTCGTAGAGCCGCGCACATCGCTGGAGGTGTGCGATGGCCTGGCTCGCTCCGTCGACGCCGCACGATCCGACTCGCCGCCCACGGGACGGCGCGGAGCTCGCCGCGGTCGTCCTGCTCGCGTCTCTGATCACCGTCTGGTGGTCGTGGCCCGGGGTCCAGCGGTGGGACACCACCGTCGCCTACTCGGAAGTCGACGGCTCCATGGGCACGCTGCAGCGCGCGGACTTTTATCTCAACGCCTGGACCGTGACCTGGGTGTCGCATGCGCTCGCGACCGCTCCTGCGAGCGTCTTCGACGGCAACGCCTTCCATCCTGCCCGGCTGTCGGTCGCGTACTCCGAGAGCATGCTGGGCTACGTCCCGCTGTTCGCGCCGACCTACTGGCTGACGGGAAACCCGGTGCTGGCGCTGAACGTGATGACGGCCCTCACGTACCCGCTCGCGGCCGCGGGCGCGTTCCTGCTCGCGCGTCTCTGGCTCGGCATGCCGGCGGCGGCCGTGGTCGCACTGCTGTTCGCGTTCACGCCCGGCCGCTACGTGACCCCGCCGCACTACCAGTGCCTGGGCATCGCGGGATTTCCGCTGATCGTGCTCGCGATCGAGCGCTGGCTGCGGCACGGGCGCGTCCGCTCCGCGGTCTTGCTGGTGACCGCGATCGTCTGGCAAGCGATGTGCTCGGCATACCTCCTGTACGCGGTCCTCATCCTGCTGCTGTGCTGGCTGCCGGCGTCGCTGTGGCATCATCGCGCGCGGGTCGATCGTCGCCGTCTGCTCGGCCTTGCGGCGTCCGGAGCGCTGGCTGCGGCACTCGTCGGCGCGATGATGTGGCCCTACCTCGTGCTGCGCACGCAGGGCCTGATGACCACCTACGACGACGACCGCGTCGCGATGGGTCTCGTGCCGGTGCTGGCGCGCGAGGCCCTGCGAACGTTCGTGCTCGACAAGGCGATGAGCCCGATCGGCTGGATCCTCGCTGCGGTCGGGGCGCTCGCGGCGGCGCGTGACGAGCGACGCTGGGTGAAGCGTGGTGCGCTGCTGCTGGTGACCGTCGGCTGCGTCGCCGCACTCGGACCGCGCATCGCGATCGGCGACGGCGAGCCGCTCTGGAGCCCGTATCTGCTGCTGCGCGACTGGATCCCGGGCTTCGCGACGGTGCGCATGCCGCTGCGCTTCGTGGTGATCGCGCAGCTCGGGCTCGTGCTGCTCGCCGGGCTCGGCGCGGAGCGCATCGTGACGGTCGCGAGGCCGCGCGCCCGCGCGACGCTCGCCGCCACGATCGCTCTGCTCGCCCTCGCGACCATGCCGCTGCCCGAGCTTCCCGTGCACCCGCTGCGCGAAGGCCGCCACGCACCCGCCGCGTACGCGTGGCTCGCGGCGCACGGCGACGGCCGCGCGCTGATCGAGGTGCCACCGCCCGCCGACACCGCCGAGCATTCGCGGCGGACGTTCCTCAGCACCACGCACTGGCACCCGGTGGTCGAGGGCTATGCGGCCAACGGGCCGAAGCACGTCGCGATGATCAGCTGGATCTCGCGCAGCCTGCCGGACGACGCGGCGCTGCAGCAGATCGTCGATCTGGTCGACGTCGGCTGGCTGATCGTGCACCGCGACGAGATGGACGTCGGCACCAGCGACCGCTGGGATGGCGTCCTCCCCGCCGGGCTCGAGCAGGTCGCCGCGTTCGGTCCCGACGTCGTGTACCGCGTCACGCGCGAGCCGCGCGACGATCGCCGCGCGCGCCTGGTCAATGCCGCCGTGACGCTCGGCGGAACGCGCATTGCCACGATCGGCGAGCGCTGCTCGGGCACGCTCGCGTTCGGCCGCTGGCCCGAGGCGCCGATCGAGGACGAGCCGCCGCACGCCGAGGTCGTGCTGACCAACACCTCACGCGAGACCTGGCCCGCGAACGGCTTCCTGCCCGCGGGTCTGGTCGCGCTCGAGGCGAGCGTGCGCCATGCGAACGGCTCGGTCGTGCGATCGCCGTTCCGCATCCGCCTCGACGACGACCTCGCGCCGGGCACGCCGCAGCACGTCGCGGTGTGGATCGTCGCGCCGCTGCCGCCCGGCGACTACGTCCTGCAGCTGCGCCTGGTGCAGCCGGTGCGCGGACCGCTCGACGACTGCGTGCCGCCGCTCGACGTTCCGTTCACGGTGGCGCCGAAGGCGCGACCGGTCCTGCGCATGGTCGCCGCGGACTGAGCGTGCTTTCCCCCCGCGGGGGGCTCTCACCCGCCGCTCGTCGGTGAATGCCGCGCGCGCTCCTGGCGGCGACCCGGGCGCGACACCGGTGCTGCTGCCGAGATCGGGGCCGGTCCACGCAACGCGGTGCGCGGTGCGCTGCAGGATCCTGCAGTCGAAGGGCGCTCACGACGGGATTCGCGCTGCGACACCCGCGTTTCGTGCCCCCGCGGAGGGGCCTCGTGAGGCGCGCGCGTCATCGATTCACTGCGGCACTCCGGTTGCTCTGCTGCGCTCCGACGGCGCTCGCCGCAACGCGCACGAACGACGCGGGCGCACCGAGGAGGAAGACGATCTTGACACGCAGCCAACGCATTCTTTCGCTCGCCATGCTCTCGCTGGCGCTCGCCGCACGTCCCGCGCGTGCGACCACCGTCATCGGCGACCTCAACAACTTCGACACGATCAACGACACCGGGCAGACCTGCTACGGCTTCGAGATCGAGATCGACGACATCCACAGCACCGACGTCACCTACACCTACGACTGGAACCACTACGGCGCGCCGAAGATCCGTGAGGACGTGAGCGATCCGCTGCACCCCAAGGTCTTCGTGCGCTACGAGAGCACGCGCGACGCGGGCGGCGTGCTCGGCGCGAACGGCAGCTTCACCAATCAAGCGATCCCGTCGCTCACGCCGCCGGCCGGACACGACTGCACCAACCCGTCGGTGAACGAGGGCTGCGAGCACTTCGGCGTCGGCTATTACGGCAACAATCCGGTCATCAAGTACAGCTGGCTGGTCGACGACGGCGCCGGCAACCTGGTGACGTTCGGCTCGCCGGTCGGCGTTGCGGCGCCGAAGTGGCAGTACACGCCGCCCGCCGGCGCACAGCCGGCGCAGGTGGTCGCCGCGATCCCGGCACCTGCGCTGCCGGTTCCCGCGGGCAAGAAGTACGGGGATCCCGTGTGGGTCAAGGTCATCAAGACCACGACGCACAACGCGAACCCCGTCCCGCTCGACGCGCTGATCTCGGACGACGCCGACGGCGACGGCGCCGCCGACTGGCAGAACGCCGAGCCCGCGGAGGTCGAGACCGAGTTCAAGCTGCTGCAGACCAACACCGACGGCAACGGCGTCAAGGACGAGCTCGCCGGCGCCGGTGACGACATGGGCGACGGCTCGGAGAACGTCACGCGGCGCTACGAGTTCTACCGCTACGACGCGGCGCCCGACACGCTCGACGGCGAGACCGGCGAGGCGATGTGCGACGAGGTGAACCCGACCACCGACGTGAACGATCCCGCCTACCTGCACGGCCTCGGCGACCACGTCGCCGTCACCGATGCCAACGGGGACACGTACTACGTCGACTGCGCCGCCCAGGTCGTCGTCGGGACGTACATCGGCGCGCAGATGGCGGGCTTCGATGCGGCGGCACCGCTCGGCCTGATCGACAACCTGCAGGACGCGGAGAAAGATCAGGCGTACCTGCCGCGCACCGTCGTGGTGGGCGGCGACTCGCCGTACACCATCGCGATCACGTCGGGCAGTCTGCCGGCCGGATTGACGATCGGCGCGTACATGGATCCGAACACCGGCCTCACCGCGCCGGGCGTCCTCGCCGGCACGCCGAGCACCGCCGGCGACTACACCTTCACCGTGCAGGCGACCGACGCCGGCAACGCGACCACCAGCAAGACGTTCACGCTGCACGTCGCGGGCGCGATCGAGCCGCCCGTCGTGCCGTCGTGCGCGCTCGGTGCGGGCATCGCACAGACGCCGCCGAAGCTCCCGAAGAACAGCGGCCGCGTCAAGATCAGCAAAGGCCTCACGGCGAGCGCCGCGGTCAAGGACACCAAGTTGACCGTCACCGGGACGATCGAGAACTGCCAGAACTTCCCGGTCGTGCCCGGCGCCGCCGGACCGATCACCGGCGGCAGCTTCCGCCTGACGCTCGAGATCCCGCCCGGCTCGACCTGCGCGAGCCTCGCCGCGGGCGAGCCCGTGAAGGGCTCCGTGGCGATCACCTGGACGACGCCCGATCCGGCGAAGCCCGGCAAGCTCAAGAAGGTCGGCAGCGAGAAGACGGGCGTCGACTCCTATGCGGAGCCGGTGCTCGATCCGATCACGCTCGGCATCGCCACGCAGGACTTCGGCGTGAAGTCCGTGGTCCCGGACTTCGCGACCAAGCATGCGGTGCTGTCGCTCGCGACCGACCAGAGCGCGGCCGAGATCGCGCTCGGCTGCGGCGGCAAGAAGGGGCTCGCGGCGCTGACGTTCACCGGCGTGAACGGACCGTCGACGCTCGAGATCCACTGAGCGTCGCTCGCGGAGCCGCCGGGCGGGGCAAGTCCCCTGCCCGGCGGCTGTGCGGCGGCTGTGCGGCTTCCGGCGAACGCCCCCCCGTCGCCGGTGACCGCCGCCGCCACACCATCCGCGAAGCCCGCCTCGACGTCCTCGATGGACGTGGTCGCGCCGTCGATTCCTCCCCACGCAAAGCTCTTCTCGACCCGGAGCTCGCCTACCAGCTGCCGCGCCGGCAGCTCGAAGAGCCGCAGCGTCGCCGACGCAAGGAGTCGCTCTCCCGCCAGCTGCTCGGCCAGCTCGCTCGCCCGGCTCCGTCCAACCGGCCGTGACGACGGGCACGAGAGGCAGGTCGCGCGCTGCGCGGCAGAAGGGACTCGCGGCGATCAGCCGGGCTCGCAGAGCAGGTCGATGTGCGAGGTCGGCTGGCTGCGCGCGTGGCGCAGCACCGCCGCGACCTCGGCTCCGAAGGAGAAACGCGCCCCGTCGAAGCCCAGCGCGGTGAAGCGGTAGGACAGCGCCGCGAGGATGCCCAGCAGATCCTCGCCGCTCATCGACGACGTGCGCTCGAGCTGTCCCAGGCACAGCTCGCTGAAGATGCGCGGGCGGTGCGCGCGCAGGAGATCGAGCGCTCCGTTCACCACCAGGCCCTCGGCCCCCTCGACGTCCATCTGCAGCACGTCGAGCGGCGAGAGCACGTTCGCGAGCGCGTCGAGCGGCACGGCCTGGATCGCCGTCGCCTCCGGCGCCAGCTCCGCGCCCTCGCCGGACACCGGTCGGATGTAGCCGTTCGTGCCCTGGGCGAGGACGTACTCGTAGGTGGCGAAGCGGTCGGCGACCGCCAGCGGCAGCACGACCACGTTGCCGAGGCCGTTCAGCAGCGCGTTCCGTCGCAGCAGATCCGCGGTCGCCGGGCGCGCCTCGAAGGCGACCACCTTGCCCGTGGAACCCACGGAGCGTGCGGCGCGCAGGGCGTGATAGCCGATGTTGGCCCCGACGCAGCACACGGTCATGCCGAGCCGCAGCGTCTCGTCGAGCGCGGCCGCGACGTGGACCTCGTACTGTCCCGACTCGAGCAACGGCAGGTACAGCACGTCGTGCGGGGATACGGCGAGACGCATTCCGGAAGCGACGGGAAGCACCGTGAGCTCGCTGTGCTCGGTCCGGGCGATCCCCGCGTACACCGGTGAACGACGGAACTCCTCCGACGACACGAAGCACGTCGCCAGCTCGGTGACGTCGGCTTTGCCGACCATCGCCGAGAAGTTGCGCCAGCCGTCCGGGTCCGGCTCTCGGTTCAGGAACAACCGGTACGCGGCGGTGACGTCGGCGTGGGTGACGCGGGCGTCGTCCGGTGCGCGCCATCCGGCACGCTCGGCC
>JAIEPK010000221.1 GCA_019749875.1 Candidatus Binatia bacterium | reverse complement strand
GGAGCGAGTGCGAGCAGGAGCTGTGGGCGGACGTGCAGCCGGAGTTCGCTGCGATCCACGAGCTGCGCTCGGACCTGCCGGTCGAGTGCGTGACGCTCACCCTGCCGTCCTTCGCCGGCTCGCACTGGATGCTGATCGCAGCGCCCGGCGAAGGCTGGAGCATGGACGTCGGCGTCAACTACGACTTCGAGCGCCGCATCCTGCAGGTGCTGCAGCACGGCGAGCCCGCCACGACCTGGCTGCTGAAGACCCCGGCGCACCTGCTGACCATGGAAGATCTGTTCGCGACCTTCCCCGATGCGTGGATCGTGCAGACGCACCGCGATCCCGCGAAGACCATTCCGTCGACGGTCAGCACGACCGCGATGGTGCACTGGATGCGCACCGAGCAGGTCGACGCGGCGACGCTCGCGCAGGCGATCCTCGCAGGTTTCGCCTACGGCCTGAACCACTCGGTGGATCTGCGCACGAGCGGGCCGTACCGGAGCCGCTTCGTCGACGTGCACTTCGACGAGCTGATGCGCGATCCCGTGCGCGCCGTCGGGCGCGCCTACGCGCGCATGGGTCGCGAGCTGACGCCCGAGCATGCCGAGCGAATCCGCGCCTACCTGCGCGACAAGCCCAAGGGCAAGTTCGGCACGCACCAGTACGCACCCGAGGATTGGGGCTTCACGGCCGCGGGATTGCGCGCGGACTTGAAGCCGTACGTCGACCACTTCGGCGTGGCCCTCGAAGGATGAGCATGTCGAACGACCAGTCGCGGTCCAGCGCGGGGGCGCCTGCCGACGCGACCACACGCTACACGTTCTGTCGGATCTGCGAGGCGACCTGCGGCCTCGAGGTCGACGTCGACGTCGCGGTGAACCGCATCGTCGAGATCCGCCCGGATGCCGAGCACGTGGTCAGCCGCGGCTACGCGTGCGTGAAGGGCACGCGCTACGCGTCGGTGCAGCACAGCACCGACCGCGTGCTGCACCCGCAGAAGCGTACCGCCTCCGGGTGGCGTCCGGTGTCGTGGGACGACGCGCTGCGCGACATCGCGCGCGTGATCCGCGAGCAGGTCGCGCGCCGCGGACCGCAGGCGATCGGCCACTTCGTCGGCTCGGCGGGCGGCGCGAACGTGCTGGCGCCGCTGTTCCGCGGTGCCCTGTGGGCCGCACTCGGCTCGAAGCGCATGTACGGCACCGGCACCTGCGACACGATGAACAAGTTCCGCGTCAACGAGGAGATGTACGGCTCGCCGATGCGGCTCGCGCATCCCGACGTGGACCGCACGCAGTTCCTGATGATCCTCGGCGCGAACCCGGTGATCTCCGGCAACACGCTCTACCACCTGCCGCGATCGCGGGAGCGCTTCAAGGCGATCGCCGCGCGTGGCGGACGCGTGGTGTTCGGCAATCCCCGGCGCGTCGAGAGTGCGTCGTCGGGCGAGCACCTCTTCATCCGGCCGGACACCGATCTCTTCTTCCTCGCCGCGTTCTGTCGCGAGCTGATCGCGCTCGGCGCGGTCGATCGCGAGCGGGTCGAGCGCTTCATGTCCGGCTTCGACGTGCTCGCGCGCGTGGTCGAGCCATGGACGCCCGAGCGTCAAGCCGCGGTCACGGGCATCTCCGCCGCCACGCTGCGCGACCTCGCACGGAGCCACGCGGCCGCCGACGGTGCCGCGCTCTCCATGGCGACCGGCGTCAACCAGGGCCGCAGCGGCACTGCCTGCTTCTGGCTGCTGGAGGCGATCAACGCGATCTCGGGCAACCTCGACCGCCCCGGCGGGACGCTCATGGGCCGCGGCCTCTTCGACATGGCGAAGGAGGTCACCAAGAGCCCGATGATGATGACGGCGCACGACCGCGAGGACGGCCTGCCGACGGTGTCGGGCCAGCAGCCGGCGGGCATGCTCGCCGACGACATCCTGAGCGGGCGCGTGACGGTGCTGGTGGTCGAGGCGTCGAACCCGCTGCTCGCGTGCGGCAATCCCGGCGGGCGCCTCGAGCAGGCGCTGCGCAAGCTCGAGCTCCTGGTGTCGATCGACCTCTTCCAGAACGAGGTCGGCGACCTCGCGCACTACGTGCTGCCGGCGACGACGTGGATGGAGCGTCCGGAGGTTCCGTACGCGCTGCAGAGCTTCGCCGGCTGCAATCCGACGCCGTACATGATCTACGCCGACCGCGTGCTCGAGCCGCCGCCCGGCGTGCGCCACGAGTGGTGGATGTACACGCGTCTCGCGGACGAGCTCGGCGTGACCTTGTTCGAGAATCGCCTCGCGTCGGGTGCGGCCAAGGTCGCGGCGCGCGTGTCGACGTCGCCGCTCGGACGCGTACTCGACGTGCAGAACGTGCTCATCGACGGGATGCTCAGGAAGGGCGGGCTGCCCGGTCGCAAGAAGATGGCGCGCGAGCACCCGCACGGCATCCTGCTGCCCGAGCACCACGGCGGCGACTTCCTCGGCACGGACCGTGTCTTGACGGCCGACGGGCGCGTGGCGCTCGCACCGCCGGCGATCGTCGCGCGCTTCGAGGAGACCGCGGACGCGTTCTACGCCGATGAGCTCGCCAACCGCGACCGCGTCAAGCTGATCGGCAAGCGCGAGCTGAAGCGCATGAACACGTCGTCGGCGAACTGCGCGGCGCTGGTGGACGAGACCACCAACTTCGCCTACCTGAGCCCCGACGACGCGGCGCGGATCGGTGTGCGCGACGACGATCTCGTCGAGGTGTCGTCGGCGTACGGCCGGGTGCGCATCCCGGCGCGCGTCACCGACGAGATGATGCCGCGTACGATCGCGATCCCGCAGTGCTGGGGACACGCGAGGGCCGAGGCGTTGCCGCACGCGCGGCGTCACCCCGGCGTCAATTCCAACTATCTCGCGGGCGACGGCCCCGGGACCATCGAGCCGCTCTCCGGCATGTCGCACCTGTCGGGCATCCTGGTCGAGCTGCGCAGGGCGCCGCCCGGTGCCGTGGCCGGCGAGGAGCGCGGCGAGATGGGCGCATTCGAGAGGACGGTGGCCGCATGAGCGACGAGATCCAGACCGAGAGCCGCAAGGCCTTTCGCGAGCTGCTCGACACCCTGCAGGAGATCGACCGCCGCTGGGCGAGCGCCGAGTGGAACCTGCTCGGGCCGTCCGACGTCGCCGACGCGCACCGCGCGCTGCTGCACATGGTCGAGGGCGGCATCAAGACGTACTTCGAGGCCGATCCCACGCGGCCGCGCTTCCAGCGCATCGTCGGTCCGACGCGCAAGCTCACCGGCGACAACGCGGATGCGATCTACTACGACGCCGAGGTCGATCCGAAGTACACCTACCGCGTTCGCGGCCGCATGGACGGCGCGGTCTACTGCTCGTTCACCGTCGAGTGCGACACCGCCGACGGCAGCATGGCGACGCGCACCGGCGGCGTGATCAACGACACGCAGTTCGACGTCGATGCGGACGGCCGCTTCGAGATCCGGCTCGGCGGCCCGTCGGCCGCGCGCAACTGGCTCGCCCTCGAGCCGCACGCGACGCGCATCACGACGCGGCACTACTACGAGAACGAGACGCCCGCGGCGGCCGACCCGAAGCGCAACGCCGCGCTCGAGATCGAGGTGATCGACCCCGCGACGCCGCCCCCGCCGCCCCCGAGCGACGCCTCGATCGCGCGCGGCATCCGGCGCGTCGCGCAGTTCGTCAAGAGCAGAACGCTCGGCATGCCGCCGATGGCGAGGAACCCGAACCAGCCGGCGTTCGTGTCCTTGATCCCGAACCAGTTCCCGAAGCCCGTGCCGCCCGCCGACTTCGGACTCGCCGCGTTCGACGCGACCTACTCGATGGCGCCGTACTTCCTCGCCCCCGACGAGGCGCTGGTGATGACCGGACGGTGGCCGAAGTGCCGCATGGGCAACGTGTCGCTGTGGAACCGTTTCATGCAGACGCTCGACTACGCGAACCGGCCGGTGTCGCGGAACCGGGCGCAGACCAAGCTGGAAGCGGACGGGACGTTCCGCATCGTGCTCGCACATGAAGACCCGGGCGTGCCGAACTGGATCGATACCGAGGGCAAGCCGTTCGGGCTGGTGTTCTGGCGCTTCTTCCTGGTCGAAGGAGAGGTCGAGACGCCGCAGGCGACGGTGGTGAAGTTCGCGGAGGTCGCGCGGCGGTAGCGGGCCGCAGGAAGTGATCGGGCGCGGCGCGCCGCCCTTGACGCAGCAGGCGTGTGGAACCAGAATGGTGTCTCTTTGGAGATCACCATGCCGACGACGCTCACGTTGAAGAGCATTCCCGACGAAGTCTACGAGCGCTTGAAGGCGTCCGCGGAGGCTCACCGCCGTAGCTTGAACAGCGAAGCGATCGTCTGCCTCGAGACCGTTCTCCTGCCGGGACGGATGCCGCCGGCAGAACGACTCTCTCGCGCGCGCGCGCTCCGCGCCTCGCTCCCCAAAGGGCGCTTCAGCGCGAAGGACATCGACCGGCTGAAGCGCGAAGGGCGGGCGTGATCGTCGTCGACACCAACGTGATCGCGTACCTGCTTCTGCCGGGCGAGCTCAGCTCGCGAGCCGACGCGCTCTACGCGAAGGATCCCGAATGGGCCGTGCCGATCTTCTGGCGGAGCGAGTTCCGGAACGTCCTGGCGGGGTACCTGCGGCGCGGGACGATCACGTTCGACGACGTCGTGAAGGTCCAGAGCGAGGCCGAAGCCCTCGTCGCCGGGAACGAGCACGAGGTCGGCTCACGGCGCGTCCTCGAGCTGGTGCGCGACAGCGGGTGCACGGCCTACGACTGCGAGTTCGTGGCCCTCGCGATGCAGCTCGAGGTCATGCTGGTGACGATGGACAAGAAGATCCTGAAGGCCTTCCCGAAGCAGGCCGCGTCGCTACGTGCTCAGTGAGCATCGACCGGATCGGCATCGAGGCAGTCCCAGATGGTCCCGTGCCAGTTGGAGATGACGCCGTTGTCGCCACAAGAGGGGCAGTCCCACACGACGTCCATCCGATCGTCGAGAGTGATCGCAGCTCGAATCGCTTCGGGACACGGCTTCCGACGAGGTCGCCTTCGGCATCGGACGGGTGATCCGGTCGCCGCCTGGCACGGGGCAGAGGTTGTGGCGGCCACGATGGCCGCGAAATGCTCGGCGAGGCACCGAGCTTCTGCCGGCGACGCGACGATCGCACCGCGCTCGTCGAGAAAGTGCGTGATGTCCACGATCCAGGTGTTGGCCATCTCGGAACGTCCGTCTCTCGAATGCTATCGCCGGGTTGCCCCGGCGACCGCATCAGCGACAGCATCGCCGTAACCCCATCCGATGTCGCGTGCGAGCTCGCGCAGGTCGAGCAAGCGCGGCTCGATCACGTCGCCGACCGTCGCGGGGCTCGTCCGGAACTGCTCCAGCACGCTCGACAGCATGCGTCCGAGCGACGCGAAGAACGCGTCGTCACCGTATCCGAACTCGGCGGCGAACGCGGTGCCCTCTTCGACGAACGTCATCATGAGATCGAGCGTTCCCGCTGCGTCCCGGGTCGCACGTTGGTATTCGGCGATCGCTTGCCTGGCGTCGGCGACTCGGACCTTCGCTCCCTTGCGGAGAACGTCCGGGAACATCGCCTCTACGACCTTCTGCCGGTACTTCTCGAGCTGGTTTTGGCGATCGCCGAAGCGCGCCGACAAGAAACGTCGGTTCTGGTCGCACAGCTGGTAGAGCTCGCCGATGAGCTGGACGAGCTCTGATTGGCGCTGATCGAGGAGTGATGCACGGAGGGTCCGGAATCCGTCGACCTTCTGCTTTGCACTCATCGTTCGCGCCCGCATCATGCACCTCGCAGAGCCGTTACCATCTCTGCGATCACCTCGACGTGCTCTGCGTCATCGGGGCCAAGCACGATCGGCGCATACTCCGGGTTCGTTGGTGACAGAACCACCCTGGTGTGGCGCCACCCACCGTCGTCGGCCGCTTTCTTCTCCGACGAGTATCGCTTGACGGTGAATGATCCCCCCGTCTCGGGATCCGCCGGGCCGCGGTACTGGGCCAGCACGACCTTGCCCTGCCGCGTCCCGCTCGGCCTGGCGCGAAACACGACGTAGTCGCCGTCGCGGATCGTGGGCTCCATCGACCGCCCGACGGCGCGGCAGACGAACATCCGCTCGTCGAGCCTTCCGATGCCCTCGGCTTCGAGCCAAGCTTCGGGTTCGACGACCTCGGCGCTGCCGAAGTAGCCCGCGGCCGCTTTCAGCGAGTAGAGCGGCAGCAGCGTCTTGAACGCCTCGCGCTTCACACGCGCGGCATCCAGCGCGATCAGCTCGAGCTGCGGTCGAGGCTTCGCCACGATCAGGCTTTCCGCCAGCTCGCCGAGCGACTTCACACCGCCCGCGAGCGCGGCCTCGAGCTTCTTCTGCTGCGCGAACAGGTACCGCCACTGTCCGTGCTTGGTGCCGCTCATCTTCTCGCACCAGAGCCGCGCCGCCTCGCTCTTCAGTGCCGTGTTCGGGCGGATCTCGCCCTTGGTCTCCGCCAGCCACATTACCTCGCGACCCGAGGCGTCGCGCGCGGCGACGATGAAGTCCGGGTAGTACTGCCGCGGGCGGTTGCTCTCGTAGTAGGTCACCGAGAAGCCGAGCCGCTCGTTCTTGAAGTAGCGCACCACGTCCGTCGCTCGGTCGAGGAAGTCTGCGAACTGCTTCTCGAGGTCCGTGTGGCAGGGGACCTTGTTCGTGTGGCAGCGCTTGCCCTCGGCGACGATGCCGCTCCACTGGAAGCGGCGCAGGTTCGCCGAATCCAGCCACTCGGGGTTGCCGAGAATCGGCACGGCCTCGGTGCCGGCCGTGCCCGCGCCGCGAATCGCGTTGTCGAGCGCGTCGACAGCCTGCCGTCGCCAGTAGTAGATGCCCACGTCGCGCACGTCGCTGCGCCGCCCGCCGGCTTCGAGCGCCACGACCCGTGAATCCAGGTAGCGGCGCGACACGTCGAGCAGCTCGTCGAACGTCGGACCGATCCCCAGGTCGCCCGCCGAACCCGGGTTGGTCGCCTGGAACAGCTCCTCGGCCATGAGGAAGGCCGTTCGGAGCACCGGCCACTCCCGCCGAACCTCCTCCAGCGTGATGACCGCTTCGGGCGCGCCTCCGACGACCGGGCGCACGTGAACCTCGGGTGGCGTCTCGCGCGGGTTGATGCGGATCTGCGGCAGGTCGTCCACCCGGACGAGATCGGCCAGCGACTCGGTCACTCCGACCGCCCAGGAGCGCACGTTCGGCACCGTGACGCGGTACTTCGCCTTCTTCGGATCCGGCTCGATCCAGTTCAGGCTCTCGCCCCATTTGCCCGTCCGCGCGCGCTTGCGCTTCTCCACCGGGAAGCCGACGAAGGGAATGCCGAAGGCGTCCACGGTCTCCTCGCCGCCTTCGGCGCGCTCATCGATGGGCTGATTGAGGATGTCGTAGCTCGTGCGACGCAGGCCACGGCCGATGATCTGCTCGGTGAGCAGCGGCGAGCCGAACGCGCGCAGGCCGAGGATGTGGGTAACGCTCTTCACGTCCCAGCCCTCGGACAGCATGTTGACGCTCACGATGCAGCGCACGCCCTCGCCCGGCTTGCCTCTGGAGCCGACGGTGTTGACCATCTCGCGCAGCACCGCCTCGTTGCCCTTGTCGGCATCGAAGACCTTCGAGTCGATCGGGATCGTCACCCAGCGCGTGCGGTCCTCGTCGTCAGGGTTGCGCAGCAGCGGGTACTCGCGCGTGAGATGCTCGAACACCCATCCGGCGCGCGTCGCGTCGCTGGTCACGCAGAGCAGCACGGGCGCCGGGCCGGCACGCATTCCCTCGAACGTTCCTGCCCACTCGTCGTGGTCCTTCTTCCACGACGAGTAGATGCTCGCGATCGCGCCCTTGCACGCGCTGATGTACTCCTCCTTGGTCTTGGCGCCCTTCACCAGATCCCAGAGGTCGAGGTAGACGCGCCCCTGTTCGTCGGGGTCGGGCAGCCGCACGACCTTGACCAGGCCCGACTCGAAGGCGTCGTAGACCGAGAAGTCCGACACCAGCCACTCGTAGAGCGTCCCTTCAGGCTTGGGAGAGCCCGACCCGTACCAGGGCGTCGCAGAGAGATCGAGCACCAGGCTCAGACGCGCGGCCTTCGAGACCCGCTCGAGGATCCTGCTCCACTTGATGTAGGCGGGATCCTCGCCCTGCTTCGTGCGCTTCTCGCCGTAGACGTGGTGCGCCTCGTCGTTGATCACCACGAGATCACGCCAGCCGCCGAGGAGCCGCCGGATCGGCGCATTCGGATCCTGCTTCGCGCGCCGGCGCATCGCGCGCAGGACCGACTGCGGGATGAAGCGCCCCTCCTCGATCGGCACGTCGCCCTCGCCGATCCAGTCCTCGCGCTTGTTCTCGAGCGGGATGCCCTGCCAGTTGCGGACCAGCACGTTCGGCTGGAACTCGTCGCGATACTCCGGCGGCACGGTCTCGAAGGCGTCGTACAGGTTGAGCTCACCTGCCGGGTCGAGCCCGTCGCCACGCGGCTGACCGCTCACGCGGTCGCGCACGGTGAGGTTCGGTACCAGCACGAGGAAGTTCGTCGAGAGCGACGAGCCGCTCACCTTGCGCTTGTGCAGCGTCGACCAGGTGACGAAGAGCGCCATCACCACCGTCTTACCGGTGCCGGTGGCGAGCTTGAGTGCGTAGCGCAGCAGCTCGCCGGTCTCGGGCATCTTGCGGCGGTTCTGTACCTCGTGGAGGTAGATGACGGTCTCGACCGCCTCCTGCTGGCAGAAGAAGAACCGCTTGTAGATCTTGGCGCGCTCCTCGTCGCGCTCGAACCACCACTCGAGCAGCCGCCGCGTCACCATCGCGGTCCCCGGGTAGCCGGCCTCGCGCCACACGCGGACCTCGTCGCGGAGCTGGTTGACGAAGTCGTTACTCTGCTCGGTGCTCGCGAGCAGGTCCTCGAAGAGCCCGGCCTCCTTGCCGACGACGCCCGAGACGCCGCCCTTGACGTCCTTCGCGGACGCGAGGAAGCGCATCGAGGGGCGACGCCCGGTGGCGAGCTTCGAGCGCCCGCCCGAGAGGAGCTGGTAGTGCTTCGCCGGCTCCTGATAGGCGTCGCAAATGACGACGCGGTCGACGACGTAGGCCATGGGCGAGCTCCCTACGCCAGGTCGCGCACGACGACAGACTCGTTGCCGTACACGTCCACGACCTTCACCGCGACGCGTTTATAGTCGCGCACGGGGAAGGGCTCGGACGTGAGCTTCAGCGTGAACTCCTCCGGGTCCACCTCTGCCTTGAGCGCGGCCTTGATGTTCGGCGTCTTCTTGAAGTCGAAGAACATCTGGCAGTCCACGAAGCAGTCGCCGTCGTAGTCCTCGTCGAGGTACCAGGCCGAGACGTAGCCGGAGTCGGCGGCCTTGTACTCGGTCGTGCGGCGCTTGCGGTCGAAGAGCGCCACGCCGTTGAGGGTGACGCGCAGCTGCTTCTCCCTGCCGCTCTTCCCGGTCTCGATCTCGATGTCCGGCAGCGCGAGCGGCGAGAAGAGCATCTCCGGCTGCGTCGCCTTGAGCCCCTCGGCGAGCGTGTCGGGCCGGATCATGATCAGCTCGACCTTGACCTTGCCACGCTTCTCCAGCGCCGACTTTACCTCGCCGACGTTGGCTTCGAAGGCCCAGCCGAGCACGTGCACCTCGAGGATGCCCGAAGCGAGTGCATCCTGAACCGCGTCGTTGATCTGCTTGGCGGTGACGCGCCCCGAAAGTGGACCGACCGAGATCGCGATGTTGTCCTTCTCGTTCTCTGCGACAGCATGCACGAGCCCGCTCGCGCCCTGGATCGCCGCGCCTTTGCGATAGAGCCGGCAGATCACCTCGATGTAGTTCTCGAGCTTCGCCTCCTCGCTGGTGCCGGTGTCTCGGAACACGTAGCCCTTCCAATCCTCGATGGAGTAGCGCCCGAGCGATGCGACTTCGAAGGGGCCACAGACCCGAATAGCGTCGTTGTCCACATCGGGCTGGTCCACCAGCGCGACCTTCTCGGGCTCGAGGTCGTACGCGAGGCTCTTCAGCGTGACTCGGTCGACGGTCCTGTAGAGGAAGTTGCCCGAGACCTTCCCGTTTCGAGTCTTGAAATGATCGAAGGTGCCCGAGATCAGTCTCTGGCGGGCGACGTTGACGGCAACACGCGAGGTGTCGCAGGTGATCCAGCGCCGGCCGAGCCGTTCCGCGCAGTGAGCAGTCGTCCCGGAGCCGCACGTGGGATCGAAGATCAAGTCACCGGGGTCGGTAGCCATCGCGACACAGCGGAGCACGACCTTCGTTCCGGTCTGCACCGCATACACCTTGGGCTCCGTGAACGAGCCGGTACCCGTGTCGAGCCAGATGTTGGCGATCGGCGAGACAGGGAAGTCCTCGTAGAAGCGAACGTAGCCTAGACTGTTCCCGGAGACCTCGATCCGGCGCTTCTCCGCCAGACGCTTCAGCCCCTCGACCTTTGCCTTCCAGTGGCTGTTGGCGGCCGGGTAGTAGGTCTTGCCTTCGAACTCGAAGGGCTGAGGCTCTTTCGCCTCGCCCTGCGAACCAAGGTCACCGAGCCTGAACACACGCCAGCCCGCAGGCAGCCGGTCGATGCCCTTCAGCTCTTCCGCACTGAGCCTTCTCCGGGTTCCGTCCGGAAGCTGCACCTTGGTGTAGACGCCGGCTCCTTCGAGGCCGATCGCCTTGGGCTGGTAAAGCTGGCGGTACTTGATCTGTTCAGCGTCTCGCGCGTACCACACCAGGCAGTCGTAGACGCCTGACATGCGCCGATCCGTGAAGCCCGTCGTCTTGTTGAATACGATGGTTGCGAAGTGATTGGTTGCTCCGAACACCTCGTCCATCAGGGTCCGCACGAGGTGTACGTTGTCGTCGTTGATCTGCACGAAGATCGAACCAGAAAGCGTGAGTAACTCACGACACAGATAGAGACGTTCGCGCAGGTAGGACAGGTACGAATGAATCCCGAGTGCCCACGTGTCCCGAAACGCCTTGATCGTGAGGATGTCGTCGGCCTGGTCCTTCTCGTCGTTCTTCGTCGAGTCCACCCGCTGCTGGAAATTCGAGTCGTACTTGATGCCGTACGGCGGATCGACGTAGATCATCTGCACCTTGCCGCGCAGGTTTTCGTAGTGGAGCAGTGACTCCATCACGTGCAGCGAGTCGCCGCAGATGAGCTTGTTCTTCCAGCCCTCCTCGTGCGTGTAGAACTCGACGCGCTTCTTCTTGTCGCTCTCGCGCAGCGTCTTCTCGAGATCGGCGAAGAGGTGTCCCTGCCGGTCCGGCGCCGGCTTCTCCTCGGCCGCCTTCTTCGCCCGCTCGATGATCTGCGCGATGCGTGACTCGGAGACGATCTCGTTCCGCTGCAGCGGCAGCACCGGCACCTCGCGCCGGTTGCGCTTGCCCGCCCAGAAGAGCACCGGGTCCGCCGCCGGATCCATGTCCACGACCACCGGCCGATCGTCGCCCTCCGGCAGCTTGCCGACGAGGACGGCCTTGCTCCACCCGTTGTCCATCGGCAGCGTCACCACCTGCTCGTCGGCGGGCAGGAGTGACGTGTGCCCGGTCTCGGGCGTGCGCGGCTCCTTGATGTCGTCGTAGGTGTAGCGGGTGACCTTCTTCTCGGGCTTGGGCTTCTTCGGGGCTCTGGCCATGGCGGTCAGTTCCTCATGTCTTGCTGGTGGCGGACAGGACTTGCTGACCCTGCTCCGTCAGCCGGTACTTCTGGAGGCGGCTGCGGGGCTTGTCGGGTACGGTCGGTTCGATGAGCCCCTGGGCGAGCGCCGGATCGATGTAGTGCTCGCGCAGGTGCGTGCGATCAGCCAGCCCCATTCGAGCGCGGATCTCGGCGTTGCTCATCTCCCCTGCGTCATCCAGCAGTCGAAGGAGGGCAGCCACTGGTGGGGTGACTGGTGGGGTGACTGGTGGGGTGACTGGTGGGGTGACTGGTGGGGTGGCTTCAGGAGCGACCGCCGCGAGCGCGCTCTCGGGCCGCCGACCGAGCGTGCACACGAAGCCGTCCCGGACGCTGAACCGCGGCTCCGGCAGACGCGCCGCGCGGCAGCGCGCGATCATGTCCTCCGTTCCGGTCCCCATCCGCTCGATGTACTTCGCCAAGTAGAGGGACTCCGCGAGCAACGGGTTCCCGGGAACCGACCCGTGCGCCCGGCGGAGCATCTCCAGCGTCAGGGACGGCGGCAGATGCCCGGGGTTCCAGATCTCCAGCCGATCCGCGAACAGCATCACCTGGACGCTGCCGTTGCTCGTGTAGTCGCGGTGGGCGACGGCGTTGACGAGGGCCTCGCGCACGACCTCGATCGGCATCTCGTACGCGACGGGCGCCTGGATGCTCAGCGCGCGCGTGCCGACCGCCAGGTTGAGCTTGGACATGATGAAGTCCAGCGCCTGGTCGACCAGCTGAAACACGGTTCCCTTGTAGACCTGGTACGAGGGGATCGGCTTGGCGACGGTGCTGCCGTGGAAGTGCGCGCACTTCACCTCCGACGCGATCAGGAAGCGCTGCGGCTGGCGGCCGAAGAGCAGCACGGCGGCGTGGGTCGGGCGGCCGCGGTCGAGGAGGTTGAGGTGCGTGAGCAGCTCCTCGCTCGATGCCTCCTCGGCCAGCGGGAATTGCCGCGCGCGACGCGCCAGCCCGATGAACGAGTGCATCCGCTCGTCGTCGAGGTCGGCGAGCGTCGCGCCGGGACAGGGCGCCGCGTCGAAGGGGCCGGTCCGGATCAGCTCGCGGTCCTCGAGGTGCTGCACCAGCGCGGCGTAGAGGGCCGAGATCAGCTCGGCGGTGGACGTGAACCGTCGGCGGACGAGCTGCGCTCCCGCCTTGTCGACGAGCGCCCGCATCTTCGCATCGCGTGCACCGTGATCCGCACCCTTGACGAAGATGAGCCTCGTCTTGCGGGCCTCCGTGGCTCGGTCGAACTCGTGCTCGGTCGGCGAAACGCCGGATGTGTCCTCGAAACCGTAGCGGTCGCCGAACAGACCGACGTAGAGGTCGCTCCGGTCGACCTCCGCCAGGTAGGCCTCGTCGGCACGCCGGTCGCTCGCGGGCAGGTCCTCGAACAGGAAGACCGTGAAGAAGCGGCGCAGGAGGGGATCGCCCTCGACGAAGGCCTTCACCGCGCGGCGCTCCTCGGCCAGCTCCTTCTGGACGCTGCTGACGAAGATGGACGCCGTGCTCACGGGGCGGCCGCCCGCCCCGCCGTGCACATGCCGCGGTAGTCACAGCCGCCGCACTTCTTCGCTGCGGGTGCTGCGGGCAGGGCTCCGGTGCGCAGGGCGGTCGCTGCGTCGCGGGTCCGAGTCTTCACGTCCGCGATGAAGTCATCGTCCACCGAGCGCGGCTTTCTCTTGCCCTCGTCCAGCTCGTAGATCTCGACGTAGTCGGGGACCCGGCCCGTGAGCTCTTGATATCCGAGCGCGTACACGTGGAGCTGGGTTTCGGTGACGTCCTCTGCCTGCGCGCGGTCGTTGGACTTCAGGTCCACGATGGTCGTCTCGCCGGTGTCGATGCGTCGCACCAGATCGATGCGCCCGACCACGCTCACGCCGTCGCCGAGGCTGATCTCGATCTGCTTCTCCGAGAACTCGATCTTGTCGAAGAGTGCTGCGTTGTCCTTCAGGTAGTCGCGTAGGACGCGCTCGGCCGACGACTCGAGCTGCTGGCGCAGCGCCGGGAAGGCGTAGGGCGCGTGCAGGTGCGTCTCGACGAGACGCGGCACCTCGGCAGCGCTCGCCAGGTCGCCCCGGATCGCGCGCGCATGCACCTCGGCGAGCGCGTCGTGCAGGGACTTGCCGTAGCCGAGCGCCTCGTGGATCGGCGCGTTGAAGCCGTAGAGCACGCGCAGCTTGAACTGGTACGGGCACTCGAAGAAGTACTTGAGGTCGGAGAATGAGAACACGACGTTCGCCACGCCGGCCCGCGGCGCGGGTTCCATGCGCTTGCGCGCCGAGTAGTCGGGCGCTCTACGCTTGACGTACTTCGAGGCGAGGACGTCGTCCCAGAACTGCGAGCGCCGCTGGAAGAGCTGATTGCCCGGCACCGGCGCCCAGGTCAGGTGCAGGAGCTTCTGGCTGCGCGTCATGGCGACGTAGAAGAGCCGCCGCTCGTCCTCGATCGTGCCCTCGAAGCGCGGCTGACCCTTGACGCCGTTGCGCGGCAGCAGGTGCCAGACGTTGCGACCGCCCTGCTTCTTCGCCGGGAACCGGTTCTTGAGCAGCGCCGGCACGAACACCACCGGCCACTGCATCCCCTTGGCCTGGTGGATCGTCAGGATGCGCACCGCGTCGGGGTTGGCGTACTGGTTGTCCTGCCAGCCTTCGGGGTACGCGTCCTCCGCGCGGTACTGCAGGAAGTCCGCGAACGAGGAGTACTTCTCCGCGGGCTTCGAGTGGAAGTGGATCGTCTCGAAATCGGAGATGAGCTGGCTGAACTTGCCGAGGTTGTAAAAGACGACCTCGCCGCGACCGTCAGGCACGCGCTCCTCGCGCACTCCGGCCTCCTCGAGGAAGGCGAGGAAGACGCGCTGGATCGAGTACTGGCCCCAGCGCTTCTGGTCCACCGCGGCGAGCGCCGCCTTGGCCGCTGCCGCGCCCTGGATCGCGGCGCGCAGTGCCGTGGGGTCGAGGCCGAGGTTCGCGGCACTCCACGCTTGCTCGACCGCGGCCTCGTCTGGCCCGTGGTCCCCGATGAAGTAGAAGAGCTGACGAGCCGCTTCGGCCTCGGCGGTGCCGAAAAGGTTCGTCATGCCGGTGACGACGAAGGGAATCCCCGCTGCCCGGAACGCATCGGTGATCGGCTCGGCGTTCGCCTTCACACTGCGCAGCAGGACCGCCATGTCCGACCACGACAGCCCGCGCTCCTTGCCGTCCTCGGCGAACGCCACCCCGCGCAGCGCCCGGGCGGATGCGACGATGTGCTGCGCCTCGTCAGCCGGCGTCTCGAACGACAGCGCAACGATGTCGCCTGGCTCATAGGGCTGTACGCCCGTAGGCTTCATCGCCTTCTTGAGCCGGGTCGTGTTCTGCTCGATGAACGGACGCGCCGTTTCGACGACTCCATCGCTCGATCGGTGGTTCTCCTCGATCGCGATCTGATCCACGCCCGGGTAGCGCGTTCCGAACGTCAGGATGTTGGCGACGTCGCTGCCGCGCCACTGGTAGATGGTCTGATCGTCGTCGCCCACTACGCAGATGCGAGCACCCAGCTCGTGCAACGACCAGACGATCGCCTCCTGAACCGGGTTCACATCCTGGTACTCGTCAACGATCACGTACTTGACTCGCTCGGCGAGTCGCTCGCGGAGCCCGTCGTCGTTCGTGAGAACCTCGACCGCCGTGTCGAGGATCGACGAGTAGTCGAGAAGGCTGCGCTCATCGAGCAGCGCCTGGTAGCTCTCCAGGCCATCGATGATCGAGCAGCCGCCGAGGCTCGACTCCTCGAGCTCCGCCTCGCGCAGGATCGACAATGCAGCGATGTAGTGCTGCGTGTCCCGGTAGCGCTTGAGGGCGGACCCAGTGAGATCCGTCGAGGCCGTGAGCCCGCTCTGCTTGCTGTGCCGATCGACGAAGAGGCCCTGCTGCACCTCGTTCAGAACCTCGAACTTGAGGTACTTGGGCGTCTCGCTCTTGAGCAGCTCCAGGCAGAAGGCGTGAATCGTTCCGACGAACATCTCGGCGAGGCCCGGGATGTCCCCGAGTGCCTGTCGCGTGCGGGTGACGATCCGCTCCTTCAGCTCGGCGGCTGCCTTCTCCGTGAAGGTGAAGGCGACGATGTTGCGCGGCGCGAGAGAGTCGGCGCGACCGGGCGTCAGAAGGTGGACGACCCGTCGCGCGACGACCTCGGTCTTGCCGGAGCCGGCACACGCGATGAGCTGGAGATTGCGGCCGGTGTGCTCGATGGCCCTTCGCTGGGAGTCGGTGAGCTTCATCGGTGCTTCGTGGTCGGCGCTGGAGGCCAGCTCGGCGGTACAGTCTCGATCGTGAAACTTTCGTCGTAGTGGACGTCGGCTATCGCGTAGAGCCTCCGAACGTCAAGGTGGGACCGAGCAAGGCGCACCGCCGAATCCAACGGCTGACGCGGACTCACGCCGTGTGAATGGGTCCGTCCGGTCTATCGTGCGCCCTGCTTGCCGAGCGCTCGGCGCAGCTCCTGTTGAAAGGCGGGAAAGCGCGACGTGCGCGCGCGAAGCCTCTCGAGCCACGACGAGGCGCTCGTATCGCCGGCTCCGCCCCCGATCTCCGCGCGGCATGCGACCAGCGTGGCCGCATGGCCATAGTGGCGGCGCCGCTTCTCGCTGAGGACGCCATCCACGCGGCGCGACGCCGCACGCCGCATCGCCTCGATGATCAGCGGGCGATCGCCCGCTCCCACCCGCCGCGCCACCTGCGCGACCTCGAGCAGCTCGATGATCGACGGGCACGACAGGCGTGGCTCCGAGCGCTGCGTGTCGTCGGCGAAGAAGGCGTCGATCGCGTCGTGCAGAGGCTCGTGCAATGCGGCGGAGAGATCTCCCCGCGCCGAGCCCGCAGGCGCGCCGCCGAGCAGCCAGGCAAATGCCGGGAACAGCAGGTGGCCCGGATGCTCGTCGCGGGACCAGCCCAGGCCCGGTGCCTTCGACAACAGCGTCGCGGCAGCCTTCACGTCGCCGGTGATCAGCCGCAGGAGACCGAGGATCCGCGGAGACTTCGTCGGGCTCGTGTCCACTGCGACCGCTGCACGTCGTCTCATGATCGCCGCGGACGGCGTGCCGGCGGCGAGCCAGCGCGCGAGGCGAACGAGTGACGGCGCCGCAAGCCATGCGGCCTCGAGCTTCTCCGGCAGGTCCTTCCGGCCGAGCTCACGCGCCGCGAGCGCGGCGCCGTCGAGCAGCTCGCCGCGCGCATGGTGCGCCTTCACGAGTGCGGCGCATTCCTCGTACGCCGCAAGAGCGCCCTTCCAGTCGCGCTTCTCGACGAGCGCCTCGCACCACGCGCGCGCGGCCTCGACGCGCTTCGTCGTGCGCGCCAGACGGGCGAGACCCTCGATTCCTTCGCGCCGGCCGACGGCCGCGCGGAGCCACCGCTCGTACCGGGACTCCCGGTCGGCCGAGCCGGTCTCCGCCTCGCGCTCGAGACGCGCGATCCAGAGCGGAAGGAACGCGTCCAGCTCCGGGACCTCGTGGTCGAGTGCTGCCGCGATCACGTCGACCGGATCGTCGACGTACGAGGCGCCGCTCGCGAGATCGATCGCCGCGATCACCGCGTCGGCTCGCTCGGCGAGCGGCGTCGTCAGGTACGCGGCGGCCACGAGCCGGCACGTGCACTCGTGAAGGTCGATCGACAGGACCTCGTCGACCATCTCGTGCTGTCCGAGGTCGATGTCTCCCTGGCAGATCGGCTCGAGCACGACCTCGAACACCGCCCGTGCCGAGGCATGGTCTCCTGCCAGCGACGCCGTGATCGCGCGCCGAAGGAAGTCGTCGACGTCCCGGGGATCGGCGCGCGCGACCCGGCAGGCGGCGGCGATGAACGACCGGGCGTCGTCGACGAGCGTACGCGCCGGCGCCGGGGGCTTCCACCCGGAGACGCCGCGCGTCGCGAGCAGGATGAGCCGATCCTCGAGGTCGCCGCGCGGTCCGTCGTCGAGTCGCTCGAGCGCATCGCGCACGGCCTCTCGCAGCTCATCGGCCGAGAGAGCCGCGAGCGCCTCGTCAAGATTCTCGGCGCGACCGCGTCGCACCGCGCGGCCGCGGTAACGATCGGAGCTGCGCATCGCGACACCTTGCACGACGACACCGCCCCACGACAAGCGGAGGTCGCGCGCGTTACGAGCGGAGCGCCTTCTGCAGCGCGCGCTCCACCCATCCGAACCCGATCCGCTCCTGCTCGAGCCGCACGCGCGTTCCGAACCGGTTTGCGGCCAGGTCCTCGTACAGCGAGCGCTCCTCGACCGACAGCCGCGCGAGCGCGCCGAGGTGCGGTCGTGCCTCGGCCACCCACTGCGTCCGGTGCGCGCAGAGCGTCTCCCGGTCCATCAGGAACGAGCGGGTCTGCGGGAAGCGCGCGCGGAAGCGGTCGAGCATCGCGAAGCCGTGCGTGTCGATGTCGCCCCAGTAGTGGATCTCGACGTCGTCGAGCCACGTGACCTCGCGCAGCAGTTCCACGCCGTAGCCGAGGCCGAAGATCACGATGCCGGCGGCGACATCCGGAAACACGAGCCCGTTGAGCTCGTTCTCGGTGACGAACACGCGCCGCACGCCGAGGCGGAGCTGTGCGAGCTCCGCGACCGGTGTGGAGACGTCCGACAGGCCCGCGATCCGGTGCGACGGGTCGAGAATGCGGAAGCGGATCAGCGCGGGCTTCTGCGCGAGCCCGTAGCGTGCCTCGAGGCTCCGGCCGCTCGTCGCATCGACCGACTCCGGCGGCAGGACGAGGTCGAGCAGCTCGATCAGCAGGGTCCGTCGCGCCTCGATGAACTTCGTGTCGACGCCGGAAACGTCGATCTGGCGCACGTGGACGCCGGCGCGCGGATGGTCGTGGAACCAGCCCAGCACCGCGAGGATGCGCGGCCAGTCGTCGGCGTGCTCGAGGAGCACCAGCGGCCGCCGTCGCAGCCAGTCGCGAAGCGCGGGGAAGCTCGCGACCGTCGCCTGCGCCAGCTCGGCAAAGCGCTCCGCCGCGCGCAGCTTGCCGATCCAGCGCAGCGCATCCTCCCGGCTCGGCACGACCAGCCTCAGCGGGATACGGTTGCGGCCGAGCTGGCGATGCTCGACCTCCGTCCACTCGATCTCGTAGCCTGAGCCGGCTGCCGTGCGCGCACCGGCTTCGAGCGTACGGATCCAGCGCCGCACGTCGTCGAAGCGCTCGGCGAGCGCGCGGCCATCGGGGCGACGGAAGCGGAGCGCGTGCGGGAAGAGGGCTTCGCCGTCGATCTCCGCGGCGAGGATCCGGCCGCGCTCCCAGAGGCGTTGCACCTCGGCACGGGCGTCCGCCGGCGTCGTCCAGTCCGCCGTCGCGCTCACGCCGTGCGCGCCGCCTGCTCGGCCCGGTACTCCTCGATCGTCAGGTTGCGGATCATCGATCGGCGGCCACCGTCGTTGTGCACGAAGCCGACGCTCGCGACGTGCGGCTCGATGACGTGGATCTTCTGCAGCGGGGTCACGACGAGCAGCTGAAGTGCCAGGCGGTCGAACAGCTCGAGCCCGTACCTCGTCGACTCGTCCGAGCCGCGCCCGAATGCCTCGTCGATCACCACGAACCGGAAGGAGCGGGCGCGTGAGCCGCCAGAGTCGAGCCCGAACTGGTAGGCGAGGCTCGCCGCCAGCACGGTGTAGGCGAGCTTCTCCTTCTGGCCGCCGGACTTGCCGCCCGCGTCCGTATAGTGCTCGTGCTCCCGGTCGTCCTCGCGCCAGCGCTCGGACGCGGAGAAGGCGAACCAGTTGCGCACGTCGGTGACTTTCTCCGTCCAGCGCCGGTCGATCTCGCTGGTGCCGTCGCGGCCGCGAAAGCGCTCGATGATGCGCTTGACCTGGAGGAACTTGGCCTCCGAGTAGGTGTCGTCGTCGGAGCCGGTCAGCGCGCCCTCGGTGCAGGCGCGCAGGTCCTGCTGGAAGTCGCGGATCTCGGCGTCGGGCGTCGGGGCCGGCTCGAGGACCATGTAGCGCCCGGGGTTGTAGTCGATGTCGCGCAGCGAGCGGTTGATGGTCTCGATGCGCTCGCGGATCGTCGCGCGCTCCATCATCAGGTGCGACTGGAAGCCGGCCACCTCGCGGATCGTGTTCTCGTTGAGCAGCTCCTTGAAGCGCCGCTCGAAGCGCGGCAGGTCGTCGCCGCGCAGGCGGTCGAGCATGGTCCGGTACTCGTCCGCGCTCGCGACGCTGGCGTCGGCCTCGCGCGCATCCACCGGGTAGGCGTTGCGATACGCCTCCATCGCCTGGGTGATCTTCTCGACCAGGCGGCGAAGCTTCGCGTCCTCGGCATCGATGCGCGCCTGCAGCCAGTCGCGCACGTCACGCTCGCGCGCGTCGCACGACTCGACGGTCGACGGTGGCTCGCCGAGCGCCTCCACGACGAGCGCGTCCACGCGCGGCAGCAGCTCGAGCGCCGCCGCCGTCGCCTGCGCGACGACGCTCGCGCACTCGGAGCGCACCCGCTCGCTCGCGGCGTGCCGCTCTTGCGTGGCGGCGAGCTGGCTCCGCGCCGCGTCGGCCGCCTTCTCCAGCTCGGCGAGCGCCGTGTCGAGCTCGCGGAGCCGCGCCTGCAGCGCGCGCAGCGCATCGGAGCCCGACTCGAGCCTCTCGCGCTCGAGCTCCAGCGCTTCGATCTTCGACACCAGCGGTTGCCAGTCGAGGTCGTCGAACACCTCGAAGACGCCGACCTGCTGCAGCTTCCCTCGCCGCTCGGTCAAGGCCGACACCGCAGCGGCCGAGGCAGCCACCTTCTGCGCTGCGCGCTGGATGCGCAGCTCGAGCGCGCGCTGATCCTTCTCGTAGGCCGCGATCTTCGCCTCGTTCGTCCAGCCGAGCACGTAGCGCGAGCGGTCGTCCAGCCGGTGCCGATCGTCCTTCTCGTGCCGCTCGCCGCTGCCCTTCACCTGTCCGGCCCGGGTGATCGCGCGCGTCGCGCGCCGGAACGCGTCGAGGCTGTCGCAGCAGGTCAGGTCGAACCGGCGTGCCACCTCGGCATCGAGCCAGTCATAGAACGACGACTCCGGCAGGAGGGTGAGCTTGCGCACCAGCGAGTCGGACGACACCGGCTCGCGCTGCGACGTGCGCACGGATCGCACCCGGTAGTAGACCAGCCGCGCACGCAGGTGGGTCCGGTCGACCCACTCGGCGACGGCGAGATACTGCGGGTCGGGCACCAGCAGCGAGAGCCCGAAGTTGTGCAGCACGCGCTCGATCGCCCCTTCCCAGTCGCGCTCCTTCTCGTGCACCTGGATGAGCTCGCCGGCGAACGGCAGCGTTCCTTCCGAGACGCCGAGCGCGTCGCAGAGCTCGCTGCGCAGCTCGAGCATGCTCGCCGGGATGTTGGAGCGCCGCTTGCGCAGCGAGGCCAGCTCGCGAGCGACCTCGTCGTGCTGCCGGCGCAGTCCGTGCAGCTCGACCTCGCCTTCGGTCCGCGTGTTCTGCTGCTCTGCGAGCTGCTCGTCGACCGTGCGGAGCATCTCGTCGAGAGACTCGCGGTTGCGCCGGAACGCCTCGCCGTCCGACAGCGGCTCGAGCCCGACGGCGCGTACGAGATCCTCGTACCTGCCCGAGCGCGCCCGGCGTCCTTCCATCAGCACGCGCTGGCGCTCCGCCTCGAGCTTGAGCTGCTCGATGCGATCGCCGCCGTTCTCCGCGATCGCGCGCAGCACGCCGTCGCGCGCCACGCCGTGCTCGGTACGCTCGCCGGCGAGCCTGCGCACGCGTTCCTCGAGACGCGCGATCTCGCCGCCGAGCTTCGCCAGGCGCGTCTCCACGAGCGCACCTTTCGTACGCGCGAACCAGGGACGGAGAGCCTCGCGCGCCGCGCGCAGCTCGTCGACCTCGCGCGCGATCGCCGCGTGGCGTTCGCAGTCGGCCACCAGCGGCTCCAGGCGCTCGATCTGCGCGCGTGCCTTCAGGACCGACTCGTGGGCACGATTCAGGTCGTCGAAGTGCGCGATGAGGGCCTGGACGCGTCCCTCGGTCGCGGCCGGCTGCAGCATGTGCTCGCGGACGAAGTCGGTCAGGTTGCCGACGGACTTCATCGACACGGTCTGGTGGAAGAGCTCGAGCGCCTGCTCGTTCTCGATGCCGAGCAGCCGGCGGAAGGCCGCGGCGTAGGGCGGAAACGTGTCGTGGACCTCGCAGCCGTCGCGCCGCAGGCGCTTGCGGAGATCTCCGATCTCGCGGCCGAAGTTGCTGAAGTGCTCGACGATCGAGAGCGGCCGCGCGGCGACGACCAGCATGCGTGCCGGCTGTCCCTCGACGTCCTTCGTCCAGAAGACCTGTGCCAGAGTGACCGTCTCGCCGGCGCTCTCGAACCGGCCGAGGACGACCGAGAAGCTGTCGCGGCCGCGCAGCGCGACGGCGCGCGCGCTGGAGACGGAATCGGCGCGCTCGGACTTGTAGTGCCCGAGCACGTAGGAGCGCAGCGTGCGCTCGCGGGCCTCAGCGCCGGCGGCCTTGTTGTAGGCGAGGCGGGCCGGCGGCACGAGCAGCGTCGTGATCGCGTCCACCAGCGTGGACTTGCCGGATCCGATGTCGCCGGTGAGCAGCGTGTTCTCGCCCCGCGTGTCGAGCGTCCAGACGCGCCCGTCGAACGTGCCCCAGTTGAACACCTCGAGCCGCGCGAGCCGGAAGCCCGGACGCGACGGACGCGGCGCGAGCTCGACCGCCGACGAGCCGCGTTCGCCGGTCAGATGGGACACGCTGCCGGTTCCATCCTTCGTGGTCGGCGAAGCCGGTGCGGGCGTCACCCGTCGTTCTCCTTCTCGGCTGCGCTACCGTGCTCGACGTACGCACGCAGGCGCTCCTCGAAGTCGCCGAGCCACTGGGCGTCGACGAACGCCTTCAGGATGCGCTGCACCTCGTACTGGTCGTCGCGGCCGCGGAGCCGGCGCAGGAACCCGAGGTCGACGAGCTTGTTGACCTGCGTGAGCATGCGGTCGCGAAGCTGCGCCTCGTTCGACGTGGCTGGCAAGAGGACACGCACCAGGTCGACGAGCTCGGCCTCGGTGAGGACGAGCCGCGTGTCGCCGCTCTTCGCGTCGAACTCCGCGAGCCGCTTGCGGAGCGCGACCAGCAGCAGGCTCGCGGAGTACGCGAGTTGCCGGCGCGGGATCAGCCGTGGAATCTCCGGCTCGCCTTCCCCCGCGATGCGCTGCCTCAGATACGCGTACCCCTCGGCCTCGTCGAGCATCAGCTCGAGCCCGAGGACGGCCACGTGATCTCGCACTTGCGACTGGAGCTGGAGCAGCGCCTGCCAGAGCGGCGGATCCGCGTCGCGGTAGACCACGCCCTTCATCAGCGCGATGAGTGGACCGGACAGGCTCGGGATGCTCGTCGCCACCGTCGGCTCGCTCAGCGCGTGAAGACGACGAGCGGCATCGTCGCCTGCCGCGGACCGTGCACGGGATCGGTCCAGACCAGGATCTGCGGGCGCGCCTCGTCGATCACCGCGTTGCGATCGTCCACCGCGAGGCTCAGGTAGGCGACCAGCTCGGCGAGCCCCTGCTCGAGCGGATGCGCCGCGATGACGTCGGCGAGCGACACCTGCGGGCGCGTCTGCAGGGCGCGGCGCACGTGGGCCGCGAGGCGCGCCTTGTCGACGTGCACCTGCTCGAAGAGCGCATCCGCAGGGACGTCCTCGTCGCCGGCCTCGATCCCGGTGGCATCGAGGCGCGGTACGTACGCCGGCCGGAACAGCGGACGCTCCAGCGGAAGGTTCAGCTCCGGCTCGGTGGCGTCGATCTCCCCGACGAGCCCGGACGGAGCTGCGTCTCGCAGCGCGAGCGCGTGCTGCTCGATCTCGCGGATGAGCTGCACGATGCGCCGGTTCTCGAGCCACGTCTGATCGTCGAGGTAGCGGCGGAGCTGCTCGGATACCTGCGCGACGGTGCGCTGTGCCACCTCGCCCGCGGCGAGCCAGTCGTAGTGCACCCGCATCAGGCGCTGGTCCGGTGCCAGAGCGCGGACCGCGTCGAGCGCGAACACCTTCTCGAGGAGCTGCGACAGCTCCTCCTGCCGCGCGTTCGACATCAGGAGATCCCAGAAGGCACGGAAGCTTCGTCCCTGGTCGGAGTCGCTGATCGCGTCGTGCTCGCCGAAGATCTCGGCGAGCAGAGTTCCCTTGCTGCCCTCCCAGGTCGCGATGCGCTCGCGCACCGCGCGATCCAGGTCGCGAAAGTTCTGCTCGACTTCCCGGAAGTCCGACAGCAGTCCGCGCGCGGTCGCCGCCATCTGCTGGAAGCAGTCCTTCACCTGGGTGGCGTCCAGGACGTCCATCCGCCCGCTGCGGATGCGCTCGATCTCGGCGTCGATCGCCGCGCGACGCTTCGCGAGCTCCTGCACGCGAGCCTCGGGATCGACCTCGGTCCCCTCGACCATGCGGTGCAGCAGGTCGAACACGATCTTCAGACGGGACTCGGTGCCGACGAACTCGCGCTGCTCGAGGCTCACGAGCCATGCGATCGCCTTCTCCGTCGCCGGCGTGATGTCGAACCACGGCTCGTCGTCGCCGGCCACGTAGTACTTGCGTAGCCAGCCATGCTCGTCGTCGGCCCAGCTCTCGAGGTACCGGGCGCCCGTTCTGCGAAAGGGGCTTCCGGCGTCCTGCCGTTCGAGCTCGTGCAGGTAGTCGTCGAGCTGCGCCACGAGCTCGAGCTGCCGGACGCTTCGCACGTTGCGCGTGACGAACGCGCGGTGGAGGAACGCCACGATCATGGGCGCGTGGTCGGCTGCGATCAGGCGCCAGGCGGGGTGGTTTCGTCGCAGCGCTTCGAGGAACGGGAACTCCACGCCTCACCTTGTCGTCTGATCTCCGATTCGAGCGACCTGTGTGCGCCGAGAGCAGGTCGGCCTCATCGCACGGCGTTCTGCAGCGGCACGCCTGCTCCGTCCCGGGCCACCTCGTCTCACGTGAGGTCGTTCTCGACACCGGTGGCCATGGCATTACCGGCCCTCCGGCACAACCTCACCGTCGTCGCGCCACCGATCGGGGGTGCGTACGGTGGAGCGCGCCGCCGTGGCGGGCCGTGCCGACTCCGGCGCGGGCACGCGACGGGATCGAGGCTGCAAGCCGTTGCGCATGCGCGAGCTCACGCAGCCACCGCGCGCCTCCTCCGCACCGAATTCCACTTCACGATGGGCTTCCCCGTCCCGGTGCACGTGTACGCGCCGCGGTGTGATCGCCCTTCCACCAGAGAAGGACGTATCCACCGCGACGGATCGTGCCCATCTGGATCCGTTACCGCAACCGGTCACAGATCGTGCGCCGTGCGCAGAAGACGATGTCATCCGTGCCGCTCCGCCGCACGCCGGATGCGATCGCGCCACGCGAGCGCCTCCGCGCGCGGATCGTCCGCGAACAGGATCGCACCCGCCACCGCGATCAGGCACGACGCGCGGTCGCCGTTGAACGCGGCATGCACCGCGGCGACGACGTCGCCGCCCTGACGCCCGATCCCGGGCATGAGGAACGGCAGGCGCGGAAAGCGCTGGCGCACGATCGCCGCCTCGCCGGGGGCCGTGGCGCCCATCACGACGCCGACGTTCCCGCCCCGATCGACGCGCGTCGCGAGCTCGGCGACGCCGACGTACAGCGGCTCGCCGTCGCACTGCCGGTGCTGGAGGTCGGCGCGTCCCGGGTTCGACGTGTGCGTCACCACGTACACGCCGCGATCGCTCCAGCGGGCGAACTCGGCGAGCGAGTCGGCGCCGTGGTACGCGTGCACGGTCGCGGCGTCGAACTGCATCGCCTCGAACGCCGCCGTCGCGTACGCGGCCATGGTGTTGGGCACGTCGGCGCGCTTGCCGTCGAGCAGCACGGGGACGTCGCCCGGCACCATCGACCGTACGCTCGCGAGTGCCTCCCAGCCGCGCGGCCCGTACTGCTCCCAGAACGCGGCGTTGGGCTTGTAGCAGCACGCCAGATCCGACGTGGCGTCGACGACGCGACGACAGTGCGCGAGCGCCGCGTCGACGCCGCTGCCGAGGATGCGTGGGTCGGGATCGAGGCCGATGCAGAGCAGCGAGTCGCGTGCAGCGGACGCGGCGCGCAGTCGCTCGAAGTACGTCATGCGGAGCGCTTATCACGTCGGGCCCGCCGAACCTCGAACGCCGCTCACTCGTGCGGGTAGAAGCTCACGTGCAGCACGAACGCGCTCTCGAGCATCCCCGCCAGCGCCTCTGGCGACGGCAGCACGCTCGCGAGCCCGGTCCAGCGCTGCGCGACGTGATCGGTCCATGCATCGAGCCGCAGCTCGTCGACGCGGATGCGCGCGTCCACGAGCACGTAGCCGTCGCGCTCCAGGTCGCGGCGCAGCGCCGCCGACGCCTCCTCGGCCGAGTCGGCGCCGGCGATCGCGAACACGGTCGCCTGCGCGTAGAACGGCGGCGCCTTGCCGGCGGCGTCGACCTCCGCCGCGACCTCGAATAGCCGCTTCATCGCAGCACGTTGCGCAGCGGGCGCCCCGCGCGGAACGCCGCGACGTTCTCGACGAAGAGCTCGGCCACCCGCGCGTCGTAGCGATCGCTGCCCGCGGCGACGTGCGGCGACAGGAGTGCGCCATCGAGCTCCCACAGCGGCGAGTTCGCCGGCAGCGGCTCGGTCGCAAACACGTCCAGCGACGCACCGCGGATCGTCCGTGCGCGCAGCGCGCGGACGAGCGCGTCCTCGTCGACGATGTCGCCGCGGCCGACGTTGATCAGCACGGACGCCGCCGGCATGCGGGCGATCTCGCCTTCACCGATCAGACCGCGCGTCTCGTCGCTGAGCGGCAGTGCCAGCACGAGGTAGTCGCTGCGCGCGAGCAACGACTCGCGGTCGCTCCACGGTACGATCTCGTCCGCGCGCTCGCGTTGCTCCGGCGACGGCGTCGAGCGTACCGCCGCGACCACGCGCATGCCGATCGCGCGGACCAACGCTGCGACCTCGAGCCCGATGCTGCCGAAGCCGAGGATCCCGACGGTGCGTCCGGTCACCTCGAGCACGCCGTCGCGCTGCCATCTGCGCGACTGCTGCCGGCGCACGAGCGACGGCACGTCCTTCGCCCAGGCGAAGATCGACGCGAGCACGAACTCCGCGATCGGCCGCGCCTGGACGCCCTGTGCGGTGGTCAGCGTCACGCCGTGCGCGTGCAGTGCGCTCACGTCGACGTGATCGGCGCCGGCGCTGGTGAGCTGGATCCATTCGAGCCGCGGCGCAACCGTCGCGAGACCGCCATGCTCGGCGATGAGCCTCTGCAGCGGTCGCGTCCATGCGCCGAGCACGATGCGCGCGTCCCGCAGCGGGCGCAGCGCGTCGGCAGACACGCAGGCCATCTCGCGCGTGCTCGGAAAGCCGTCGCGCGGCGTGCGCAGCGGCGTCAAGGACACGACCTCGAGCTCCTCGGGGGCGATTTCCGCGAGCCGCTGCACGAGCGTGTCGGCGAGCGGCACCGTCAGCAAGATGCGGGAGCGCTCCGCCACGCGCGCGATCCGAGCGTCAAGCGTCGTCGCGGGCGACCAGGAAGTGACCCTGCGCGGTCGCGATCGGTCGCGCCGGGTCGTCCTGCCACGCCTCGACGCGGACGTTGACCACGCGGCGACCGTGCTTGGTGACGATGGTGCGCGCGAGCGTGTCGACCGCGCGCGCGGAGCGCAGGTACGCGATGGTCAGGTCGACGGGCTTGGGCAGCGCGCCGCCCGCGGGCGAGATGCGCAGCACCTCGACGATCGCCGCCGTCTCGAGAAACGCCCCGATCGCCCCGCCATGGATCGCGGGCAGGGCCGCGTTGCCGATGATCTGCTCGCCGAAGCGCATGCGCGACACGATGCCGCCGTCCGAGCCGTCCTCGACGGTGATGCCGAGAAACTGGCAGTACGGGATCGCCTCGAGCAGCGCGCGAACCTCGGCGGTGCTGCGCATCGCCTTCGGCTGCGAGGAATCCGATTCCGGCGCGCTCATCGCGCGTTCACCCCGAAGGCCGCGCCGGGCGGCGCCTTGTTCGCGCCCAGCATGAACGTCATCGCCGTGGTCGCGATCGGGTCGTCGGGATCCTCGTGATACGCGGCGCCGTGCACGAACGCGATGTGGCGCGTGACCTTGTAGCAGCGCGTGTAGCCGACCACGTCGAGGCCCGGCGTCGCGGGCTTCATGTAGTCGATGCGCAGATCGAGCGTCGCGATCGAGCGCAGCTCCGGGAGCGCCGTCGCGACCGCCACGCCGGCGCAGTTGTCGAGCAGCGTGGTGATGACGCCGCCGTGGATGACGCCGGTCGCGGGATTGCCGACCAGCTTCGCGTCGAACGGGACCTTGAGCCAGGCTTCGCCGGGCTTCGCGTCGACGACCTTGAACCCGAGCGCCTGTGCGTGTGGAACGTAGGCGATCAGCAGCTCTTTGCGCTCGGCCACGGCATCGATCAGCGATGGGGCTTCCGGGGAGTTGCTCACCGCGCCCATCTGAACCATCCTCGCCCCGGCAGAGCAACGAGGAGGCCCCGGATGCAGCTGGACCCGTCGAAGACGTGGCGCGTCGTCGAGGAGCGTCTCGCGCGCGAGACCGACCCGCGTCTGCGTCGCAACCTCGAGACGGTGCTCGCGCACATGAAAGCCGAGGCGAGCGGTGACCTCGAGACCCTGATGCGCACCGTCGCCGACGACGCGAGCTACCACGCGTACGGTACGCCCGACGCGTTCATGAGCCCGCAGGGGAAGCCAGCGGTGCGCGCATTCTATACGGCCTTCGTCGGCTCGGGGGCGTTCCGCCTCGAGCTCGACGTCGACCGCCTGGTCGTCGACGCGGACTGCGTCGTCACCGAGGGAACGATGCGCATCGCGTATCCGGGGGCCGCGCTGCAGGCGATGGGCCATCCGGTCCCGGAGGCGGAATGCTTCTATCTCTACGAGACGCGCATGATCATCGCTTGGCCGATGGACGAGAACGGCCTCGTGCGCGGCGAGGACAGCTACGTCGGTGGCGATGGCTTCGCGAGCATCGCCGAGCGTCGCATCGCGCTCGCCGACATCCGTTCCTGAAGGCTTGCGCCGGCCGCCGGGTCACGTCCCGTCACGCGACGCGCGTCGCCGGCCCTATGGGAGCGGGACGCTCGTGCCGTTAGTGCGGCGGGTCGCATCATGGATTCGCCGAAGAACCTCCCCGTTGCCCGTGGCAGCTCGGTGCTGCGGCTGCTGTCGGTACTCGTCGTGGTCGGGGCGGCGGCATTCGCGGCGGGTGCACAGGGTGCGCAGAGCTCGTCAGCCGCGGCGAGAGCGTTGCTGGAGCGCTTCGTCGGCGCCTGGCGGACGGAGACCGTGATCCGCGACGCGAGCGGCGCCGAGATCGCGCACACGTACGGGATGGCTGCGGGGATGCCCACGTTGGGTGGGCGCTGGATCGAGTTTCGCGCCGCGAGCACGCCGCCGGGCGAGGCCGATCTGCAGATCCTGACGTGGGACGCCGGGGCGCGCCTCTACCGGCAGTGGCTCTTCGATGCCGACGGCTCCTGGCACGCGGCGGTCGGGACGTTCGATCCGGCGCGCGAGACGCTCATCTGGCGCGGCGACAAGGACGGCGCGTCCTTCGTGATCGAGGATCGCTGGCTCTCGCCCGAGCGGATGACATGGACTCTCACCCGTACGGCCGGCGATGGCCGCGTGCTCGCGACCGTCGAGGGGACGCTCGTCCGCGCCGACCGCTGAGCGCTGAGCGCTTTGCGTGCCGCGTCGTCCGCGATAGAGCGCCGGACATGAAGGCGATCCACGTCACCGGCATCGGCGGTCCCGAGGTCATGAAGCTCGTCGACGTTCCCGAGCCCGAGCCGGGACCGGGCATGCTGCGCATCGCGAACCACGCGATCGCGATCAACTTCCACGACGTGCAGTCGCGCCGTCAAGGAGAGGCCGGGCTCGCGCACCCGTACGTGCCCGGCACCGACTTCGCGGGCACGATCGACGCGATCGGGCCCGGCGTCGAGGGCTTCGCGATCGGCGAGCGCATCCTCGGCATCAACCTGCACGATGCCTATGCCGAGAAGACGCTGGTACCGGCCTTCCTCGCGACGCGCATCCCCGACGGCGTGTCGTACGAGGAGGCGGCGTCGTGCCCGGTGGCCGGGCTCACGGCTTTCTTCTTGACGCATGACAATGGCGTCGGACCGGACACCGCGGTCGTCGTGCATGCGGCGGCGGGCAGCGTCGGCTGCTTCGCCGGCGCGCTGCTGCGCGAGGCGGGCGCGCTGTCGATCGGTCTGGTCTCGACGGCGGCGAAGGCGGACGTCGCGCTCGCCGCCGGCTTCCGACACGTCGTCGAGTACCGGCGCGAGGATCCGCTGACCCGTGTGCGCGAGCTGACGGGCGGTCTGGGCGCGCACCTCGTGCTCGACTCGGTCGCCGGGCCGCAGATGGCCCGCAGCTTCGAGATGCTGCGTCCGGGCGGGACCGTCGTCCTGTTCGGCCGCGCCGCGGGCGATCCGCCTGCGGACGCGATCCTGCAGACGTTCCTCGCATCGGGACGAAACCTCGGGCTGCGGACGTACTTCCTCGGCACCACGCTCGCGAACGAGCTGCCGCGCATCCCCGCGGCCTACGCGGCGCTGTTCGACCTGTTCCGGCGTCGTGCGATCACGCTGCCGATCGAGCGCCTACCGCTCGCCGCCGCGGCCGACGCCCACGCCCGCCTCGAGTCCCAGCAGACCGTCGGCAAGCTGATCCTCCTGCCTTGACGCCCACCACCGCCCCCTCCGCGAAGCCCGAAGCGCGAGTGGCCGAGGCGAAGCCGAGCCGGGGGAGTGAATCGCCGCGGCTCCGCCGCGGCGAGAGAGGGGACGGCGTCACCACCGCGGCTTCGCCGCGGCGAGAGAGGGTACGGCGTGACCACCGCGGCTGGTAGCGGCCCACCCGCGAGCGCGAAGCGCGAGTGGCCGAGGCGAAGCCGAGCCGGGGGAGTGAATCGCCGCGGCTCCGCCGCGG
>JAIEPK010000339.1 GCA_019749875.1 Candidatus Binatia bacterium | reverse complement strand
TTGCGTTCGCTGAGGGGGGGGTGCCGGGCGGGGGCGGGTTGTCGCCTGAGGCTTCGACCGCCGCTGTCCGCGCTGCCTTCGGTCGGCCGCTCGGCTTCGCCTTCGCAGAGGGGGCGGTGCCGGTGTTGTGTTGCAAGGGTTCGGGGGCACGCGCCCACCGCTGCTGCGGCTCGCATGCACGCGGGGGCAGGTGGTGGGCGGCGCGTCGTTCCCGGCGAGCGCGTGCGGTCGCTTGCCGGCGATGCCGTGTCAGCCGAGCGGGACGTGCTCGAGCCGGACCTCGGTGTAGCGAACGATCTCTTCCAGCGTGTGCAGCTTGTACGGCTTCTCGTAGACGATGTGCTTGATGCCGGTGTTCACCAGCGTCTTCAGGCAGTGGATGCACGGCGAGTGCGTGATGTAGACCGACGCGTCGCGGATGCCCGCGCCGTTGCGCGCCGCCTGTGCGATCGCGTTCATCTCGGCGTGGATCGTGCGCCAGCAGTTCTCCTCGGTCTCGCCGGACGGGTTCTGCGTCTTGTAGACGAGGCAGCCGACCTCGAGGCAGTGCGGCATCCCCGACGGCGAGCCGTTGTAGCCGGTCGCGAGGATGCTCTTGTCGCGCACGATCACCGCGCCCACCTTGGCGCGCGTGCACGTCGAGCGCTCGGCGACCTGGCGCGTGATGGTCAGGAAGTACTCGTCCCAGCTGAGGCGGCCCTTTTCCACGCCCGACCTCTCCCGGTCGGCACGCGGGATGTCAAGCCGGAACGGGCGCGTGCGGTCGGGCGGGCGCGGTGGGGAAGACCGCGTCCGGCAGGCGGATGTCCATCAGCGAGCCGTCGCTCGCGAACGGACGCTGGCGCTCGCCCGGACGCGGCGTGCGCTGCATCTCGCGACGCGTCGGCGCGGCACCGGGGACCGCTTCGAGCACCGACAGCGGCACCGGCATGAACGTCAGCACGAAGATGCCGATCGTCGCCCAGGCGGCAGCTTTCCTGAACGGATCGAGCGGCGTGTCGCTGTCCTGCGTGTCGGGATGGTCGACGCGCAGCACGAAGCCGAGCAGGAACGCCCACAGGAACCAGCCCTGCCAGCCGAGGAAGCCGAGCCCCAGCACGACGAGGAAGAAGAGCCGCGCGATCTTGCGATGCTGCCGGCCGAACAGCGCGTAGACCACGTGTCCGCCGTCGAGCTGGCCGATCGGCAGCAGGTTCAGGAAGGTCACGAAGATCCCGAACCAGCCCGCCAGCGCGACCGGGTGGAGAAGGATCGTCACGTCGTCGGGATGGACGCCGAGCACCGTCGCCGACAGCGTCGAGAACAAAATCGAGTTGCCGAGTGACAGCCCGCCCTCGAGCTCCCCGCCGAGCGGTCGGATCCCCGACCAGCTGAGGCCGAGGATCACCGCCGGCACCGCGACCAGGAAGCCCGCCCAAGGTCCCGCCGCACCGACGTCGAACAGCGCGCGGCGGCTGCGCGGCATGCCGTGCATCTTGATGAAGGCGCCGAAGGTCCCGACCAGGAAGGGCGGGCCAGGGATGAAGTACGGCAGCGTCGCCGGGACGCGGTGCACCGCCGCGAGGACGTAGTGTCCGAGCTCGTGGCACAGCAGGATCAGCATCAGCGTGAACGAGAACGGCAGGCCGTCGACGAGACCGAGCGGGTGGCGCAGCGGATCGGCTCCGGCGTGCAGCGCGCCCGCCATGGTCGTGGTGAGGAACGTGAGGAAGAACAGCACCAGGTGCGTCGTCGTCGAGCTGCCGATGCGGCGCGGCGGCGGCACCGGATACGGCGCCGTCCGCAGGGGCGGCAGCGGTGCGTAGGTGGGGACGAGCTGGCCTTCGCGGATCTCCGACACGGTCAGGCGAGTGTAGCCGCATCATGGCCGCCACGGAAACCTCCGCGTGTGTGAGCCTCGACGCGCTCGTGGAGAACGCGCGGTCGGCTGTCACGCGCGGTCCGGGCCGCCGCATCGTGGCGTGGAGCCTCCGCGGATCCCGGCGCCGATCGCCGCGGCAGCGGCGCGCTCACCGGCGGGTCAGCGAGGGCGCCGCCGCGTGCGAGGTGCAGCACCCGTCTCGGACGCCGGACGGCCGGGCCGCGGCGCGGACCGGGCACCACGACGCGGCGTCTTGCGCGCCGGCCGAGGCTCGGCGTCGCGATCCTCGTCGACCGCCGGCACACCTTCCGCCATCAGCGCCGCGGGCGAGTCGTCGCGCGCGAGCGACGCCGTCTTGGGCCGTCTCACCCGGCGACGCCTCGACGGTAGCCGTCGGGAAAGAGCATGCGATCGACGACGTCGCACAGCACGTGCATCGCGAGGATGTGCGTCTCCTGCACGCGCGCGGTCTCGCGCGTGGCCGAGACGTTCAGCAGGAAGTCGACTTGTTCTTTCATCTTGCCGCCGTCGCCGCCGGTCAGCCCGACCACGAAGCAGCCCACCTTTCCGCACGCCTCGATCGCCCGCAGCACGTTCGGCGAGTTGCCGCTGGTCGAGATCGCGATCGCCACGTCGCCCGCCGCGCCGAGCGCCTCGATCTGCTTCGAGTAGACCTGCTCGAAACCGTAGTCGTTGCCGATCGAGGTCAGTGCCGAGGTGTCGGTCGTGAGCGCGATGGCGGGCAGCGGGCGGCGCTCGATCACGAAGCGGTTCACGAACTCGGCCGCGATGTGCTGCGCGTCGGCGGCGCTGCCGCCGTTGCCGAACAGCAGGATCTTGTGGCCCTGCTGCAGCGCCTCGGCCATGAGACGCGCCACCCGCTCGAGGGTCTCGCCGTGCTCGACGACGAAGCGCTCCTTGGCATTGATGGAGGCGGCAAACGTACGGCGGATGACGTCCTGGATCACGGGCGGGATCATACGCACGCGATCCCGTGCGCGCCACAGCGACGGCGTGCATCGATGCCGCGACCGTCGCGCGGAGCCGCGTGCGCCGTCGCTCTGCCGATCGCCTCGGCGATGAGCCAGAGCGCCGCGATCAGCGCCGAGACGATCATCCAGTACGAGTAGCGGTAGTCCGCGGACGGCGCGACGAAGAACAGCCCGCACTCGCTCGCGATCCCCGACAGCGCGATGAACAGCGGCCAGCGGCGCCGGCGCAGCGCCGCGACCGCCACGGCCACGAGGCCGAGCGCGCCGTAGATCCATGGCCGGAAGACCAGCGCGTCGCGCCACCGCCAGAGCGCCGCGCCGAGCCACTCCTGGAACGACGAGGGCGACGGCGGCGGCTCGAGGCGGAAGCGGACCGGGTCGTAGATGCTGCGCGCCAGCATGAAATTTCCCGGCGCCTCGTCGATGCCGAGCAGATGCTCGGCGAGCCGGCTCCGCACGTGGAGGTAGGCCGCCGGATGCTCGGCGACCAGCGCCATCCAGCGCTCGAGGAGCGAGCGCGAGGCCGCCTCGTCGGTGCAGTACTGGAACTGCGTCGCGGCGGCGACGAGCACGGCCTTGACCTTCGGGTCGTCGTCGAAGGGCAGTGTGCGCCGTCGCTCCGCCGGCGCGGTCTTTCTGTGGCACGCGTCGACGGTCGGGATCGTCTGCGTCGTGACCGAGATGCCGATGAAGTCGCCGATCAGGAACACCTGCTCGGGGTGCGTCTGCTGATCGACGACCAGGGCGTTGAAGCCGAGCGCCGTTGCGAAGAGCAGGGCGCCCGCGAGCGCGGCGCGCGCGAGTGCGCGCACGTCGACGCGCGCGGGGGCGAGGTGCAGCAGCACCGCGACGGCGACCGCCGGGATCGCGTTGTGCCGGCTCATCGTCGCGAGCAGGGCCACCGGCCAGAACACGAGGCGGCGATCCGCGACGCCGAAGGCCAGCGTCACGAGCGCCGCCATCAGCACGTCCTTCCACAGCGCGCCCGCGATCGAGACCACCGGCGGTGCCGTCGCGAGGACCAGCAGGAAGCAGGCCTTCGTCCATGCCGGTGCGGCGATGCGCTGCGCGAGCAGGGCGAGAGCGATCCACATGATGGTCGTCTGCAGCACCAGCATGCCGAACGCACCGGGGACGATGCGGTCGGTCGCCATCCACAGGATCGCCATGAGCGGCGCGTGCCAGTCGGTGAGAACGCCGCTCCGCGCCTGCGCGAGCTGGTGCGCGGAGTCGGGGCTCATGAAGCCGGGGTGCAGGAGCACGAGCCACGAGAGCGCGCAGCAGAGCGCGGTGATCGCGACCGTCGCCGTCGCGCCACGCGCGCGCGCGGCGAGCGGACCGCGCTCCGCTGCAGGGACCAGGTCGCTCGACGATGCACGCCTGGGCGTGCGCAGAGCGCTCACGGGTCCCTCACGCCGCGCGACGTTCGCCGGCGTGCGCGCGCATCGCGCGGCGCGCCGCACCGCCGATCGTCTCGGCGAGGAGCCATGCCGCCGAGATCATCGCCGCGACGATCATCCAGTACGAGTAGCGGTAGTCCGGTGACGGCGCGACGAGGAAGAGCGCGAGCTCGAACGCGATCCCGGACAGCGCGATCGCGCACGGCCACCAGCGCCGTCGCCGCGTCGCGACGACCGCCGCGGCGACGACCAGCACGCCGTAGATCCACGGCCGGAAGACCCCCTGCATCTGCAGGCGCCAGAGCCACTCGCCGAAGCGCATCTGCAGCGGCGAGGCCGCGACGGGCGGCTCGATGCCGAGGTTCGTCGGATCGTAGTTGCTCTGCGCCATCATGAAGTTGCCGGGCGTCTCGCGAAATCCGAGCAGGCGTGACGCCATGGTGGCGCGGACGTCGGCGTAGGCGAGGGGGTGCGCGGCGACGAGCGTGGTCCACTGCCCGAGCAGCGTCTGCGAGGCCGTCGCGTCGAAGCAGAAGTCGAAGCGCAGGCGGTTGCGCGCGAGCGCCGCCGCGACCTTCGGGTCGCCGGTCGCGACCGCGCGCGCCGGCGGCTCCGCGCTCGTCATGTGGTGGCACTCGTCGACCGCCGGCATGTCGCCGGTGCGCGCCGCGATGCCGTTGAGGTCGGCGAGCGCGATCATCTGGACCGGCGTCGTTCGCGTCTGGACGACGCTCGCGTTGAGCGCGAGCGACAGCGCGAGCAGGACGGCGCTCGCGACGAGCGCGTTCGCGAGCGCGCGCAGCGATGGTCCGTGCGGTGCCAGGTGCAGCAGCACCGCGACCGCGATCGCCGGGATCGCGTTGTGGCGGCTCATGGTCGCGAGCAGCGCCACGGGCCAGAACAGCGCGCTCCGGCCGGCGACACCGAACGCGAGCGTCGCGAGCGACGCGAGCAGCACGTCCTTCCAGATCGCACCCGCGAGCGACAGCAGCGGCGGCGTGCACGCGAGCACGATCAGGAAGGCCGCCTGCACCCAGGGCGGTGCATCGATGCGGCGCGCGAGCAGGGCGAGCCCGGCCCAGAAGAGGGCCACATGCAGGACGAGCATGCCGGCCGATCCCGCGACGAGATGCTCGGTCGCCATCCAGAGCAGGGCCATGATCGGCGAGTGCCAGTCCGACAGCAGGCCGGTGCGCGCCTGCGAGAGCTGCTCGGCGGAGTCCGGGCTCATGAACCCGGGGTAGAAGAGGACGATCCAGGCGGCGGCGCAGGCGACCGCGACCAGCGGAACGACGGTCGCGACCGCCGGCGTCGTGGCGGCGGTCGCGACGTGCGCTGCCGGCGCCGGCGTTCCGGGGTCGAACGTCGTGCGCTCGTGCGTCGCGGTGCGTCCTGCCACGCCTCGCTGAATCGCTTCACGCAAAGGTTGTCAATGGCCGACGCGACGCGGTACGCGCGTCGACGTGCCAACGGTCGAGAAGAACGCTCGACCGGGGCATCCGGGCGGGTGTGTCGGGGCGACGCTTGACCAGCCGTGCGGGCGCCGAGTATCCACGGCCCGGGCACGCACGCATGGCCGTTCATCGTGGATCCTCCGAGACGCGCACGGCTGACGCAGGCAGCCCTCGAGCGCCGCGGCGTCTCGGTCGCTCGGTCGTGGCGCTCGCGCTCGCGACCGCCTGCGAGCGCGCGACGCCGACCCCGCAGGACCTCGCGCAGCCGCCGCCGGACGCGTACCGCTGCACGCTGCAGAACGAGCGCGTACGCGTGTGCGAGATCGAGCTCGCACCCGGCGCGTCGGCGCCGATGCACGCGCATCCGGAGCACGTGGCCTACATGCTCACCGCCGGACGGCTGCGCATCTCGACTCCGGACGGTCGCGAGACCGAGTGGGAGTCGAAGCCCGGCTACACCGCGCTCGCGCCACCCGAGCGGCACGCGCTGGTGAACGTCGGCGACACCGCCGTGCGCGGCGTCATCGTCGAGTTCCTGGCGCCGCTCGGAGGCACGCCGTGACGGAGATCGAGCAGCAGCTGCTGCGCGTGTACGACGCCGACTACGCGCGCAGCTACGACGAGCGCTTCATCGCGAATGCCCACTACCGCGTCAAGACGGAGTTCGAGACCGAGACGTTGCGTCGTCTGCTCGCGACGTGCCGTCCGTGGCTCGACGTCGCGTGCGGCACCGGTTGGTTCCTGAGCCGCTTTCCCGACGTGCCGCGCACGGGGCTCGATCTGTCGCCGGCGATGCTCGAGATCGCGCGCCGCGCGAACCCGCACGACGCGGAGCTCCGCCAGGGCAGCTTCCTCGACCCGATCCCCGAGTGGAGCGGAAGGTACGGGCTGGTGTCGTGCATGTGGTACTCGTACGGCTACGCGTCCTCGATCGGCGCGCTGCGCTCGCTGGTCGCGAACCTCGCGTGCTGGACCGCGGACGACGGCGCCTGCTTCGTGCCGATCTGCGACCCGGAGAATCTCGGGCGCGGCATCCGCGTGCCGTTCCGTCGGCGCATGAGCGGCTATCCGCCCGCCCCCCTGTTCATCACCAGCGTCACGTGGACCTGGGACGAGGGCGACGGACGGCTCCATCCGGACATGGTGGCGCCGCCGGTCGAGGCGATGGTCGCATTGTTCGACGAGCACTTCCGCGAGGTCGAGGTCGTGCGCTATCCGGCGTTCCACTGGTGGACGCGCCGCTGCCGGAAGGCGCTCATCGCGCGCGGCAAGAGACGTGCTTGACCGCAGCGGCGGTGCCGGCGCTCGACGCCGCCTCAGCGCGGCGACGGCCGCATGCGGAGCCCGTCGCGCGGCGTGAGCGTCATCTGCGCCGCCGGCACGACGAGCTGTCCCGGCACCGGATCGAGGCGCACGCGCTGCAGGATCGACGACACCAGCACCGTTGCCTCGAGCAGCGCGAAGCGCCGCCCGAGACACTGCCGGACGCCGAACCCGAACGGGAAGTAGGCGAAGCGCTCGTGCGCCGGCGCGAGGAAACGCTCGGGCCGGAACGCGTCCGGGGCGTCCCACCACGCGGGATGGCGATGCGTCACCCACGGCGACAGGAAGACGCGCGTCGCACGCGGGATGCGGAAGCCGGCGATCTCGTCGTCGTCCGCGACCCAGCGCACGAGCCGCCAGCCCGGCGGGTAGAGGCGCATCGCCTCGTCGATGACGGCGCGCACGAACGGCAGCTGCTCGACGTCGTCCGCGCCGGGCGTGCGTCCGCCGAGGACGCGGTCGACCTCGGCCTCGGCGCGCTCGCGAGCCTGCACATCCTGCGACAGCAGCCAGAGCGTCCAGGTGAGCGTGTTGGACGTCGTGAGGTGGCTCGCGATGAGCAGCGGCACGAGCTGGTCGAGGAGCGCCTCGTCGCCGTCGCCGTTCGCTGCGTGGTCCGCGCCGAGCAGGATCGCGAGCAGGTCGTCGGGCGGCTCGCCGCCGTCGTCGCGCGACGTTGCGCGGCGCAGCGCGAGCATCGATGCGGCGACGGCGCGCAGGTCCCGGATCGCGGCGGCGAAGCGGCGGTTGCCCGGTGTGGGAGCCGACGTGCCGAGAATGCCGTGCGTCAAGCTCGTTCCACGGCGCGTCACCTCGCAGCGGATCGTGCCGAGCGCGCGCTCGATCGCGGCGGCGCGATCGGGCTGCGGCGTCGTGCGGTCCGTGCTCGCGCTGCCGCCGGTCGTGCGTGCCGCCTGCGCGCTGCCGCCGGTCGCGTGTCCAATCTGCGCGGCGCCGACCGGGCTCGCGGGGCTCGCGAGGTCGACGCCGAACATGGCGCGGCTCGCGATCTCGAGCGTGACGCGCGCGAAGGTCTCGGTCGCCTCGATGGCGTCGCCGCGCGACGCACTCGTCAGCAGGGCATCCACCAGGACGCTCGCGCCGCTCGCCATCGCCGGCACCAGATCGGCCATGCGATCGTTGCGGAATGCAGGGCCCGTCGTGCGGCGCTGGGCGCGCCAGCGCTCGCCTTCGCTGGTCGGCAGCCCGTCGCCGAACGCGTAGCGGATCAGGTCCTGGCCCGGGCCGGTCTTGTGGTACGCGGCGGCATTGTCGACCAGCACGCGTTGCACGCCGTCCGGGTGCGAGATCAGGTGGAACTCGCTGCGTCCGAGCCGGAAGCCGACCACGTCGCCCAGGCGCGACGCGCGGGTCAGGAAGTCGAGCGGGTCGGCGCGGTGGGCGAAGAACGCACCGACCAGCGGCAAACCCTGGATGCGCGGCGCCAGCATGTCGCGTGGCGACGCTAGCACGTCGCACGCGCGGCGTCGCGGACGACACGTGGGCTTGACGCGACGCGCGCGCCGATGCAGGGACGCTTCGGGAAGATCGTCGTGCGTCCGTCAGAAATTCCACCCGACGAGACGATCGCGTCGCGCGCTGGCCTCGCGCGCGGCGTGAGCGCGGTGATCGCGCTCACGCGCTGGCGCGAGTGGGTGCAGTCGAAGCTGCTGCTCGCAGCCGGCGCGGCCGTCCTGCTCGCGCCCGCGGCTCCCTTGGGGGACGTGGCCGCAGCGCTCGCGACCGTCGCGCTGCTCGCGGCGTTCGGCTACGCGAGCAACGAGCTCGCCGACCGCGTGAGCGACGCGCGCGCCGGCAAGCACAGTCGTGCGACGGCGCTCGGCGTCCGGGCGAGCACCGCGTTCGTGGTCGCGGCCGCGGGGCTCGCGCTCGGCTCGTCGACGGCCTGGTCGAAAGGCGCGTCGGGGCCGGTCGCGATCGTCGGCGGGCTCGTGCTCGCGCATGCGTACTCGCATCGACCACTGCGGCTCAAGGAGCGCGGTCGGATCGGTATCGTCGCTGCGGCTGCGGCGCAGTGGATGGTTCCCGTCCTCGCGGTCGCGGCGCTGCGCGTGGACGGATGGCACGAGCCCGCGACCTGGGCGCTGGCGCTCTTCGGGCTCGCAATCGGCATCCGCTGGATGACGATCCATCAGCTGCACGATCGCGACGCCGACCGGCGCGCGCAGCTGCGCACGTACGGCGCCTCCGGGCGCGATCTCGACCCGTGGTTGCGCGGGGCGCTGTCGGCGGAGGTCGCGCTGCTGGTGCTGGTGGTCGTGCTGGCGTGGCCACGCTCCGCGGTGCCGCTCATGGCGGCGGTCCTGTGGCTCGCGCTCGACCTGTGCTGGCGTCGCGGCCGGGCAGCGCTGCCGGCGCGGCTGCGCACGTATGGCGGGGCGCCGCTCGCCGAGCTGTACTTCCTGCTGCTGCCGCTGGCGCTCACGCTCGAGCGCGCGCTCGCGTCACCGTCGTTCGTGCTGCTCGCGTTCGCGATCGGCGGGCTCGGCTCGGACTACGTCGTGCGGCTCGCGTTCCCGAAGCAGCGCGCCGGCGACGAAGCCGTGCGCGAACGCGCGCGCGCGTAGGCCGGCATAGGCGCGCTCTCCGAGGCTCGCCGCGACGCGCGAGCGCCCGTGCAGGGCGCGTCGTGCGATCCGTGCGAGGACGCCGACGATTTGCCAGCGGCCGCGGCGCAGCTGTCGTGCGTACATGGCGCCGCTGCCGAACCAGTAGCGTGCGACGACCTCGCGGCCCTCGTGCCAGGTGCGGAAGCCGTGGTGCACGAGCGCGAACTCCGGCGTTTCGTAGACCGGCACGCGCGCCAGCAGCGCCCGTACGATGAGGTCGCTCTCGGCGCCCGAACGCAGCGGCGCGCCGACGCCGAGCCGCGGGTCGAAGCCGCCGAGCGCGCGCCACACCGAGCGCCGCACCGCCATGCAGGCCGAGATGCCCTCCACCTCGTGCTTCTGCCGAATGCTCGTCGCGAGCAGCGGCTGGGCGCGCACGTAGCTCGGGATGAATCCGGCGCGCGGGTCGTGCGGCGCGGGCAGGACGTTGCCGCAGACGATGCCGGCGCCCGGCTGGGCAGTGACGGCGGCGGCGAGCGCGTCGAGCCAGCCGGTCGGAACTTCGCAGTCGTCGTCCGTGATCGCGATCCACTCGTTGCGCGCGGCTTCGATGCCCAGGTTGCGTCCGTTCGACACGCCGGTCGTCGCGCTGCGCAGGTAGCGCACGCAGGCACCGTCGTCGGCGCGTGCGAGATACGGCGCGACGGCATTCTCGGTCGCGGCGTCACGGCTCTGGTCGACGATGATGAGCTCGACCTCGGGGTAGCGCGTCGCGAGGATCGAGGCGATCGCGCGCGCCACCGTCGCGCCGCGATCGCGCGTGGCGACGACGACGCTGAACGGGATCGACGATGCGCGCTCGTCGCGGGCGTCCGCGGCCTCGATCGCGCGGGCGTGCGGCGCGCTCATCGCCACGACGTGCGGCCTCCAGTGGCGCGGATCGATTCGATGGTGCTCTTCATCGACGCGGATGGCGGCGGGCTGGCCGCGGCGCATGCTAGCCCAATGCCGCTGCGAGGTCACCGGCTGGAGCGCCCGGCGCCGCAGATTTTGCATTTTCCGGCAATCGATGGAAGGGACGCGCGTGGATCGACGGGCCGCGGCTGCGCAGGGCGGGCAGCGCGAGTTTCCGCCTGACGTGGCCGTTCGCGCTGCGTCCGAGGCTCGTGGCCGGCGCGACGCCATCGACGGCCTGCGCGGCGTGGCCGTGCTCGCCGTGCTGCTGTTTCACACGGGACTCGGTGCGCCCGGCGGGTACGTCGGGGTCGACGTGTTCTTCGTGCTGTCGGGCTACCTGATCACGCGCGTCGCATGGACGGATCTCCGTGCGGGACGGTTCTCGGCGGGCGAGTTCTGGGAGCGGCGCGCACGACGCATCCTGCCGGCGCTGGTCGTCGTGGGGGCGGTCGTGCTCGCGATCGGCGGGCTCGTGCTGCTGCCGGACGACTACGCTGCGCTCGGCCGCGCACTCGCCTGGCAGGCGGTCGGCGGCGCGAACGTCTTCTTCTGGTCGACGACCGACTACTTCGCGGGCGCGGCGGAGCGGCTCGCCTGGCTGCACACGTGGTCGCTCGCCGTCGAGGAGCAGTTCTACGTCGTCGCGCCGTTGCTGCTGGTGGCGGTGTTCCGTGCGCGCGCCGAACGGTCGCCCGTGCGTGCGCGGCGGCGGTACCGAGGCACGATCTTCGCGCCGGCGCCGGGTGTTCTGCTGGTCGTCGGTCTGCTGCTCGCGAGCTTCGCGACCAGCGTGTTCGCGGTCGCGCGCGCGCCGTGGTTCGCGTTCTACCTGCTGCCGGCGCGCGCCTGGGAGCTCCTGCTCGGGGTGCTGGTCGCCGTCGTGGCTCCGTTCGCGGCGGGCTCGGATCGGCCGGGAAGACGTCTCGTCGGTCGCGAAGCGGCTGCGCTGCTCGGCCTGGTGTCGCTGCTGGTGCCGGTGTTCGCCTACGCCAAGACGACGCCGTTCCCGGGGCTGGCGGCGCTGCCGCCGTGCCTCGGCACGGCGCTGATCCTGTGGACCACCGCCGACGCGACGACGCGGGTCGGCACGGCCTTGTCTGCGGCTCCGCTCGTCGCCGCGGGGCGCATCTCCTACTCGCTCTACCTCTGGCACTGGCCGCTGCTCGTGCTCGCGCGTGCCCAGTCCTTCACGCCGCTCACGATCGCAACCCGCAGCGCGTTGCTCGTCGTGTCGTGCGCGCTCGCGTGGCTCACGTGGCGCTTCGTCGAGACCCCGTTTCGCGAGCGCCGCGTGCTCGCGACGTGGCGCTCGTTCGCCGGGATCGCCGCCGGCGCGCTCGTGCTCACGATCGCAGCCGGTGGCGTCGTGTCGGCGACCGGTGGCCTGCCGCAGCGCTTCCCGCCGGCGTCGCTGCGCGCGCTCGAGGCGAAGAGCGATCGTGCGTTCCTGCGCGACGTCAGCGTCGCGGACGTGCAGGCCGGCAACGTCGTGCGCATCGGTGCCGCCACGAGCGCTGCCCCGCCGAGACTCCTGGTCTGGGGCGACAGCCATGCCATGGCGGCGCTGCCGGCGTTCGCGGCGCTGCTCGCGGAGCGGGGCGAGGCAGGTGTCGCGGTGACGCACGTGTCGAGCGCTCCCGTCGTCGGCTTCGTGCGCGAGGCGCAGCCGCGCTTCGGGCTCGGTGCGCAGGCGCCGCGCTGGGCCGAGGCGGTGCTCGCATTCGCGCACGAGCAGCGCATCGCCGACGTCGTGCTGATCGCGAACTGGAACGGCTACCGTGGTGCCGACGGCGAGCGTGCGGCCGAGCTCGAGGCGGCCCTGCTCGTGACCGTCGAGCGTCTCGTCGCGGCCGGGAGCCGTCCGTGGGTGCTGCTGCAGATCCCGCGGCAGTCGATCGACGTGCCCGAGGCGATGGCGCGCGCGGCGGCGCATGGCGACGACCCGACGCCGTTCCTCGCGCGACCCGCGTCGCCGCCGTCGAACGGCATCGCCGACGGAGATCCGCAGCTCGCCGAGCGCATCGTCGCCGCGGGCGGCCGTGTGCTCGATCCGCGGCCGCGCTTCCTCGATGCGAGCGGCGCGCGCTACGTCGTGACGTCGGGTGACGTCGTGCTCTACGCCGACACGCACCACCTCACCGCGAGCGGCGCGCGCGCGGTGCTGCTGCCGCTCCTGCGCGACGCGTTCCCGTCGCCGTGACTCGTGCGGTGCGGGCTACAGGTTGTCGCAGGTCGCGCAGGCCGTGAGGCCGCACGACGGGCCGTCGACGTTGAAGCCCGAGCAGCCGTACTTCTCGGCCAGCGCCGCGCACTGCTCGGGTGTCGCATTGATCGAGATGAAGCCCGCGCAGCCGTCGCCACCGCCGCACGCAGCCGTGGAGAGTGCGAGCGCGAGACCGACCGCCGCCGCTTTCAGCACGTTCGTCACGCGGCGTCGCTAGACGACTCGCGGTCGATTGTCGAATGGTGTCCTGCGACGAGCCGACCAGGAGGTGACGCGATGGATCTCGGGCTGAAGGACGCCGCCGTTTGCGTGCAGGGTGGAACCAAAGGCATGGGCCGCGCGGCCGCGGAGTGCTTCGCGGCCGACGGCGCCCGCGTGGTGGTGCTGGCGCGCGATCAGGCCGGCATCGACGAGACCGTCGCGCGCTTGACCGAGCTCGGCAGCCCCGACGCGTGGGGCGTGCGCATCGATCTGCTCGATCCGCCCTCGATCGATGCCGCGTTCGAGCAGATCCGCCAGCGCTGGAGCGAGCTCAACACGCTGGTGAACGCGGCCGGGCCCGGCGGCACGCGCACCACGTGGGACGGCATCCCCGACGAGGAGTACCACCGCGCGTTCGATCTCGGCGCCATGTCCGCGGTGCGCTGCACGCGCGCGGCGTTGCCGCTGCTGCGCACCGCCGCGTGGGCGCGCGTGGTGAACGTCTCCGCGCACTCGACCAAGCGACAGAGCGAGACGCTCGCCGCGTACACCGCTGCGAAGGCCGCGATGACCAGCGTGAGCAAGAACATGTCGCTGGTGCTGGCGAAGGAGGAGATCCTGGTGAACACCGTGTCGCCCGGGTCGTTCGCGTCGGCGAGCTTCAAGGCGGCGATGCGTGCGCTGCCCGCGGAGCGGGGATTGGACGCGGACAATCTCTACGACTGCATGCGCTGGATCGCCGAGGACTACGGGCATCCGGCGCACATGCCGCGCGCCGGGGATCCGCAGGAGATCGGCGCGGTGATCGCGTTCGTCGGGTCGAAGAGAAACTCGTACATGACGGGTGCGAACGTCAACGTCGATGGGGGATCCGACTTCTGCTGACGCGAACGCCGCGCGCGTCGTGGAAGAAGCCGGCGCGCGACGGCAGCGGATCGGCGGCCCGTGTCGCTACCCGGCAGTGCCGGCTGCGGTCGTGCCGACCAGCCAGCGCAGGTGGCCGTCGAACGCACCGCTCGGGATCAGTGCTTCGACCACGCTGTGTCGCTCCCAGCCGGCGATCGGCAGCAGCTCGACGCCGGCGATGCCTGCGAGGTTCTCGCCCTCGGAGCGGTCGACGTCGTTGCCGGCGCCGTGCACGTGCCGCACTCTCGGCCGCCGCGGCGTGAGAGCGAAGCGCTGGCGCAGGTCGAAGTGCTCGGGCGGCACCGTCGCGATCGACATGCCCGCTGCGGCGAAGCTGCGCTCGACGTCGGCGCGGCTCTGATCGAGGCGCGTCGGGCCGGACAAGCACAGAACGCCGGCCGCCTGCAGGTCGAGCCCGAGGCTCAACGCGCCGAACGTGCCGGCGGAGTTGCCGACGCAGACGATGCCGGACGCATCGAGCGAGCGCGCCACGTCGCGCAGCGCCGCGCAGCTCGCGGCGTAGTCCTGGCCGAGCGACTGGATGCCGGCCAGGTAGTAGGCACGACGCAGGTCGCGCAGGTAGGCCACGTGTGCGCCGAGGCGTGCGAACCAGCGGTGCGCGAGGTTGAGCGGCATCGCGAAGCGCTGTGCGAGGCCGCAGAAGACGAGGATCAACGGACGACGGCCCGGGTCGGGGTGGCGTACCAGCTGGAAGTCGCGCGCCGTGTCGTCGCGGAACGGCATGCCTGCGGCCGCCGGCGGCAGGTGCTCGAGAGCGATCGTCAGCAGCTCGAGCCCGTCGACGTCCGCCGCGCCGTGGATGCCGGAGCGCGCATAGGCTTTCGCCGCCTCGATCGCCTCGAGCGCGATCAGCTCGTTGACGATGACCATGCCGCGGAGCGGCCGGTCCGGTGGGCGCTCGGCGAGCGTTCCCGCCTCGAAGGCGCGCATCACCGTGAGCGCCTCGCGACGCGCCTCGGGGAGCTGTCGTGTCGCGTCCACGATCTGGTGGATCGCGTGCCGTCGGCCCTCGTGCCACGGCGCGCGGTCGTCGCGGTCGTCGCGAGCGGGGCCGCTCACGCCGGACGCACGGGCACGGGCTCGCCGGAGCCCGTCGGCGCGCGCGCCGCGAAGTAGCGCACGATGTTGGCGAGCGAGTCGCAGAGCTCGAATTCGCCGTCGGCGACGCGGAGCCCGAAGCGCTCCTCGATCGCCATCAGCAGCTGGGCCGCATCGAGCGAGTCGATGCCCATCTCGAAGAAAGGTCGCTCCTCGTCGAGCGAGGCGACGTCGAATCCGTGCACGACGCCGGACATCACGTCACGCACCTGGGCTACCGTCAGCGGAGGATTGCCTTGCATCTGGCTCTCGTCTGCGGATCACGAGGACGCGTCGTCGCCCGGCGGGCGCGGCGCGAGGACGAGGACGACATGACCGATCGCGCGCCCGTCCGCAAACGCGACGCCCTTCCAGAAGCGTCGTGCGACGCAGCTCACGATCTCGAAGCCGATCGCGGCGTCGTCGCGGGGATGCTCGGTGAGCACCAGCTCGGCGACGCGCCAGTAGTCCTCCGGGTCGGAGTCGAGCAGCAGCTCGACGACCAGCGCCGTCAAGCGCTCGACGAACGTGAAGCCGCTCGTCGGGGGCGCGTCGATCCGCCGTCCACGGATCCGCGCGCCGGCGCTCATCGCGGCGTCGTCCACGACGACGCGGCGATCGGCAGGCAGGTTCGGATGCCGCACGAGGGCGTAGCGGGACGGATGCGGAGATTCGATCTGAAAGCGTCCGCACACCTGCTCCGTCGGTACGCGTTCCGTCTCGGCGACGATCGCGATCGCGCACGCTGCCGGCGCCGTCAGGCGAAGCGCGAGGTTCGGCCAGTCGCCGACGGCCGCATCGATCGCGGCCACGATGTCTGCGACGTGGACGTAGTCGCGCTCGCCGCGCAGCGGTGGGCGGAAGAGCAAGCCGTCGTGGGACGCGGGGATCATCGATGGTGCGCTCACGGCAGGATGACGTGCGGCAGGAAGCGGGACGCGTCCTGGGTGATGATCGGACCGTCGCCTTCGACGACGCCGATGCCCGCCGGTCTGCCGGCGACGGCCCAGGCGCCGACCTGGGCGTGAACGACGTGACCACGTTCGTCGCGGAAGGTCGGCAGCGGACGGTAGGCCTGCACGATGCGCGGCTCCAGGCCGTACGGCCCGTCGCTCTCGGCCGTGCCGCCCGGCAGGGCGCGGGCGACGATGCGGACGTTCGCTCCCTTCACCGATCGCAGCGGCTTGGTGACGTAGTCCGCACCCGGTGACGCCGCCGTGTCATCCGCGAACCACGTGGGCACCAGGTTGGGGTGGCCGGGGAACAGCCGCCACAGCCAGGCCATCACGCCCTTCGACGACAGGATGAGCTTCCAGGACGGCTCGACGATCTCCGGCGCAGCCGGCGCGCGGAGCGCGTCGGCGAACGGCTCGCGGATCAGCAGCGCCCAGCGGTAGACCTTGACGAGCATCGTGACCAGGCGGTCCTGCAAGTCGGTGATGCGCCCGTCCCGATCGACGCCCAGATCCTCGACAGCGACGAATTCCGTCGCGCAGCCGGCCTGCTCCGCGCAGTCGCGCAAATCGTTCGCTGCGACGCGATCCTCGACGTTGCGGTGCGACGCCGCGAAGTGCAGCAGCGCGTGTCCTGCAGCGATGCTGCGGAAGCGATCGACCAGCTCCGCATGCAGCCGATCGTGCTGGTCGCTGCCGGGGGGGACGTGTCCCGCTGCCAGCGCGTCCTCGAGCCACAGCCACTGGACCACGCCCCACTCGAACGCCATGCCCGGCGTGTCGGCGTTGACCTCGAGCATCGCAGCGTCGCCGCCGCCGTCGTAGGCGAGGTCGAAGCGCGCGACCAGCGCGGGGTCGCGGCCACGCCAGCTCTGTGCGACGCGGTCCCACCACGGCTCCGGGATGTGCAAGGAGCGCAGGATCTCGTCGTCGACGACCGCGCGCTCGACGACCGCGTCGCACATCTCGCCGAGGGCGACGACCGCGGCATCGACGTCGCGCTCGAGGGCCGACGCTTCGAACGCGTAGTAGTGCTCCTCCCACCAGTACGGCTCGCCGAGCAGGGTGTGCGTGACGAAGCCGACGCGCTCGGCGAGATCCCGCCACCCCGGACGGGCGCAAACCTGGATGCGACGCATGATGCGTGCGCGACGTCAGGCGCGGTCGTCGAGCGACACGGCGTCTCCGAGCTGGCCGAAGCCGCCGCGTCGCTGCGTGACCGTGCGCTCGATCGGGCCCGGCACGCGGATCGCGGCCACCGTGGCCGATCGCGCTGGCGACCCCGCACGTCGTTCGAACGGGATGGAGGCCATCCGGACGAGCGCAACCGCGGGCGAGCGTCGGCGGGTCGTCGCACGGTCGATCGCTTCGTCCATCGCCTCGCCCTCCTCGTCGTCATGCTGCGGTGTGGCCGCCGCGTGCGACGTACTGATAGCGGAGCCGTCGCGGAGAACAATGGTCCTGACGTCGTTGCGTGGGCGCGGCGGCGGCGTCGCTGCGTGCGGCGTCGGTGGCGTCGCGACGGCTACCGGCAGCGCGAGGGCGCGGCCGGTGCTGCGACGGCGCGGGCACTCTCCGGGCGGGCACGCGAGGCGAGGTGACGGTGGCATTGCTTGCTCGCGGTGGTGACGGTATGAGTCGGGGCACGCGGGCGTAATTCAGCGGTAGAATGCCAGCTTCCCAAGCTGGACGTCGCCGGTTCGATCCCGGTCGCCCGCTCTCGCAGAAGCCCCTGTCCGATCAGGGGCTTCTGACGTTTTGACGTCCAGTTTTTCGACGTCGTTCTTCGCATCGGGCGCGCTAGTGCCGGTAGTGGTGCCGGTTGCGCTTGTAGGCGCTTCTTCGCTCGGCGGGCAGAGCCGCTGAACCGCGTCGAGCGTGTGCGCGGGAGCGAGGTGCGCGTAGCGGAGCGTCATCTCGTAGGACTGGTGGCCCATCAGCTCCTGGACGGTGCGGAGGTCGACGCCCGCCATGACGAGGCGGCTTGCGAACGTGTGGCGGAGGTCATGCCAGCGGAAGTTCGTGATCTTCGCCCTCTCCAGCGCGGGCAGGAAGACGCGACTCACGAAGTTCTTCGCGTCGAGCGGAGTCCGGCCATTCAGCGACGAGAAGACCCAACGGCTCTTCATCCGGCTCGGGAGGTCCCGGAGCAGTCGCCGGACTTCGTCGTTCATCGGCACGCGCCTCGCCTCGCCGCTCTTTGAGCGCGGGATGGTGATGATGCCGACCGTGAAATCGACATGCTCCCAGCGGAGTCCGAACTCCTCGCCCCGCCGAAGTCCCGTGTGAATGGCAACCGCGATCTTCGTCCAGGCGCTCTCGTCCGTGACGGCCTCACGGAGGCGGGTTTCTTCCTCGGCGGTGAGGAATCGCACCCGTGCGTTGTTCTCCTTCGCAAAGAGGGACGGCTTGACGGGGTTTGCCTCCACCAGGCCATCTGCGATGCCGACGTTGAAGACGCGGCGAAGGAAGCTGAGCTCCCGGTTCACCGTAGCGATTTTGACCGCGCCCCGGGCGCGCGTGCCCTTTCGTCGGTCGCTTGGGCGGAGCTCGCCCGCGAGGCGCCGTGCCCTGTACCGCTCGAGGTCTCCGGTCACGACCTCACGGAGCGTGCGGCCGGAAAGAGCGCTCTTCCAGAGGGCGGCATGGCGAAGCGACTCGGCGTAACTCCGGTGGGTATGCGCGATCCGCGTCAAGTAGTCGTCAATGAGCTCAGCAACTCGGACCTCGCGGCGGCGGATTCGCTCGGGAAAGAAGCGCCGCTCGGCGATCTCGGTCTTTCGCTTACGGTAGACCTCGAGCGCGAGCCCCTTCGGGCCGACGCGCTCTCGATGCTCACGCCCGCTCTCGTCGTGGTAGCGAATCCACCAGACGCCTGAGCCCTTGGGGCGCTCAAAGACACCACGCTCTCGCCGGCGTTTCGCGGCAAGCCTCTCTTCGCTCGTTCTCATGGGTCGGGTCCTCACGGCGCGCCTCTCGCGCGCTACCTCTGGGGCCAAGACGGCCGGTCCGCGGGACGAACGGAATCGTTGATCAGGTCGAGAACGTCCTTCAAGCGGAACCTGAGGGCTCCCCGCTTTCCGAAGAGCTTCACGACGGGAATCCGGCGCTTGTAGGCCCACTGGTAGAGAGTTGCGGGCTTGAGACCGAGAAGCCGGGACGCCTCGGTCACGTCGAGGAGACGATGCGACTCGTCTTCGGCGGAAGCGGGAGCGCGGCGCCGCTCGTCTCGTGCGTGGGTCCGATTGCGGGCCATCTCTCTACCCCTCACCGCGAGGGCGGTTCGCGTCAGAAGCTCCCAGGGTGCGTGCGGACGAGAAGCGAGCGACGGCGGACCGATTCCAGCCTTCCATGGTCTCCTCCGGTTCAGGCTCCCCCAACATTTTTTGGGTGAGCGGGCCTTCACCCCGAGGGAGGCCCGCGAGGCCAAAATGGCCTCACCCGAATGCGCCACGGCCCGCGCGCAGAGCGCAGCCGACTGCCAGGTGTGGTTTCCTGGCGGGAGGGTGCCGGAGCGCGGGGCGTCACCACGCTTCGGGGCCGGGAGAGGGGAGTTCGGGTGCGCTCTTCCCCCGCGGGGCGCTTTGCGCCCCGCGGCGAAATTTTTGGCGCAGGGAAGTTATGAACAGGCGCGGAAAGACGTTCGTGCTTTCACTAGGAACTGGGCCCGGCCAGTTCGTGCTTTTACTAGGAAACGCGCTCCTAAGTTCGTGCTTTCACTAGGGAGGGTTCGTGCTTTCGCTAGGAGAAAACGCGGCAAGGTCCGGAGACGATTCGTGAATCGAGGGGGTAAAGTACTTCTTAAAGTACAAAAAACAAAACTGTACTAATGCATTAAAGGGTGAATGCGGGTTAGTGTGCTGAGCAGATGAAGACAACAAGAACAATCACCAGGGCAGGGGATGTGATCGGCGCCATCCTGCCTCGCGAGATCGGTCGGCCGCCTGGCGCCTTGCGGCGATCACTCGAAGACGTCGACGAGGTCGACGGCCGGTACGATTTTGACCTCGCAGAGTTTCCGCTCTTTCGGTTCCACAAGCATCGTCAGGCTGCATCCGGACGCGAGCCCCTTTGCTACAGCGACACCATTACGGGGAAGGACGGCCAGGAGGTCGTTCGGGAATGGAAGTGCTACCCGGGTGCCTTCGGTTTCGGCGGAGCGACCACGCAACGCGTCTTCTACGAACTCGTCCAACTCTACGTGCAGCAGGGCTCGCGCGGCACGCAGATTCAGTTCGGCACACCTCGAGCACTACTCTTGAGGATCTGGCCCGAAGCGCGAAACCCGTCGCGTGCGGACTATGCGCGCTTGCGACGCGATCTCGACATCCTCCGTGGCTACGACTTTCACTGCCGAAACGCATTCTGGGACCGAGAGCGGCAAGCCTATGTCGACATGAACTGGAGGCTCTTCGGCGATGTCTGCTACTTCAAGCCGCGGCCTGGGCGCAGTGCCCAGGAGGAGCTTCCCTTCGGCTTCATCGAAGCAAGTCGCGTGTTCCAGCAGATCGCGCGGACACGGGGGTTCTTCTGTATTGGCTTCAGCTCCCATCTCTTTCGGTCTCTGAAGCCGCTTGAACAGCGGCTCGCCCTGTACCTTTCGAAGAAGTTCGTCTCGCAAGCGGTCCATCAGCGCTTCGTGGCAGACATCGGACGCGCGCTCCCGATCGAAGCTGCGCGGCCCGACAACCTCCGGACCATCCTCCGGCAGCTCAGCCAAGGGCTTCTCGACCGGAGTGTTCCGACCTTGAAAAGCTTTCGGTTTGAGAAGTCACGACGAAACGGCGAGTGGCTCATCGTCTTCGAGCGCGGAGAGCGCCCGAAGCAGCGATCTGAGCGGCGTGCTCGCCATGGTGTGTGCCTCGACCCAGAGGTCGGCTTACTCGTCGAGGACATCGTCGAGCAGGTGGGGAGCCGGGATGATGCGCTCTGGTGGACGAAGTGTGCGGAGATTCTCGGTCCGGACCTGATCCACCAGGGGCTGAGTCAGCTCAGGGAGGCGGCGTCGGTTCAGCCCGTTCGGAACCGCGGTGCGCTCCTGACAAAGGTCTTCAAGGACGTGGCTCGTGTTCGCGGGTTGTCGATTACTGGCTAACTTGAAACGAGAGAGGCGATGTACGTGCGGAATAGCGGAGCAGGAAGGCGGATAGTTGCCAATCCGCCGGCAGCCAACCCTCATTTGGGGGTGGCGCCCCGAGGTCAAGCGCGATATGGCTTTCCGCGTCGGCGTCTTTCGTTGCTCGGCCTGGCGCGCGAGGGAAGCGTGATCGCGTCAGTTGTGACGAAAGACCCACTCACTGTTGTTCGAACATGTTATCCAGCCCAGCCACCTCGTTGCGGTGAGAAATGAGGTCTTGCGTGCCACGCTTGACACCTATTCAGTTGCAGACTCGGTCGGCCGGGCGATTCTTTCATCTGCAGTATCTGCAGTCACTGGCGGTGGCCTTTTGCTTCTTGGCGTTGCAGCCGAATGTCCCATGGGCGCAGGCAGACGAAACTGGGCTGCCAGTGCGCTCCTCTTCGGAACTAAAACTGCTTGAATCTGAGATGATGACATTCGCCGGTCGGGCTGGCGCAGAATGCCCTATGGCCCGCGGGGAAGTGGATCTCGACAAGCTAATCCTGGGGGTGTCCAGGGCGAGCTCGCTCAAGGTCTTTCTTGCCCGAACGGTCAAACTTCTTGATGCAGCAGCGAAGGAGCGTAACTTATTCATCGTAGTCGAGTCGAGTCGACTATTTCAGCGCGCATTGGTTGGCACCAACGGCGAGATTGAGAGCGTTACGGATCCATCAGCGTCGCTAGCGGCCATAAGAGATCAGATCCACCGCGCCCATCTTTCTAGCAAGGCACGCTCCGCGCTGTTGGAGTTGTTTGATGATGACCGAGCCTGGGCAGCGGGTGGGACGGACGTGTTGCAACTAACGCGTGTTGGTAGCGTAAGCGGTATTCTGTTTGCTGAGTTGATCCGACCGGGCACAGAGTTGCTGGCCAGGGAGGCGGTCGAGCTTCTGCAGTCCAGTCTATCGCTGGCGACATTCTTTGAGCCTCAGGCACTAATTCGTGAATACCGTGACGGCATCAAGGAGAACGCGTTTGCTAGATCGCTTAATGTGATCGTCGCTAGTCGTCGAGGGACGTATGAGCAGCGCCTGTCGGTGATTTACCCCGATGCCCTCTCGCGGCAGGCGGTCGGCTCGAGGATAACAACAGACCTCACCCAAGCGTCCAATCGGGGGACTGTGCGTCAATACCGAATGGCGAATACGATCGACGGCCAGCCTACTTCTCGAATAGTGGAGTTCGTGTTCGATTGTGCTGAGGGTTGGCGAATCAGCGTCATTTGATTGTCGTCGCGAGTATACTGGAGGTTATGTGCGTCTCTGGCGTGTCATAAGTCTTTCGGTTGTAGTCTCCTCACTTGTTGTTCTGGCTGGCGACGCTCGCGCATTCGCCTACGAAGTGGACGCGCATAGTGAGATCACGCGCCGTGCTGTCCTCGACGAGCGATCGAGGTTGGCCCGCGCACTGCTATGGTTGGAGTTTGGCGGTAGCCCAGAGGACTGTGCTGCGCGACTTCAGCAGGGTGCCATTCGAGAGGACGATTGGGATCTGCCGACCTCAGCAAATCTTGGTCGTTTCCGCCGGCACTTCCATGAACCCATCTCAAATCTTGGGTTGGATGACGGCTGTGCAGGGCGGTGCGACTCCTCGGCTGTGTGGGCTCAGGGAGGTGGTGAAGGGAACGAGTACACCTGGGCCGCGGCGCGCGAGGCGCTCTTCCAGGCTTTTCGCGCTGGTTCGCCGCGACAGAGGCATGACTGGTATGTGGGTAGGAGTCGGACTGCCTTCGGCGACCACAGTGTCGACGTGTTTCGAACGTTAGGACAAGTGATGCACTTGGTGCAAGATTTGACTTCACCGGCTCACGTCCGGAATGACGCTCATCCTCCGTGGAACCCCTCAATTTATGAGACGCATATCCGTGCAGCGGCTGTCCGTGACCGGAGGGATCGGCCGGCGCAGAGCTCGGTGCAAGGACTGTTGGCTCGGCAGTCTGTGGAGCTGGAGGTCGCTGCCAGCATTGGCAATCTATGGGACGTAAACGCCTATCAGGATAACGGTAGCTGCGTTTACGCAGAGGGTGCCGTGGGGCTAGCTGAGTTCGTTGCGTCGCGTTTCTTCAGCGAGGATACGACCGGCTTTGTTCCTGGAGACAGTCAACCGTGTCCGGATACGCCGTACGGTGTGGGGAGTAGCGCTCTCGATTGTTCAGGCGACACCGGCTACTGTAGTTTGGTGTTGGCGGATGGCTTCTCGATCGAGCATGCGTTGGTGAGGAGCACCGACGGTCCTGAAACTCTTGATGAGGCCGTCGCGGAGGATTACGCGGACGTGCTTGTGCCTCTGGCGGTGGGTTACTCTGGTGCTCTTTTTGACTACTTCTTTCGGGGTATCGTTACTCCCCAGGGGAATGCGGCGATCGACGTTATTGGGAGTACGGATGTCTCGTCGGTGCCGCTCCAGGGGTTTGAATTCGTGAACCAAACTGGTGAGCCCTTAGGGCCGGGTGTTCTGCATATCTTCTATGACTCGAAGAGTGGGAACGTGCGATCCGAGGCCACGCCTGATCACGGTATCCCCGTAGGGGTGGTGCCGTCCGGGGGGAGCTTCGAGTTTGCTCCGAATCCAACTATGCCGGAATGGAAGTATTTGGCGGACGTCTCGCGCAAGGGACCACTCGACGGCGCCATCGTATTTGTCTTCCGAGGAAAACTCGGTAGTGAGGACGACGCGATCGCGGCTCGCGTGTGTCGTTGTAGGGGCGGCGTTGATGACCCGGAGAGTGGCTGCGAGCGCGTATGTAATCCGTGTGGCAATGGTACCGTCGAAACGGGGGAAAGTTGTGAAGACGATACGCAATGTGCGCCGGGGGCGCATTGCGCGAAGCGTGGGAGGGTGGAAACTGACCGATTCGGTGGTGAGACGCATCAGTGTGAATGTACGGCCCCTCCGCGTGATGCATGGTGCCACAATGCCATTAGCCTCCTAGGCGAGACCTCGCTCTGTGAATCTGCTATTGAGACAGGAACTGAAGCCTATTGCGATGATCCGTTAGACGTCTGCACCGTTGGGGTGGTGGGTTTGGGTGTTGAGACCTGTAGGTGCGAAGCGGGAGTGTCGATCGAGGGGGTAGGTAGGGTGGCATTCTCGGACATTGGGGGCCTGCGATACAGCAACCGTGCCTTAGTCTCCGTAGTGCTCGATCAGGGACCGCCGAATCGGAGCTTCAGGGTCGTTGCGCCTGGTGGCGATTTGTCTCTCGATGGACCGCCGCTGATGAGCGATGGGCAAGGTAGAGGGGCCACGTACGTCGGGAGGGCCATTCCAGACTGTATGACGACATTCCCCCTCGAACTTCAGATTGAGGGGCGTGACGGTAATGGGATGCCGACCTGGCAAGAGTATGCGACTGTAGATGTATTTGCGTCGGAGCATTTTTGGCGACAGACATATTGGGCCTGTCAGTCATTCTCGACGGACAATTCGCCGACATGTTGCGAACGAGGAATTGCGGCCTGTTGCCGCTGAGCTCGCTCTTTGGCCACGAACGGAGCGGCCGGGCGCAACCATGAGATCCTGCGTTACCTCGCCACGGGGGACTACGACCCCAGACATGCCGCATGGCCCGGGAACGTCTTCGAGAGCGGCCATGCTGCGAGGCGCGATTTGACAGACGCTCTCATCGCGCGGGTCGCGGCGCGACGAAGAGCGAGAACGAGGCCCGCGGTGGCCCCCGTGCCGTCCGGCGATGAGTTGCGGCGGTTCACCCGGGCAAAGCTCGCTCCGATGGTCTGTGGGCTCTTCCCGCGCGTTGAGCACGAGGCTGTACTCGCCGCCCTCGAGACATCCGTCGTCATTCTCACCGAGGACAATATCGAGGCCGTCCTCCGGGAGAGCGCATGGCTTCACACCTCGTGGACCCTCGCCAACTTGTACCTCGGAAGCATCGGTGGAGACCTTCTCGCCGATGATGCACCGCGTATCGTGGGCTTGAGCGAGGAGACGACATGCTACGTCTCTACGGAATACTTTCGCGAGACCGACAAATTTGCCGACTTCATCGTCCACGAGGCGGCGCACATCTTTCACAACTGCAAGCGCCGAACGGTGGGACTTCGCGAGGGGCGCTATCGAGAGTTCTTGCTGGAGATTGCGTTTCGCAAGCGGGAGACCTTCGCGTACGCCTGCGAGGCTTGGAGCCGGATTCTCGAGTTGTCAAAGCGGGCTGCTACAAGAATTGTCCTCGTCGAGGAGTTCGCCGCGCAACGTTTCGCGCCGGACGAGCGAGTGGATTCCGAGGAGCTAGCGGACATCCTTCGCGAAGCGGCTCGTGCAAGAAACGGCTGGAGGCGAATCCTGAACCGATGCGCACCGCCGCCGGTCGCGCGACGTCGCGTCGCTCTTCGGCTATGATCGCGATTCTGGCGCCCGTCAAGCGCGCCTTCGCCGACGGTACTGGTGGACCAGCCGCTCGACGTCTTCTTCGCCGCGAACGCCTCGAGGTGCGCCCCAGCGCTCACCCTCGCCTTGCAGCTTCCGCAGCCGGTAGAGCCACAGGTAGGCCTCAAGCGCCTCTCGAAACACCTCGCTGCGCGCCTTCCCGAGCTCCTTCGCGACACGGAACTCGTTGGCCTCCGGTGTGTCAGTCCAATCGGATAACGTCTGTCTGTGGCGGATTCGCCCGGTCGACTATGAGGGACACGCCACGAGTCGTCATGACCACGAGAGGAATCACCGGCCACCTATCAATGCCGCTCGCAGCCAGCATCCGCTGATAAAGGTCCCGGGTGCGAAGGACCTGAATGCACGGGTTTCGAAAAAAGTTCTCGCGAGATGATCCTCGCCGCCATTGCCCATGACTGCTTGCCACGATCCGGCCGCCGAACGATTTCGCCTCGCAGATGACCAAGCCCACGCGCGGCACAAGCACGACGTAGTCGACCTCGAAGTGACGTCCGTCAATAGCCATGTTCTCGCTCGCGATTCGACCGTTTATTTTCGTCCCTTGCAGCCGCCGCAGTTCGGTTTGGAGCATCATCTCGCTGTACTTGCCCTGGAACTCGGCAGCTTCCTTGTGTGTCCACCGTCGCCGGTTCGTGGTGCTCATGGACGCGGTCTGTACCATGCGTCGCAAGGAAGAAAGAAGAGGAAAAGGAGCCAAGGGGGGATCCTCGAGCCTCCTCTAACGCGTGCGTCCCATCGTCTCGCGACAGGGCGAAAACCCGGCTTCTCGGCGCACAGGCTCCTCCGCGGGCAGGCCACGTGAAGCCTCTTTGGCCCAGGCTCGCTGGCCCCAATGAACCTCGACGTCGAGCGTGACGCCAACGGCTCGTTCGGCCTCTCTTTCGGCTAGGTCGCAGACACCGCGAAGCATCTCGAAATCCGACGCGAGCGGCTCCTTCGACGCGGAGTCGATGCCCAGAGCGTCAAGGTCTCCCTCGACGTCCGAACGAACTCCGTCAATGCAAATCCGAACAATTACCTCCAACCGCTGACTCATCTCGTCCTCCATTTCTGGAGGCTCTGTTCCCCCCAAGGCCAGCCCTTGCGACAGCATCGCAAGGGCTGATCTCGGGCGACGGCCGTCGAGCATGTTATGCACCACCTCGAGCGCAGCGTTACATCGGACTGAAGCGCACTTGAGCGGCGGATCGGGCCCCGCCGGCGATTCCTGCTCCCCACACCGTGCGCGGGAGATCGCCTCCACCACCACCCCAGGTCGTCGCTCGCCGGAAGCGCTCGCGGCTGAACAGCATCCTGCCACCCAGCCGCCCGGCGCCGTGTCCGCTACGCTCCGCCGCCCCTGCAGCGAGGAGCAACGGTCGCGCCCGGCGGCTCTGCCGCCGTCACGCCCGTCCCCGCCACCTCACCGTGCTTCTCGGACCCGTCGCTTCCACCACCCGTTTCCCCGCCGGTCGGAGGGCGTTCGCCAGGGCCTGGCGAACGAACGCCCTCCGCCCTCTGGGGAAACAGTTTTCTCCAGGGGGGACTTCGGAACTCGGGGGGGCTTGGCAACAACCCCGCGGGCGGTCCGGAGCGTCAGCGGAAGCGAAGGAAACCACCATGAGAAAGAGAACGAACCAGCAAGCGCGAAAAGCCGTCCACAGAATCAACCGGGGAAAGGGCCAAGAGCCGATAGCGCAGGAGCGCGCAGAGGCGGCACTGCTCGCCGCGGAGATGCTCGTCCACGCCTACGAACGTACTGACGCCGACCACTTTGACGGCATCGAGAACGCCTACCACGCCGCCCAGAAGGCCCTGGAGGCGACAATCGTGGGGCCTCGCGTGGCCGAGGATCCGGCGGGCCTGTTCGCCGAGGACGGTCTCGAAATCGATCAGCCGCCTTCGCGAAGCGAGCCGCTCCCCACGGGCTGGCAGCGGGACCGGGACTCCGACGGTGTCGATCGTGAGCTGATTCCGCCGGAGCGGATCGACGCCGCGTTTCGCGCCGCGCGCATCCTCGTACATGCCTATCAGTGCGGCTTCGAGAATTCGGGAAGCATCCCGTGGGCGCAGCTCGACGACGCGTACGAGGCTGCGCTTGCGGCGACAGAAGAAGAGCCACGCGTGGCCGAGGAGGGTGCGTCATGACGGCCAGCAGCACGCCGCTGCTCGACGGCATCGAGCCGCCCCGCGGCGGCCCTGTGCGCCGCATCCGGGTCTACGCCGTGCGCGAGCGCTCTACGAGCGAGCGGCCACGGCTCAGCTCTCCGCGAGAAGTCTGGCAGTTGCTCGCAGGCGACGTCGCGGGCTGGGACCGGGAGCGCTTTCTCACGCTCGCGCTCGACAGCGCGAACCGTCTCATCGGGATCGAGACGGTCAGCACCGGAACGCTCAACGCGACCACGGTTCATCCGCGGGAGATCTTCAAGGGCCTCATCCTCGCAAACGCTGCCGCGTTCATCGCTGTGCACAACCATCCGAGCGGCCAGGTGAAGCCTTCCGCGGAAGACCGCGAGGTCACGAAGCGGCTGGCCGAGGCGGGTGACCTGCTGGGCATCCGGCTCCTTGACCACGTCGTCTTGAGCGCTGACGCGTTCCACTCGTTCGCTGACTGCGGGGAGATGCCGAGCACGGGTGGACCTCGCAGGTAAGCGTGGTCACCAAGGGCGGGGCTGTCTTCCCGCCCTCCCATCTTCCCCACGCGTCCGGCTCTTTGGCTGAGCAGAACTACGGCTCGCCGTCCGGGAGTACTCGTCCAGCTCGCCTAGCTCATCACATGGCAAGCGCTTGAAAAATCGCTGTTCTGGCAGCAACCTACGGTGCATTGCGATCCGCGGTTTCTTCTCCCGTAAGCTGGCGTGCAACCGGAGGGTAAACCGCCGACAGCCAAGGGTAGGGCGATGGTCGAGCTGACTCGCCAAGACCTGGAACTCATCGATGTGCTGACGCTCCGCGTGCGCGTGCTCTCACTTGGTCAGGTGGCACGCACGTGGTGGCAGGATGCCTCCTCGCCGCACCGAAGCGCGCTCTCGCAGGTGCGGAAGTTGGCCGCGGAGGGACTCGTCGAGCCGACGAACCTCTTTGCCGCCGCCGAGATTCCGCTCACCTGGCCGGTTGCGACCTGGCAGCCGCTCCTTCCTGCGCCCGATCTCGCGGCCGCTGCGCGGCTCACGCGCGCCCGGTTCGCAAGGACGCCCGTCTGCGACACGCCATGCGTCGTCGCGGCACGGATCGGGCGGCGCCGTCCGAGGCCGCCTCGCGAGACCGAGACGACACACGACCTGCACCTTTCCGGGGTCTATCTCTGGATGAGGGCAAACCTGCCGACTCGTGCCGCGAAGTGGCTTCACGAGGATGAGATCGCAGACGACCTGTTCGAACGCGCTATCCCGGGCGAGAAGCGCCCTGATGCCGTCGTTCGCGACGGCGGGCACCTGACCGCGGTCGAGCTTGTAGGAAGCTCGTACAGTGGCACGAAGCTCCAGGCGTTCCATGACTTCTGCGCCGAGCGCGGTCTCGCCTACGAGCTGTGGTGAGCACGCCCCCTTCAAGCCACGGCGCTCGCGAGCGGCGCGAGCGGATCCTCGCTCACATTGGACGCTACCGCGTAACGCTTCGCGCCGCGCTCACGGCACTTCTCGGCCAAGACCCCGGAAACGATCTCGACGCGCTCGTCGCAAGTGGCCTCGTGGTGCGCGAGCCTGTCAGCGGTCGTCTTTCCCTCTACCGGCTCACGCTTGCGGGTGCCCTTGCCGCCGGTGTTCCGAAAGACCGTGCTGAGCGGCCCGGTAGTCGAGCCCTCTCTGTTCACCTCGCACTCCTCTGGTTCTGCGAGATGGGTGCGGAGCGGAGGCTCCGCCTGGAGACAGAGGAACTTCGAGCGCTTCTCGGCGAGGGCGCACCCGCCGTCGACCAGGCTCCGCACGTCGCAGAGGAACAGGCCGCCGGCGAACCGCGGCTCTACCGGGTCTTCCTACTCGGTCAGCGGGCATCCGAGGCGTACACGCTTGCTGCGATTGAGCGGGACATCGGAGCCGCCCTCGAGACGGGCGACGCGCGCGGCTTTTGGCTGAAGCGGCGGGTGTACGGGTATCTCGTCCTCACCGAACTCGAGAGCCGCCTTCGCCGCCTTGAGCGAGCGATCCACAAACGCGGGCTCGACAGCAAGGCCCTCGTTCGTGTCCAATGCGCCCCCGGGCCCAAGACACTTCGGACAGCTCTCGATGCCTACCGACGCACCCATCCAGCACCTCTCCGGGGCACCGCGCGCGAAGCCACCCCTCGGCGCGAACGTCGTTGAGCGCCGGCCTCTCGTCTTCGCACCGGAGACGAGTACAGAGCCAAACTTCACGCTCCTTCCCGATCCGAGCGAGCTTGTCGGGATGGAGCTCGCCTACCGCGAGGAAACTCTCACTCGCGGAGAGCGCATCGCAACGACTCTCGTCTCGCTCGTACCGTCGCTCTACTTCTATGGGATCGTACTTGGCCTCGTGCTCCCGCTCTTTCATCACCTCGTTGAGCCGCGGCTACCGGCTTCGCGCGGGATCGGCATTGCCGTGGGCCTCGGCATCTTCCTTCTCGCGCGTCGCCTCGTCAGCCGAGAGTTCGAGCCGCTCGAGCTTGTGCGCGTGCTTCTTCTACCTCCTGCCTTCGCCGGGCTCGTCTATGCCGGGGCAAACCTTGGCATGCGGCGACAGTCGGCGCTCGTCCTCTCGGCACTCGCACTCTCCTTCCCCGCCAGGCGAGCTGAACTTCCCCCGCCTTGATGGACACCCGAGAAGGCGCGACAAGGCGCCAGGAGTGATCCATGCGGAAGAGGAAGA